>DATBAW010000284.1:0-11703 GCA_036271335.1 Thermoanaerobaculia bacterium
GAGACCGCGGCTCCCCTCCCAGCGCAGACCCTCGACCCGGGCCTCGCGCTCGTCGTCGAAGAACTTGGTGGCCGAGAGAAACGTGTCGCGCAGGTCGGCTCCCCGGAGATCGGCGCCGGAAAAATCGGCCCCCTCGAGATCGGCGCCGCGCAGGTCGGCGCCCGCCAGATCCACGTCCCGCAGGTCGGAGAGGCTCAGGTTGCCTCCGCGCAGATCGACCCCTGCCAAGCGTGCGCCGCGCAGGTCGCAGTTCTTGAGATGGAGGTCGCCGAGATTCCGGGTCTTCGGTTCCCAGCCGCGCAGGTCGGCGCTCACCACCACCTTCCGGGGACCGCGATAGGGAATGTAGCTCGCCGCCTCGCGGAGCGCCCGGAGCTTCTCCGGCGGCAGCGAGCCGCTGACGAAGCGCTCGTCGCCCGGCCAGGGATCGGCGTGGTTGTGGTAGCTCGACTCCCGCTCCCAGTAGCCCAACCGATCCTCGGCCAGCAGCTCGATCCGGTGCACCCACTTGAGGCTCTTGTAGAAGTAGCGGGAGGGGGTCACGGTGCGCAGCGGAAAGCCGTGCTCGGGGGTGAGCGGCTCGCCGTCGCGGCCGTGGATCAGCCACGTGTCGGCGCGGGCGAGGTCGAACGGCAGGGAGGTGTCGTGCCGGCGCGGCGAGTAGGCCTCGAAACGGACGAAACGGGCCTCGGGACGGGGACCGGCGTGGTCGAGCACCACCGCCAGCGGCACTCCCTGGAGGCGCATCCCGAAATGGCTCCAGCTCGTCACGCAGTGGATGTCCGCCACCAGCTCGCTCTGCGGCAGGGCGAGGACTTCGGCGAGGGTGAGAGTCAGGGGGCGATCCACCAGCCCGTCGACGGCCAGCCGCCACCCCGCGAGGTCGAGCGCCTCGGGCGCGGGAGCGAGCTCGCCGACCACGGGAAATTTCTGGGTGGCCGTCTGGCCGGGGGGAAGACCGGTCCGCTGCGGATCGCGGTTCACGTGCGGTGGGGAGAGATGTTGGAGGCGACGACCGGATTCGAACCGGTGGATAAGGGTTTTGCAGACCCTCGCCTTACCACTTGGCTACGTCGCCGAAGACGGGCTGGGGCCGCTCGCGCGGCCCCGGATTCCTGGCAGAACGCGGAAGACGTCCGGGTTCTAGAATCACAAAATCTGGAGCGGGAAACGGGATTTGAACCCGCGACCCCAACCTTGGCAAGGTTGTGCTCTACCACTGAGCTATTCCCGCCCAACAAGCTCGCACAGGATAGTCATGGCACCGGGGGCTGTCAAGCCACCTCCCCGCGCGCGGCTACCAGCGGCGGCGGACAGGCCCGGGATTGTAGGGAAAGGCGTCGCGGATCAGGGTGTAGCGCCAGCCGTTCTCCTCGCGGTCGAGGCCGAGAACGTCGAAGCGGCAGGCGCGGTTGTGCCAGCCGCGGGCGGTCAGGTAGAGGGCGGCGGCGCGGGAGAGGCGGCGCTGCTTGGCGAAGCCGACCGCCGCGATCGCCGGCCCGTAGCGGTCGCCGGCCCGCGCCTTGATCTCGACGAAGCAGAGGGTGCCCGCCTCCATCGCCACGACGTCGATCTCGCCGCCGTGGTTGACGACGTTGCGGCCGAGGATCTCGTAGCCCTGGGTCGCGAGCCAGCGGACGGCCTCGTCCTCCCCCACCCTGCCGCGGGCGCGGGCGTCGGGCTGCGCGCGGAAGTCGCCGGTCAAGCGGCTCCTAGCGCCGCTTCCAGCGGGTTCCCCCCGGCGTGTCCTCAAGGACGATGCCGCGGGCGGCGAGCTCGTCGCGGAGGCGGTCGGACTCCTTGAAGTCGCGATTCTTGCGGGCGTCGTTGCGCGCCTGGATCAGCCCCTCGATCTCGGCGGAGTCGTCCTCCTCCGGCTTGCCCTCGGGCCAGTCGGCGGGATCGAGCACGCCCAGCACCTGGTCGACGTCCTTCAACGCGTCGAGGATGCGCTGGCGGTCCCCCTCGCCGACCCGCTTCTCCTCGATCGTCCGGTTCGCCTCCTTGACGTAGGCGAACAGGGCGGCGAGGGCGACGGCGAAGTTGAGGTCGTCGGCGAGGCCGGCCGCGAAGTCGCGGCGCAGCCGGTCGCCGGCCTCGGCGAGGCGGGCATCGGCCTCCCCTTTCTCCTCGGCGTGCTGGAGGCGGAAGCGCATCTCGTCGACCCGCCGCAGGGCACCGCCGGCGCCGTCCAGCGACTCGAAGGTGAAGTTGAGCTTCTGCCGGTACTGGACCGAGAGGAACAGGTAGCGCAGGGCGCGCGGCGAGCGCCCCCGCGCCAGCAGATCGGGCAGGGTGTACTGGTTGCCCAGCGACTTCGACATCTTCGCGCCGTCGACGATCAGGTGCTCGGCGTGCAGCCAGGTCCTGACGAACGGCTTCCCCGTAGCCGACTCGCTCTGGGCGATCTCGTTCTCGTGGTGCGGGAAGATCAGGTCGACGCCGCCGCAGTGGAGGTCGAAGGTCTCGCCGAGGTACTTCATGCTCATCGCCGAGCACTCGATGTGCCAGCCGGGGCGCCCCGGTCCCCAGGGAGAATCCCAGGAGGGCTCGCCCGGCTTCACCGCTTTCCAGAGCCCGAAGTCGCGCACGTCCTCCTTGCCGTACTCGTCGCTCGCCACCCGCTCGCCCTGGCGCGCGGCGTCGAGATCGAAGCCGGAGAGGCTGCCATAGCGGGGATCGCTGGCGATCTTGAAGAAGACCGAGCCGTCGGTCTCGTAGGCGTGGCCGTTGGCGATCAGCGTCTCGATGAGGGCGATCATCTCGGCGATGTGATCGGTCGCCTTGGGGAAGTGCTCGACCCGTTCCACGTGCAGCGTGTCCAGGTCGCGCAGGAAGGTCTGGATGAACGGCTCCGTGTACTCGGCGAGCGAGACGCCCGCCTTGTGCGCCCCCTGGATGGTCTTGTCGTCGACGTCGGTCAGGTTCATCACCTGGGTGACCCGGAAGCCGAGATACCGGAGGCTGCGCCGCAGCAGGTCCCCGAACAGGAAGGTGCGGAGGTTGCCGATGTGGACCTCGTTGTAGACCGTCGGGCCACAGATGTAGACGCGGGCCTCGCCCGGGACGAGGGGATGGAACGGCTCGAGCTTGCGCCCGAGAGTATTGAAGAGGGTGAGCTCGGTCATGGCGGCGCGATTCTACTGTGAACGCAACCTCTTCGAGGTGGTGACCGTCACCGCGCCGCCGAGCCAGGTGAGGCCGGGGACGGCTGCGCCGGTGGAGGTCAGGGCCGAGTTGCGCGCGAAGGCGAAGCTCCCCTGACCGGAGGCGAGGGCGCTGAACTCGATCGTCATCAGCACGCCGGAGCCGCTGGCGCCGGGGGTGGCGCCGAGATGGGTGCCGCCGACGATCAGGGTGCCGGGCGAGGACGCGGCCGCCTGCACGGCGCCGCTGGCGAGCAGCGGACCGGCGGTGACGCGGGTGAACTGGAGCTGGGTGGCCGGGTAGGTGAAGTCGAAGGCGACGCCGTAGAGGTCAGTCACCTGGTTCGTCCGCAGCTCGAGCACTAGCGTGGTCTCGGTGGTGGCGGCGCCGACGGCCAGGTAGAGGCTGTCGGCCGGCGGCGTGCCCTGTGGCGTGAAGGCGAAGCCGAGCGTGGGAGGCGGGGGCTCGGTCGTGGTGGTCCCGCCGCCGCCACCGCTGCCGCCGCAGGCGCCGAGGAGGAAGGTGGCGACGAGGAGAAAGACGACGCCCCGGCGCCCGGCGCCGCTCATACCGTCACCTCCTGCTCTTCGGCCAGCCTCTTGAGCTGGCGGCGAGCCCGCTCGCGGCGCAGGCCGCGCAGGTGGTCGGTGAACAGGATGCCGTCCAGGTGGTCCACCTCGTGGAGGATGGCGCGGGCCTGGTAGTCCTCGACGGCGAGCTCATAGGGCTTGCCGTCGAGGCCCTGCGCGCGCAGGGTGATCGCCACCGGGCGATCCACCTTGTCGGTGATGCCGGGGAGCGAGAGGCACCCCTCGGTATCGGTCTCCATCCCCTCGCGGCGGACGATCTCCGGATTGACCAGAACCAGGAGCTTCGAGGGGTCCTCCCCCACTGAGATGTCGACCACTGCAATGCGGAGGTCGACCCCCACCTGGGGCGCCGCGAGACCGACGCCGGGCGCGGCGTGCATGGTCTCGACCATGTTGATGGCGAGCTTGCGCAGGCCGGCGTCGAACGCCTCGACCGGGCGGCACTTCACCCGCAGGATCGGATCGGGATGGATACGGATCGGAAGGATCGCCATGCTCGTCTATGCCACCGTACCGGTTCGCAGGCGCCGCACCATGACGGCGACCCCGCGGTCGTTGTGCTGCTCGCGCAGCGTCTCCAGGAACCCGCGAGGGTCGGCGTTGCCGACCAGGCATGTCTCCAGTCGTTCGCGGGTGAGCTTCAAGGCGGTGACCGGCTCCGCCGTACGATAGAGGGCGGGCCAGCTCCCGCGCTCGAGCAGGGCCGCCTCGCCGAGGACGTCGCCCGAGCCGAAGCTGCGCAACGCCACGGTATTACCGCCGGCCACCACGGTGGCCTCGACGACGCCCTGCACGATCAACAACAGGAAGGCCTCCTGGCTTCCCTCCGCGGCGACCGTAACGTCCGGCTCGAACCGGAGGAGCTGCATGGCCGAGAGCAGCCGCTTCAGCGCCTCGCCGGGGAGGTTCTGGACCACCGTGCTGCCGGCCACATGGTGCCAGAGGCGCTTCAGCTCGAGGGCAGTCTCGCCATCGATGCCGCCGGCCGCGCGCAACCCCTCGAGGGCGAGCGTGCGCACCTGCTCCATGTTCTTGCCGCGCTGCAGCTTCTCGGCCCGGAAACGGAGGGACTGGTCGAGCGGCGCCAGCTTCATCGCCTTCGCGAGCAGGGCGATCCCCTTGTCGTGGAAGCCGTCCTGCGCGTACTCCTCGGCGACGAAGACGTACTCGTCCACCGCCTTCTCGAACTGCCGGAGCTGGGTGTAGACCTCGGCCAGCTTGAGGTGGGAGTGGAGGTCGGCGGGGCTCTCCTTGAGGCGCGCGCGCAGCCGCTCCGCCGCCTCGTCGTAGCGCTCGAGGACGACCAGATCGTCGATGGTGTACGACTGCGGCTCCTGCTGCTTCTTGCCGCCGCGAAACCAGTTGATCGCCAAGGGCTCCTCCCTCACAATGGGTGCAGCAGAACGACGCCAGGGAAGCTTCGCGGTCTCCCCCCATGGGCCGGATCTCGGGGGAGACGCCGATGACCCCTGCGGTGGACGGAGCGTTCGCGGTCGGAGGTCATTATAGCGACAGACGACAGCGACGAGGCCGTGGGCTTCTCCCCTGGGAATCCCGGGTAACCGACAGGAATAAGAGGCATGGTCCGGAAGTTGCTGAATCCAGCGCAAGAGAAGCGGGCGAGCACGCCCGATCATGGAGATAGAACGATGAAGACTCTGAGGAAGATCCTCTTTTTCAGGCGGGCTCTCGCCCTGGGAACGCTGGGCGGCCTGCTCGCTCTCGCCGCGCCCGTGCTCGCCGACGAGCCGGTCGACGATGCCCCCGACTCACCTGCCGTCGCCGCCGCCATCGCCTCCGCCGACGACGGCGCCGGTGACGCTTCCGGCGGCCAGGGGTACGGCTACGTCCGCCTGGTGGAAGGCGCCGCCACCCTTACTCCGGCCGGCGGCGACGAGGCCGCCGCCGAGGTCAACCAGCCCGTGCTGGCCGGCGACCGCGTTTCGGTGCCCCGTCACGCCAAGGTCGAGATCCTCCTCGCCGACCAGAACATCCTGCGGGTGGACGGCGGCAGCGAGCTGATCCTCGAGCGCCTGGCCGCCTCGCCCGACCGCCAGGACCGCGCGACCGTCCTGCGGCTGCTCTCCGGCAATATCCAGCTCATCGTCACCACCGATTCGCTGGGCGACGAGCTCCCCCGGGTCGAGACCGCGAACGCGACGATCTATCCGCAGTACTTCGGCGCCTACCGCCTCACCGCCGACGAGGGCTACAGCCAGGTGGTGGTCCGCAGCGGCACCGCCAAGATGGTGACCGACAACGGCTCCTGGACCGTCAAGGCCGACGAGGAGGCGGTGATCGACGAGCACACCAGCCCCGACCATCAGGCCGAGGTCCGCGAGGCCGGTCCGTTCGACACCCTGGAGCGCTGGGGTCGGCAGCTCGACGACGAGTACGCCGCGGCCGGCCCGGCGCCCGAGAGCGTGGACGAGAACCTGCGCTACGCCGCGGCGCCGCTCACCCGCTACGGCGCCTGGATCAACGTCGGCGGCGTCTCCTACTGGCGGCCGCGGGTGGACGGCGACTGGCGCCCCTACTGGCAGGGGCGGTGGATCTACACCCCGAGCGGCCTCACCTGGGTCTCCTCCGAGCCCTGGGGTTGGGTGCCCTTCCACTATGGCAGCTGGGACAATCTCCCCGGCTACGGCTGGGTCTGGCAGCCCGGCTCCGTCTGGTCGCCCGCCTGGGTCTACTGGTACTGGGGCGCGGACTACGCCGGCTGGTGCCCGACCGGCTACTACACGCGCTACTACGGCGGCATCTTCGGCGACGTCGGCTTCCACTTCGGCCTCTATGGCTGGGCCGGCGGCGGCTGGGGTCTCTACGACCACTGGAACTTCGTGTCGACGTCCTACTTCAGCTCCCGCGAAGGCTATCGCCAGGGGTACCGCGACGGTTACTGGGACGCCCACCGCGACGTCCAGCGCTTCGCCGTGCCGGCCGACGCCCGTACCCACGGCGAGCTCGGGCGGGGGATCCTCACGACCAACACCAAGCCGCTCCGGCCGAGCGTCTGGAAGGATCCCGGCGGCGCGGTGCGCGCGCTACGGGGAAAGAGCCCGGCCGAGCTGCCGGATGTGACGCCGTTCGTCGCCCGCCGGCAGACGCTCTCCACCGAGGTCATCCACCGGGTGGTCACCGAGAAACCGCAGGGACTCGACGGCACGCCGCTGCGGCCGAGCACCCTCGGCCGGCCGGCCCGGACCGTCCAGGCCGGAGGTCCGGGGGTCCTCGGCGGCGCGCCGGGTAGGACGGCTCCCGGCGCGGTCGGCGGTGCCCGCCTGCCAGCGGGGGTCCGCGGCGGCGGCCGGCCTGGCCTCGAGGCGGACGGCGGCGCGCCCAACCCGCGCGTCAGCGGAGATCGCGGGCCCGCGACGGCCAGACCCTCGGTGCACGGCGCCCAGCCGGGCCAGCGCGAGCGCCGGCCCGCCCCGGAAGCCGACGGCGGCGCGCCGCGTCCCGTCCGCCAGCCGGAGGTGCGCGGCGCCCGCCCGCCCCAGAGCTCCTCGCCGGACGTGCGTGGGAGCCGTTCCCCCGAGCGCTCGCCCGAGCGCCAGCCGGCGGTGAAGGAGAACCGGCCGCCGGAACGCCAGCCGGCGGTCCGGGAAAAGCCGCCGGAGCACAAGGCGGAGGAGAAGGACAAGAAGCCGCCGCGCTCCTAGAGATTTTTCGGGTGGGGGATCGCCCCGTGGGGCGGGCTTTGATCAGCCTGGGGTTTCAACCCCAGGCTGCCATCCCCCGCCGCCTCGCCCCCGCCGCCTCATCCCTCGCCCCCCGCCGCCTCACCGTGAAGGTTGATCGGCCAGATTGCCGGGGGTTCCCCCTCGCCGGCCGCGGCCCTACGATGAGACGCGCTCCGCGCCTGGACCCCCGCCTGGGATTGAAACCCCAGGCTCTTCAAAGCCCGCCCCTGCGGGGCGGTCCCCCGGCCAGCGACCGTCGGGAACGTTTCACGGCTACAATCTTCGCTCCCATGCGCTCCTCGTCCCTGTTTCGCATCCTGTTCATCCTGTACTGCATCGAGGCGGGGACGTTCCTCGTGCTCGCGCCCTGGAGCCCGGTATGGGACCGGATGCTGATCCTGGTCGCCTCCGAGGCGGTGCGCGGCTTTGGCCTCCAACCGTTCGTGCGCGCCGCGGTGACCGGCTTCGGGCTCATCCACCTCGTCTGGGGAGCCCACGACCTCGACGACCTCATCTTCCGGCGCCGGGTCCGTGCGACCGACGTTTAGCCTGCTGGCGATCAGCGACCGCGCCTCGCTCGGGGCGCGCGGGATCGACCTGGTGGACTGGCTCCGCACCCTTCAGGGTGGCGAGGGCGATCTCGCCGTCCAGATCCGCGAAAAGGACCTCGACGACCGCGCCCTCCACTCGCTTTCCCGACTGGCCCGCACCCTCCTGCCTCCGCCCATCCCCCTGCTGGTGAACGGACGCCTGGACATCGCGCTCGCCGCCGGCGCCGAAGGCGTCCACCTGCCGGCCGACGGCGTGCCGACGGCGCCGCTGCGCTCCCGCTTCGGGGATCTCCTGATCGGCCGCTCCACCCATACCGTCGAGGAGGTCGAACGGGCGCGGGACGAGGGCGCCGACTACGTGACGTTCGGTCCGGTCTACCCCTCTCCCGGCAAGGGGGCGTCCGTGGGGCTGGCGGAGCTGGAGCGCGCCGTGGCGACGGGCCTTCCCGTCTACGCGTTGGGAGGGGTTACACTAGGGCACTTCGATGAGCTGGCGGCGGTGGGAGCGGCGGGGATCGCGGCCATCCGGCTGTTTCAATCCGCCCCGGTCCGGACGGACTGGGGGATGATGGCGCGGTCCGTGCGCGCCCGATTCGGTCACGTCTGAGAGGAGAGTCTTGGCAATGGCAGAGGTCGTTCATCCCGCGGCGGGCCCGCAGACGCTGGCTACCCGCCTCAGCAAGCTCCGCTATCTGCTGGTGTCGCTCGCCGTGATCGTGCTCGACCAGTGGACCAAGTGGCTGGTCGAGGTCCACCTCCCCCACCACTCGTCGCGGCCGGTGATCCCGGGGTTCTTCAACCTCACCCACGTGCGCAACACCGGCGTCGCCTTCGGCCTCTTCGCGTCGGACGGCGGCGGCAGCGGCAACTGGCTGCTGACGCTCCTCGGCCTCGGCGCCCTGGTGGCGGTGGGGCTCTACTTCTGGTACACGCCGTCGCGCGACCGGATCCTGCTGGCCGCCCTGGCGCTGGTGGTGGGGGGCGCGATCGGCAACCTGATCGACCGCGTGTCGAGCGGCGCGGTGACCGATTTCCTCGACGTCTTCGTCGGCCTCCACCACTGGCCCTCGTTCAACGTCGCCGACAGCGCCATCTCGGTCGGCATCGTGCTGATGGCGATCGACAGCTTCCGGCCGCACCATGTCCCGGCGGCGCGCGAGGAGTCCCGCCGGGACGTGGTGGCGACGGTCTCCGAGTGATCCCTGCCCCCGCGGGCTCCTCTGGCTCGACGGGTTCAACGAGCTGGACGGTCGAGCCCGAAGCCGCGGGAGAGCGCCTCGACCGCCACGTCGCCGCCCGCCTCGCGACGCCGCGCAACCAGGTGCAGCACTGGATCGCCGGCGGCTTGGTGCGGGTCAACGGCGCCGCCGCGAAACCGTCGGCTGCGCTCGCCGCCGGGGATCGCGTCGAATGCGCCCCGCCGGAGCGCAAGGAGAAGCGGGTCCTCCCCGAGCCCGGGAACCTGCGAGTGCTCTACGAGGACGCCGAGGTCGTGGTGCTCGACAAGCCGGCCGGCCTCATCGTCCACCCGGGCGCCGGCCGCTCGACCGGCACCCTCGCCCACCATCTCCTCGACCGCTATCCCGAGATGGCCGGCGTCGGCGGCCCCGGCCGGCCAGGGATCGTCCATCGCCTCGACCAGGGGACGAGCGGCGTCCTGGTGGTGGCCCGCACGCCCGCCGCCTACCAGCGCCTCTCCCGCGCCTTCGCCTCCCGCGAGGTCCGCAAGCTCTACCTGGCTATCGCCTACGGCGCCCCCTCTCCGGCCGCCGGCACCATCGACGCGCCGATCGGCCGCCACCCCCTGGAGCGCAAGGAGATGGCCGTGCGGCCCGGCGGCCGGCCGGCCCGCACCCACTATCGAACACTGGCCGCCGCCGCCGGGATCTCGCTCCTGGAGCTCGACCTCGCCACCGGCCGGACACACCAGATCCGCGTGCACCTGAAGCACATCGGCCATCCGCTGGTGGGCGATCCGGTCTATGGCGAGGCGCGCTGGAAAGGGCTCCCCCGGGCGCAGCAGGCGGCGTTGCGCGACTTTCCCCGTCCGGCCCTCCACGCCTGGAGGCTCGCCTTTCGCCATCCGGCAACGGAAGAGTCCCTGGCCTTCGAAGCGGCGGTGCCGGCGGATCTTGTGGAGCTGTGGCAGAGAGTTACGGGCGGTTCGCTGCCGGGGGGAACACGGACGAGCACGGACTGACAGGGACGAGCACGGACAAGAAAAAGACCATCCCAAGTCCTTCCCGTCCGTGTTCGTCCCTGTCAGTCCGTGCTCGTCCGTGTTCCTTTACCCCCGCCCCGCATGTCCATCACGCCCTTAAAGAAGGCCCCCTCGGCGATCACCACCCGCGGCGCCGAGATGTTCCCCTCCAGGCTCCCGGAGGGCGAGACCTCGACGCGGTCGGACGCCTTCACGTCCCCCACCACCCGGCCGCCGATGCGCACCACCGGCGCCACGATCGGTCCGGTCACCACGCCCTCGGCGCCGACCGTCAACGGCGCTTCGATCCGCACCTCGCCGGTGACCTCGCCGTCGATCAACAGCTCGGTAGCGCCGGTCACCGCGCCCTGGAGACGGGTGCCGGCGGCGATATGGGTGAGCCGGCGCTTCTGGGACGAAGGAGCGGCTTCGGGCGCACCGCCGGACACGGGGGACGCGGACGGGGTCTCGCGACGGAAGATCGACATTATTCTTGAGAGAATCGTCTTGAGAGAAGCGATTGGAGCGGGCAACGGGACTCGAACCCGCGACATCAAGCTTGGGAAGCTTGCACTCTACCAACTGAGTTATGCCCGCCCGATGGCTCGAGCAGGAGGGAATCTAGCGGAGCCGCGCAGCGGGGTCAAGGGGGCGGCCCCGCGCAGGACGGCATATGGCGCAATGCCAAGACATCCAGCTATACTGGCGGCCATGCAAGGCTCAGGATCGGGTCGAGGCCGCGACACCGTGGAAGGCAAGGACTCTCTCTACTTCTTTCCCGATCAGAAGATCACCGAGCAGGAATTCCTCCACTTCCTCCATCAGGGCACCGCCGAGCAGCGCGCCTGGGTCATCTCCCACCTGCTCCGCTATGCCCAATGGGACGACATCTGGACCTACGTGACCCGCGACGAGGTCAAGGAGATCTTCCCCACCCTGGATCTCCCCGAGAACCTCCGCAACGCCTGGGGCCGGATGCTCAAGATCGAAGCCGTCGTCGGCTAGGCTGCCTGTCGGTACCCCGCCGGAAGCTCAAGGCTTGGCGGCCGGCACGAACTGGACCTCGAACATCTTCGGCCAGAGCTTGCCGGTGATCAGGAAGGTCTTGGCGACCGGATCCCAGGCGATGCCGTTCAGCACGTCCGCCTTTCCCCGCTCCTCGGGAGTCAGCAGGCCGGAAGCGTCGATGACCGCCGTCACCCGGCCGTCCTTGGGGTCGATGCGCAGGATGTCGTCGGTCTGCCAGACGTTGGCGTAGACCAGCCCGTCGACGCACTCGAGCTCGTTGAGCTCGGGAACCGGCTTGCCGTCGCGGGTGACGTTGAGGGTGCTCAGGGTCGCGAAGGTCTTGGGATCGCGGAAGGTCAGCCGGTCCGAGCCGTCGCTCATCACGATCCGGGTGCCGTCCCAGCAGAGCCCCCATCCCTCGCCGTCATAGCGGAACTTCCCCACCGGCTTGAAGTCGGCGCGGTTGTAGACCAGCGCCGTCTCTTCCTTCCAGGTGATCTGGATCAGCCGGTCGTCCACCAGCG
>DATBAW010000285.1:0-11726 GCA_036271335.1 Thermoanaerobaculia bacterium
TCGCGGACGAGGCGGTCGAGGGTGTCGCGGACGGCTTCGGGGGTGGAATTCCAGACGGCCGCCATGTTCGGATAGGCGAGGCGGAGGAGGTGGGCTTCGAAGAGGAGCTTGGAGTTGCGCGGCGGGCCGAGCATCTCGAAAGCGACGCTGTGGACGCCGTGCTCTTTCTCCATCTCATTCAGCCGTTCGAGCGCCCAGTGGCGGAGCAGGCCGGCGCGGTAGGTGGGGCCGAGCACGGCGCTGTCGAGGGCGTTGACGATGTCGTGGCCGGTGCCCCTCCCCTCGATCTCGAAGACGAGGTAGCGGGCGATCTCCTCGGGCGTCACGAACTCCATCTGCTCGTGGCTGGTGACGGTGGAGAACTCCTCGAGGCTGAAGACGCCGTTCTCGCCGGTGTCGATGAAGACGTTCTGATAGGGCTCGTCGCGCACGGTGGCCGCCGCCGGGTCCTCGGTGGAGAAGGTGGCGCCGAGCGGGAGCGGCCGGGCGTCCATCTTCTGAAGGGCCTTGCCGCCGCGGACGATGGGGCCGAAGCCCATCCGCTTCCAGGCGATCACCGCCGCCGGCTTGATCTCCTTGGTGATCGGCGCGCCGGGGGTGCGGGCCATCAGGAAGAGGAGCATCGACTGCGCGCCGGCCATGGCGCTCTTCGAGAGCAGCACCCGGCTCGGCTTCTCCTCGGAATGGGTATAAGGGATGTTGAGCCCCATCCCTCCCGTGCCGGTGGTGCCGATCTTGACGTAGACGCCGGTGCCGGCGTCGATCATCCCCCGGTACAGGAGCTGGATGTGGCGGATCAGGCGCGGCATGTAGAGGGCGTCGAGGAGGCGCTCGGTGGTGCTCTCCTGGATGTCCCCGGCCTCGAGCTGCTTGAGGACCTCCTCGGCGGAGCGGAAGATGTCCCCGTAGGCGATGCCGGTGGAGGTATTGACGCAGTCGACCACGATGTCCGGCCGCGAGTGGCTGAGAACGTCGTAGAGGACGAAGGTGTCGAGGGCCTCGTCGTCGAGGCGGCGGAGCTCGGCGCGGATGAGGTCGCGCTTGGAGCCCTCCTGGAGCAGGCCGAAGATGTTGCCGGCCGAGGTGGAGAGCCTGGTGGCGCCCGCCTCCGCCTTGAGCTCGTCGACGGCCCGCTGGGACTCCTCGATCCGCAGGCTGTGGATCTGGATCTCGCGCGGCCGGCGCGCCAGCAGCTCGCGGCAGACGGCGGTGCCGACCAGGCCGTAGCCTCCGAGCACAAGGATCTTCCGATTCTCGATGTTCAACGCACAATCTCCTCAAGGGATGGGACCGCAGGACGTGGCGAAACGCTGGCGGAGGAGATTGTATCTCAGGGAAGAAGGGGCCGGAGAGCGCAAGGGCACGGGGCCGGCCCGCGGAACGGGCCGGGGTCTCGAGGCCTCTGGGAGCCTCAGCAGGTAGAGTCGCGGCAACCGAAGGTCGCGGTGCCCGTGACCGAGTAGCCGCCGCTGGCTGCGTGGCAGGCCACGGTCGTGGTGACGAGGAAGTTGCAGCTCAGGGTGCCGCAGACCGAGTTCGCATAGCTCTTGAGCTGCGAGCTCAGGTTGGTCTGAGCCACGGTGCAAGAGGTGCCGATCGCGGTCGCCGGCGGCGTGGTTCCGCCCTCCGTCGTGTCGCAATAGGACCCGCACTTGGTCGGCAGCGGCGACTTGACGCGTTCCGGCGATGAGTTGTGCGACGAGGCCAGGAACACGGCTGCCATCGGGTCGTCCTGCGAGAAGAGGGGCAGCGGCGCGGCCGAAGCGCTCAAACTGGCGGCGAGGCTCATGGCGACGACGGCGAGGGACACGAAGCGAAACTTGGTCATCAGACCTCCTTGTCTCATAGGAGACGGCAAGTGCTTACATCCATATACGTGCATGTCTTGTGGAAAAGCGCGCCGGGCGGCTGGCACGCCTTCGTCATACGAGGGTGAGAAAACCGCCATCTGGGTATAAACTCGGTCGGTTTTCCTGCGCGCCGCGCGGCTTTCGTGAGCGGCGTCCGTTGCTATTCATCTGGAGGACGACATGACCCCTCGCAGAAGGACGGCCTTGGCGCCGCTCGTGTTCGGCCTCCTGACGGTGGCGATGACGTTGGCCTGGCCCATGCTGGCGGCGAAGCCGGCGAACGCGCCGGCGGGCGGCGACCTCGACGCCCGGATCGACCGGGAGGCCGAGAAGGTGGCGCCGCAGCTGATCGAGCTGCGGCATCGCATTCATCAGAATCCGGAGCTCTCGAACCGCGAGACCCAGACGGCGGAGCTGGTGGCGGCCCACCTGCGGGCGCTCGGGCTGGAGGCGCACACGGGGATCGCCAAGACCGGCGTCGTCGCCCTGCTCACCGGAGGGAAACCGGGACCGCTGATCGCCGTCCGCGCCGACATGGACGCGCTGCCGGTGGTCGAGGAGACCGACTTCCCGTTCAAGTCGACTAAGAAGGACACGTTCCAAGGGCAGCAGGTGGGCGTCGCGCACGCCTGCGGCCACGACATTCATACGACGGCCCTGCTGGGGGTCGCCTCGGTGCTCTCGGCGGTCAAGGCGGAGATCCCGGGGAGCATCCTGTTCATCTTCCAGCCCGCCGAGGAGGGGCCGCCCGCCGGTGAGAAGGGGGGCGCCAGTCTGATGCTGGAGGAGGGGCTGTTCAAGCAGTACAAGCCCAAGGCGGCCTTCGCCCTGCACTCGTTCCCCGATCTGGCCGTCGGCGAGGTCGGCTTCAATCCTGGACCGACGATGGCGGCGGTCGACCAGTTCCGGATCACCATCAAGGGCAAGCAGTCGCACGGCGCCTATCCGCACCTGTCGATCGATCCGGTCGTGACCGGCGCGGAGGCGGTGGTGGCGCTGCAGACGATCCGCTCGCGGAACCTGTCGCCGTTCGAGCCGAGCGTCCTCACGGTCGGCATCTTCCGAAGCGGCGAGCGCTTCAACATCATCCCCGGCGAGGCCTACCTCGAGGGGACGGTGCGCACCTACAACCCGGAGGTGCGCAAGACGGTCGAGCGGCGCATGCGGGAGATCCTGGACGGCGTCACCAAGGCCAACGGGGCGACGTTCACGATGGAGTACCAGAAGAACGCGCCGGCGACGGTCAACGACCCGGCGCTGGCGCAGGAGGTCCACCCCCTGCTCGACCACATCCTGGGCGCGAACAACGTCAAGATGGTGGAGCCCAGTATGGGGGGCGAGGACTTCGCCTATTTCGCCGACGAGGTCCCCGGGTTCTTCTACCGGCTGGGGACGCTCAAGCCGGGCACGACGTCGGGCGGGCTGCACACGCCCACCTTCCGGGGGGACGACAGCGCGGTGCCGGTGGGCATCCGCGTCATGTCGCGCCTCCTGGTCGACTATCTGAGGTCCCAAAGATCAAACTGAAAACTCCTTCCGAGGTGCGGAATGAAAAATGAAGGTCCTGTCGTGAGTAGCTTTGGGGTGGACAAACAGGGGATCACCGAGGCGGGCACGGTGTACTGGAACCTGCCGCCGGCGCGCCTGATCGAGATGGCGGTGCGGCGCGGCGAGGCGGTGCTGGCGGCCGAGGGGCCGATCGTGGCGGTGACGGGCCAGCACACGGGCCGGTCGCCCAACGACAAGTTCGTGGTCAAGGACCCGGCGACCGACGGCGACATCTGGTGGGGCGAGGTCAACCGGCCGTTCGAGCGCGAGAAGTTCGACGCCCTGCTCGCCCGTGCCCAGGAGTATCTCCAGGGCAAGGACATCTTCGTCTTCGACGGCTACGCGGGCGCCGATCCGCGCTATCGCATCAACGTCCGGGTGATCAACGACGACGCCTGGCGCAACCTGTTCGCGCGCAACATGTTCATCCGCGAGGAGGACCCGGCGGCTCTGGAGCACTTCGAGCCCAACTTCACGGTGATCAACGTCGCCAACTTTTCGGCCGACCCGGAGCGCGACGGCACCCGCACCTCGACCTTCATCCTGCTCGACCTGGCGAAGCGGATCGCCCTGATCGGCGGCACCCGCTACGCGGGGGAGATCAAGAAGAGCATCTTCAGCGTCATGAACTACTACCTGCCGAAGCAGGACGTGCTGTCGATGCACTGCAGCGCCAACTACGGGGCGACCCGGGACGACGTGGCGCTCTTCTTCGGCCTCTCGGGCACCGGCAAGACGACCCTCTCGGCCGACCCCAACCGCACGCTGATCGGCGACGACGAGCACGGCTGGAGCGAGCAGGGGGTGTTCAACGTCGAGGGTGGCTGCTACGCCAAGGTGATCCGCCTCAGCCCGGAAGGGGAGCCGGAGATCTATGGCACCACCCGTTCCTTCGGCACCGTGCTGGAGAACGTGGTCTGCGATCCGGACACCCGCCGCCTCGACCTCGACAGCGACGTGCTGACCGAGAACACGCGGTCGAGCTATCCGCTGACGCAGCTCCACAACGTCGACCTGGGCGGACAGGCCGGGCATCCGCGCAACGTGGTCTTCCTGACCTGCGACGCCTACGGCGTGCTGCCGCCGATCAGCCGGCTGACCGAGGAGCAGGCGATGTACCACTTCCTCTCCGGCTATACGGCGAAGGTGGCGGGCACCGAGCGCGGCGTGACCGAGCCGAAGGTGACCTTCAGCACCTGTTTCGGCTCGCCCTTCCTACCGCTCCATCCGGGCGTCTACGCCAAGATGCTGGGCGAGAAGCTGGCCGCGCACGGCGTCCGCGTCTGGCTGCTGAACACCGGCTGGACGGGCGGCCCCTACGGCGTGGGCCAGCGGATGAAGCTCGGCTTCACCCGCCGCATGGTGACCGCCGCGCTGACCGGCGAGCTCGATCACGTCGAGACCTGGACCGATCCGATCTTCGGTCTCGCCGTGCCGGCGCACATCGAAGGGGTGCCCGACAAGGTCCTCCACCCGCGCGAGACCTGGGCCAACGCTGCCGACTACGACGCCCAGGCGGGCAAGCTGGCCGACATGTTCGCCGACAACTTCAAGAAGTACGAGAGCGAGGTCGGCGAGGCGGTGAAGGCGGCGGGACCGGGGCGAGTGCGGGTGTAGGGGGAGATTTCAGGTCTCCCCCTCGCCCTGGAAGGGCGAATATTGATCAGCCTGGGGTTTCAACCCCAGGCTGGCGTGGTTGGCGACGCGGGTGGCGTGGCGACGTGGGTCACGTGGCGACGCGGGTGGCGCGGCGACGCGGGCGACGTGGCGGCGCGGGCGACGTGGCGGCGCGGGTGGTGTGGCGACGCGGGTGGTGTGGCGACGTGGCGACGCAGGTCGTGTCGTGCCTCGCCCCGCCTGGGGTTGAAACCCCAGGCTCGTCAAAGCCCGCCCCTACAGGGCGATCCCCCACCCTTCAAAAAGCGATTTCCCGGGCCGGCCCTACACCTCATGCACCAGCGGCTGCGGCCGGCAGAGCCAGTACCCCTGGGCGTAGTCCACGCCCATCTCCTTCAGGGCTTCCAGGGTCTGGCGGTTCTCCACCCATTCGGCGATGGTGCGCAGGCCCATGACGTGGCCGATCTGATGGATCGAGCCGACCATGGCGCGCTTGACCCGGTCCTCCATCATGTTCTGCACGAACTCGCCGTCGATCTTCAGGAAGTCCACCTGGAGGTCGCGCAGGTAGGCGAAGGAGGAGAGGCCGCTGCCGAAGTCGTCGAGGATGAAGCGGCATCCCTTGGTCTTGAGGGCCGAAATGAAGTGGATGGCGCTGTCGAGCTTGCTGATCGCGGCGGTCTCGGTGATCTCGAAGCAGATGCGGCTCGAATCGACGCCGCTCTTCTCGAGCTCCTCGACGACGAAGGCGAGGAAGCTCTCCTCGCCGATCGACTGGCCGGAGAGGTTGATGGCGAAGAGGACCGGCCGCGACCATTCGCGCTTCTGCGCCGCGGCGAGGGCGGCGAAGGCGGTCTTCACCACCCAGCGGTCGATCGAGCCGATCAGGTGGTAGCGCTCGGCGGCGGCGATGAAGGCCGCGGGCTCGATCACCTTGCCGCTCTCGTCGATCATGCGGATGAAGACCTCGCAGAGGAGGTCCCGCGGGCTCCCCTCGCCGCCGAGGGGCTGGATCAGCTGGTAGAAGAGGCGGAAGCGCTTGTCCTCGAAGGAGCGGTGGATGCGGTGGATCCACTGCATCTCGCCGTAGCGCTCGGCGACCAGGGTGTCGTCGAGCTCGTATTCGTGGACCCGGTTGCGGCCGCTGTCCTTGGCCACGTAGCAGGCGGCGTCGGCGGCGGAGAGGACGTGGGCGAGGTCGCCGCTGTCGCCGTCGATCGGCACCAGCCCGATCGACACCCCCACCTCGAAGATCTGCTCACGCCAGCAGAAGCGGAACTCGCGCACGGTGCGCCGCATCTCCTCGGCGATGCCGCGCGCCTGGTCGAGGGGGCAGTCCTCGAGGAGGACGCCGAACTCGTCGCCCCCTAAGCGGGCGAGGACGTCGCTGCGCCGCACGCGGGAGCGCAGGAGGGCGGTGACCTGCTTGAGCATCTCGTCGCCGACCAGGTGGCCGCAGGTGTCGTTGACCACCTTGAACTCGTCGAGGTCGAGGTAGAGCAGCACGTGCTGCCGGCGCTCGGCGCGGGCGCCGCGGATGGCGCGCTTCATGCGGATCTCGAACTCCCGGCGGTTGATCAGCCCGGTCAGCGCGTCGTGGCTGGCGAGGTAGACCATCTCGCGCTCCATGCCGCGGAGCTGGGTGACGTCCTTGAACACCAGGACGGCGCCGAGCGCGGCGCCCGAGCGGTCGTAGATCGGTGCCACGGAGTCGCGCACCGAATACTCCTTGCCGTCCCGGCTGACCAGCACTACATGGCCGGGGGACTCGACGGTCTGGTTCTCCTCCAGGCAGCGCGCCACCGGATCGGGGAGCGGCTGGCGAGTGATCTCGTCGACGACCTGGAAGACCTCGGGGACGGCGCGGCCGATCGCCTCCTCGGCGGTCCAGCCGGTCAGCCGCTCGGCGACCGGGTTCAGGTAGTCGATCCGCAGCTCGGCGTCGGCACGGATGACGCCGTCGCCGATCGAGGCGAGGGTCACCTGGGCGCGCTCCTTCTCGCGGTAGAGCGCCTCCTCGGCGTGCCGGCTCTCGGTGATGTCGACCGCGATGCCGATGCAGCCGGCGATCTCCCCCCGTTCGCCGCGTAGCGGCTCGACGCGGGTCTGGAAGGTCCGTCCTTCCCAGGCGTGCTCGAAGCTCACCGACTCGCCGCCCAGCGCGAGCTGGTGGGCGCGGATCGGCACGACGTCGGGATCGCGGGTGCCGTAATGATCGAACAGGCTGGTGCCCGCCGCGGCGCGGAGGCCGAACGAGGGGAGGCCGGGGCCCAGGCCGGAGTTGAAGCGGAGATCGCGGTCGGTCGTCCAGACGATCGTCGGCACCGGCTCGATCAGCAGCCGCAGCCGGTTGTCAAGGGTGGAGTCGCCATCGAAGGCCCGAGCCAGAGGGAGCCGCTCGTCGCCGTCGAAGGACGCATCGGTCTCTGGATCGTGGGTAGGCACAGCGTTCAGGGTGGCGATCATGGCCGGCTCTGCGGGGACGGAGGGGCTTGCAGCAAGAATCGCGCCCGAAAAGCTCCTATAGCGATCCCCGTGGGAGCTCTCCCTGGCCGTCCCAGGAGGGAAATTTTCTCCCCTGGCCTTGTAAAGTCGCTACATCAGAGGCTCTGGGAGGGAGAGGCCGTACCCCTGGGCATAGTTGACGCCGATCTCGCGCAGGATGTCGAGGGTGGGGACGTCCTCGACCGATTCGGCGATGGTGCGGATGCCCATCACCTTGCCGATCTGGTGGATCGACTCGACGAGGGCGCGCTGGACCGAGCTCCCGGCCATGTCGCGCACGAAGGCGCCGTCGATCTTGAGAAAGTCGACCTGCAGGTTCTTGAGATAGGCGAAGGAGGAGAGGCCGCTGCCGAAGTCGTCGAGCACGAAGCGGAATCCGAGCTCCTTGAGGACGCGGATGAAGTGCATGGCCTTGGCGAGGTTGCCGACGGCGGCGGTCTCGGTGATCTCGAAGAAGATCCGTTCGGGGGCGATGCCGGTGGCCTCAATCTCGGCGAGCACGTAGTCGAGGAAGGCCTCGTCGCCCACCGACTGGCCGGAGAGGTTGATGGCGAAGCGGGTGGTGTCGCCGTGGGAGAGGGTGCCGCAGGCGAGGGTGACGAAGGCGGCGTGGACCACCCAGCGGTCGATCGAGGCGATCAGGTGGTAGCGCTCGGCGGCGGGGATGAACGCCGCCGGCGTGGCGATGCGGCCGTCCTCGTCGACCATGCGGATGAAGATCTCGCACAGCGGCGGCTCCGTGCCGTCCCCCTGGAGCGGATGGATGCTCTGGCGGTAGAGGCAGAAGCGGTGCTCGGCGAACGCCTTGTGGATGCGGTAGATCCACTGCATCTCGCCGTAGCGCTCGGCCAGCGCGCTGTCGTCCGGCTGGTACTCGTGCATCCGGCTGCGGCCGCCTTCCTTGGCGACGTAGCAGGCGGCGTCGGCGGCGGAGAGCACGCGGGCCATGTCGCCGCTCTCGGCGGTGATCGGCACCAGGCCGATCGAGACGCCGATCTCGAAGATCCGTTCCTGCCAGCCGAAGCGGTACTGGCGCACCGAGCTGAGCAGGCGCTCGCCGAGCTCGCGGGCGTCGGGGAGGCCGGCGTCCTCGAGCAGCACGCCGAACTCGTCGCCGCCGAGGCGGGCCAGGGTGTCGGTCTTGCGCAGCAGGGAGCGCAGCAGGGCCGTCACCTGCTTGAGCATCTCGTCGCCGGCGAGGTGGCCGCAGGTGTCGTTGACCACCTTGAACTCGTCGAGGTCGAGGTAGAAGAGGGCGTGCTCACGCCCGTCCTCGGCGGCGGTGTCGAGGTTGTGCTGGAGCCGCTTCTCGAACTCGCGGCGGTTGATCAGGCCGGTGAGCGGGTCGTGGCGGGCAAGATAGATCATCTCGCGCTCCATGCCGCGCAGCTGAGTGGCGTCCTTGAACACCAGCACGCTGCCGGTGGTGCGCCCCTGGCGGTCCTGGATCGGCGCCGCCGAGTCGCGGATGGCGAACTCGCGGCCGTCGCGGCGCACCAGCACCGAATAGCCGGTGTGCTCGATCATTCTGCCCTCGGCGAGGCAGCGCTCGACGGCGTTGGGGAGAGGCTTGCCGGTCCCCTCCTCGACGACGCTGAAGATGCGCGCCACCGGCTGGCCGCAGGCCTCGTCCGTGGTCCAGCCGGTGAGCCGCTCGGCGACCGGGTTGAGGTAGTCGACGATGCCGGCGGCGTCGGTGCGGATGACGCCGTCGCCGATCGAGGCGAGGGTCACCTGGGCGAGGTCCTTCTCCTTCGCCAGCGCCTCCTCGGCCAGCTTGCGGTCGATCTCGGCGGCCGCGCGGGCGGCGAAGATCTGGAGGATCGACAGCGCCGGCACGTCCTCGTTGATCGGCGAGGTGCTCATCACCGCCAAGTGCCCGAGCGGGCGGCCGACGCGGTCGTAGAGGGGCACGGCGATGTAGCTCTCGATCCGGGTCTCGACCAGCCAGGGATCGCCGGGGAAGAGCTTCCAGGTGCCGGAGGCGTGGAAGCTGGTCTCGCGGCCGACCACGGTCTCGCAGGGAGTGCCCAAGAGGTCGTACTCGAACGGCGCGCTGTAGCCGTCGATCTCCCAGAGGGCGAGCAGGCGGACCCGGGTCACCGTGTCGTCCACCACCTCGGAGACGAAGGCGTATTCCATGCCAAGGGCACTGGCGAGGTGGCGGACCAGGGAGCGCAGGAAGTCGGCGCCGGTGGTCGAGGAGGTCCCCTCGACGATGGCGCGCAGCCGTTCCTCGCTCAGCTTGCGCTCGGTGATGTCGATCGCGGTCTGGAGCGCCACCGGCTCGCCCCCCTCCAGCGCGATGGTGGCCGAGGTGACGTCGAACCAGCGCTCCCGCCCGTCCTTGGTGAGGATGCGCGCCTCGAAGCGGTTGGGGACCGCGGGATCGCCGCGCAGCCGCGCCGCGACCCGCTCGCGGAAGAGCGGCTGGAGGTCCGGCGTCGCGATCTCCCAGGGGAGCATCGCCAGCAGCTCCTCGGAGCTGAAGCCGGTCAGCGTCTCGCAGGCGGGGTTGACGTATAGCACCTGGTCCGCCCGGTAGACGAAGATCGCCGTCGAGGTGGACTCCGCGAGGATCCGGAACCATCGGTCCGTTTCATGGACCGGAAGCTCCGTCCGGCTGGAGAGAGCCTGCCGCATCGTCTAATCCCGGCGTTCTCGACGTCCTGCTAAAGCATTCAGAGTAAAACGGGCCTCCGGACCCCCAGAAATGAAGGTACGGCTGAGGATACGAGCCTTCTGGAGGATGCGCAAGGGACGGGGCGGCGTCCGGGGGACGGCCTACTCCCGCATCGCCGGCGCGAGCAGCGCCGCGGCCGCCTTCTCGCCGCCCCCGGCGAGCGCCATCAGCCCCTTGATCCCGCCCTTGAGCTGGAAGGCCTCGAAGCCGGCCGCGCGCATCTTCTCGGCGAGGTGGGCGCTCTTGAGGCCGACCTCGCAGACGAGCACGTAGGCGCGGTCGCGGGCGAAGGAGGGATAGGCGGCGAGGGCGCGGGAGAAGTCCAGGTGGAGGGCCTGCGGGTGGTGCCAGCCGCGGAAGGCGGCGGCCGAGCGGAGATCGATCACGGTGGCGCCGGCGGGGACCTCGTCGAGCTCCGGGGCGGGCGGTTCGAGGGCCTCGGGGTCGACCCGGCGGAGGTCGTGGATGCGGCGGTCGTCCACCAGCTGGTTGAGCAGGTCGGGATCGAGGCGGGCCTCGTCGCGCAGCACGTCCCGCAGCGCCGCCCGGGTGTTCGGCTTCGGCGGCGCCAGGTCGCAGTACTCGGCCACGGCCGCCGACAGATCGTAGATCCCGATCCGGCGCGCCAGGGCCAGGATCTCCTCCTTGTTGAAGCCGAGCAGTGGGCGGAGCACCGGCATCGACGGCGAGGCCTGGGAGATCACCGCCAGGTTCTGCAGCGTCTGCGAGGAGACCTGGCCGATGGCGTCGCCGGTGATCACCCCCAGCCGGCCGCCGCGATGGGCGACCGCCGCGCCCGCCTGCAGGATCAGCCGCTTGAGCACGATCTGCCAGTTCGGCGGCGAGACCTTCTCCCGCAGGTCGGCGACCAGCGGCGAGAGATCGACCTCGTGGAGCCGGGGGGAGTACCCGTAGCTCCAGCGCCCGGTGATCGCCTGCATCACCTTCAGCACGCCGAGCCGGTGCGCGGCGCCGCCGAGGTTGCAGAAGACGTAGTCGAGCTGCACCCCCCGCTTGAGCATCAGCCAGCTCGCCACGGCCGAATCGAAGCCGCCCGAGACGAGGGAGATGGCCCGCCCCTCGACGCCGACCGGCAGGCCGCCGTGTCCCATCACCTTGTCAAAGAAGAGGTGGGCGCTCCCCGGCTCGAGCTCGACGTGAGCGGTGACCTCCGGCTCCGAGAGGTTCACCCGTCCCGCCCCGGCCTCCTGGAGGGCGCGGCCGAGGGCGATCTCGATCCGCGTCGAGTCGAAGCCGATGAGGTGGCGCTGGCCGCGGCGGCTGGCGCGCACGGCGAAGGTCCGCCCGCGCACTGCCGCGCCGAAGAAGTCGACGCCGGTCGCCACCAGGTCGTCGAGGGTCTCCCAGGAGCGCCGCTCGACCTGCGAGACCGACTGCACGCCGAACACCCGCGCCGCCACCTCGGCCGCGCCGGCGTCGGGCGTCTCCAGGTAGAGCCGGCTCCACGTCCGCTCCAGGCGGTAGGGGATGCCGTGCGCCTTGAGCGCCGCCTCCAGGTTGGA
>DATBAW010000286.1:0-24826 GCA_036271335.1 Thermoanaerobaculia bacterium
AGGAGATCCCGATGAAAGCCCCACTTCGCGCCTCCGTCCTGATCGCAACCTTCGTTCTCGCTGCCTCCGCGATGGCGGGCCATGCGAGCTTCGACACGAACGGCACCTGCAGCTCCATCTGCACCAGACCCGGTACCCCCCCCACGTTCACCTCCGCGAGCGTTTCCGCAACATTTTCACAATGCTGCAGCAGTTCCTTCAACGTTTGCCCTCCGGGGTACACTCAGGGCGCCAAAACCTTCAGGCCCCTGATCGGCGGCTCCCCCCGGCTCTGCGGACCCATCTGACCCCTCGAACGTCGAAAGGAGATCCCGATGAAGACTCTGCTGCGTACCTCCGTCCTCGCCGCCGCCCTTGCCCTGACCGTCCTGGCGACGTCCGGCCACGCGGTCGCCAACGGCACCTGCTACGTCTCCTGTTACAACCCCACGACCAACAAGTTCACCTTGATGACCATCCGGACGACGCGGGCGGTGTGCTGCGGCGACTTCAATCTTTGCCCGGCAGGATCCAGCCCCGGCAGCCCCCAGGCCTACATGCCTCCGACGGGCGGCCCCATCGTCACCTGCCCGGTCTGAGCAGCGCCGGTGGATCCACGGTTCCGGGACGGCTCTAGAATCGTCGGCATGACGAAATCCTTCCCGGAACCCTCCCACGCCCTCACGATCCCCGGCTTCACCCTCGGCCACGGCACCGACCGCGAAGCCCTGACCGGCCTTACCGTCATCCTCTGTCCCGAGGGAGCGCTGGCGGCGGCGGAGGTGCGCGGGTCGGCGACTGGCACGCGCCAGTTCGACTCGCTGGTCTCCGCGCAGCACGTCTCCAGCAAGGCCCACGCGGTGGTCCTCGCCGGCGGCAGCAGCTTCGGCCTCTCAGCCGCCGATCCGGTGGTCCGCTGGCTCGCCCGGCAGGGCCATGGCTTCCAGACCGGCGTCGCGACGGTGCCGATCGTCCCCACCGCGATCCTGTTCGACCTCGGGCTCGGCAAGCAGGTCTTCCCCGGTCCGGTCCTGGTCGAGGGCGCGATCGCGGCCGCGGCGCAGGGGCCGATCGAGATGGGGAGCGTCGGCGCCGGCACCGGCGCGACGGTGGGCAAGGCGAACGGTCTCGCCAACGGCATGAAGGGGGGCTTCGGCTTCGCCAGCCTGACGGTGCCGGACGGTCCCACGGTGGCCGCCGCCGTGGCGGTGAACGCCTTCGGCGACGTCCGCCGCCTCGACGGCACCCTCCTCGCCGGCTGCCGCGTCGCTCCGGGCTCTCACGAATTCGCCCACGCCGAGCGCATCCTGGCGAATCTGCCCGCCGAAACGGTGGGTCCCTGGGAAGGCAACACCACCCTCGCCGTGGTGATGACCGACGCCGCCCTGTCCAAGGCCAACCTCCTCAAGGTCTGCAACATGGCCTTCGGAGGCTTCCACCGCGCCCTCTCGCCGGCGCTCTCGCTCTACGACGGCGACCTCGTCGTGGTCCTCTCGGCGGGCGAGCGCAAGGCGCACGTCAACCAGATCGGAGTTCTCGCCGAGCGCGCGGTTGCCGAGGCGATCCTGGCCGGCGTGGCGGCGGCGGATGGGTTCGGGGTGGTGCCGGCGGTGCGGGACCTGGCATCGCAGAACCCGGGATAGACGCGGAGACGGAGGGCTCGGGCGCGCTTGTTCGCGTGGCCGGCACCCTGAGGTACGAACAGGCAGCTCACACTTCGAAAGGGGACTTCATGAAGACGCTCCGCATTCTGGGTCTGGCCTCCGCGCTCGCTCTCACGGCCTTCACGTCGGCGGGAGTCGCGGTCGCCGCCGGCACCTGCAACACGACCTGCTACAACCCGACGACCCGGCAGATTTACCACGCGCTCTTTTCATCCACCCGGGCGACGTGCTGCGCCGGAACGATCAACAACTGCCCGGCTGGATACAATCCGATTCTCTACTCGTACACGCCCAACGGCGGCGCGCAGGACGTCTGCGACCCGACGTAAGATGCAGGCCTGGGCGGCGCGGGATCTGGGGACTGGGCTCCAGGGCGATCGAGACCTGCGGCAGGTCGTTTCAAAGGGCAAGGACGCCTGAACCGTCCCTACCGCCGCCGCTCCTTGTACGACCCCCGCGGCCCTTCCGGCGGCCGGCGGTCCCTGCCGCGCTCGTGGGGACCGCCACCTTCGGCGGTCGCCACGCGGATCTCCACCCGCCGGCCGCGGATGGTGGCGCGGGCCATCTTCTGCAGCACCTGGTCGCGGAACTGCGACGGCAGCTCGACGAAGGTGAAGTCGTCGTAGATGTCGATCGAGCCGATCGCCTTGCCGGGGACCCCCGCCTCGTTGGCGATCGCGCCCACGATGTCCCCGGGGCGCACGCCGGCACGGCTGCCGGCGTCGATGAACAGGCGCACCATCCCCTCCTCCGTGCGGGCGACCCGCTCCGGCGCCGGCTCCACCTCGATCTCCAGCGGCTTGTCGCCACGGGCGAGACGGGCGGCGGCGGCGGCGATCTCGGCGAGGTCGAGCCCCTCCTCCACCAGCTCCTCGACCAGCGAGAGATAGAGGTCGAGGTCCCCCTCCTCGACGGTGCTGCGGATGTTGTCCTTGAACAGGGCCACCCGGCGCGCCGCCACGTCGGCCTGGGTCGGCATCTTCATCGGCGTGATCCGCTGGCCGGTGTAGCGCTCGATCTCGGACATCATCCGCCGCTCGCGCGGCGAGACGAAGAGCACGGCGACGCCGGAGCGCCCGGCGCGGCCGGTGCGGCCGATGCGGTGGACGTAGGCCTCGACGTCGTTGGGGATGTCGAAGTTGACCACGTGGCTGATCCGCTCGACGTCCAGGCCGCGGGCGGCGACGTCGGTGGCCACCACGATCTCGACCTGCCCCCCCTTCAGCCGGCGGATCACGGTCTCGCGCTGCGCCTGGTTCATGTCGCCGTGCATCGACTCGGCGGCGTAGCCGCGCCCCTGGAGCCGCTCGGTGAGCTCGGCGGCGCCGTTCTTGGTGCGGGTGAAGATCAGCACGGCGTCGGTGTCCTCGGTCTCCAGGATGCGGGCGAGGGCGTCGAGCTTCTGCTGCGGCGAGACGTGGAGGTATCGCTGCTCGATGGCGGGCACCGTCAGCGTCTTGTGCTCGATCTCGATGCCGAGCGGCTTGCTCAGGTGGCGCTCGGCGATCCGCCGCACCTCGCGCGGCAGGGTGGCCGAGAAGAGGGCCGTCTGCCGCCCCGCGGGCGCCTGCGAGAGGATCCACTCGACGTCCTCGATGAAGCCCATCCGCAGCATCTCGTCCGCCTCGTCGAGCACCACGATGCGGACGGCGTCGAGGCGGAGCGAGCCGCGCCGGAGGTGGTCCATGATCCGGCCCGGCGTGCCGACGACCACGTGGACGCCGCGGTCGAGCCGCTTGAGCTGGAGCTGGATCGGCTGGCCGCCATAGACCGGCAGCACCCCGACGCGGCCGAGGAATTTGGAGTACGAATGGATCGCCTCCGCCACCTGGATCGCCAGCTCGCGGGTGGGCGCGAGCACCAGCGCCTGCACCTCGGGGATCGTGAGGTCGATCTTCTCCAGGATCGGGATGGCGAAAGCGGCGGTCTTGCCGGTGCCGGTCTGCGCCTGACCGATCAGGTCGCGCCCGGCCAGCATCGGCGGGATCGTCTTCTCCTGGATGGGCGTCGGCGTCTCGTAGCCGATCTCGGCGATCGCCTTCAGGATCGGGGCGGACAGCCCCAGGCTCTCGAACGTCACCGCGTCTCCTTCTTCGTCGTCTGCGGGCATGGCTCTCCTCCGGCCCGGACTCTATCGTGTTTGGCGAGCGCCTGGCCGGCCGATGTCCCCTTTGAGGCTGCGCGAGCACCCTATTGAGCAGGTGTTCAACTTACCGAAAGGACTGCCATGAAAAAAGCGCTGAAGCAGGACGGACCGAAGCTCAAACTCCACCGCGAGACGCTGCTGGCCTTGGAGCAGGACCGCCTCACGGATGTCGCCGGCGGCCTCACGCTCGCCGCCTGCCGGACGAACAACCCTACCCGCTGCACCACCGGCTGCTGAACCCGCCGGCTCCCCGAGGCCCGTCGGCCTCGGGGAGCTCCCGGCGCGTCCGCCGGTGATAAGTTTCCCCACCGCGATATTCCGGCGGGGAAAGGGCGCGCGGGAACCCCTCGACGCGAGCCCGTGTTACGATGAATCCGCGACAGAGACGAGCGCCATGGCTCTCCACGACCTTCCCCGCCAGCGACTGACCTACGACGACTACGTCCTGATTCCGGACGACGGGAAGCGTCATGAGATCATCGATGGAGAGCACTACGTGACCGCGGCGCCCTTCCTGCGGCACCAGCGGATCGTCCTGCAACTCACTGGCCGTCTCTGGAGCTTCGTCCAGAACCATCCCTTGGGAGAGGTCTTCATTTCCCCCGCGGATGTCGTCCTCTCACCCTACGACGTTCTCCAGCCCGACCTCTTCTTCATCGCCAACGCGAGATCCTCGATCGCCGAGGTCAAAAATGTCCAGGGCGCTCCGGACCTGGTGATCGAGATCCACTCCGACTCCACCCGCCGCATCGACCAGGGCGTCAAGCGCGCCGCCTACGAGCGCTGGGGCGTGACCGAGTACTGGATGCTCGACCCGGCCCGCAAGGAAGCGGACGTCTGGGAGCGGACCGCCGAGGGCCTCGGGCGGCGCGCCCTCCTCTCCGCCGCCGCGGGGGACGTGCTGACGACGCCGCTGCTGCCCGGCCTCGAGATCCCGCTCGCCGAGGTCCTGAAGGACTAGACGGCCCTCCCATGCTACCCTCCCGGCATGGCATGGATCACCGCAACGACCCTCGACGACCGCGCCGCCAACCTCCAGATCCAGCAGATCGCCGCCATCCTCGAACGGGTGCCCAAACGGCCTCAGGACGGCAGCGTGATCATCCTGGCCGGCGGCGGCGAGACCCTGGAAGTGAAGGAGAGCCCGGCGGAGCTGCTGCGCGCCGCGGACAGCGAGGAGCATCCGGAGAACGCCTCCGCCCAGCCCGGCAACATCTGGTGAGTTTGGGGGATACCCTCCGGGGCTATCTCCTCTATAATCGGCCCGTCAGTTCTCTTTCAAGAGGTCGGGATCGATGCCAACCCTTCGCCGGGCTCTGCTGGTCGCCACCGTTCTGGCCCTGATCGGCGCGTTCGTGAGCCTCGGGGACGTGAGCTCTCCGCCGCGATCGATCCACTTCGGCAAAGGCAAGGCTTCCGCCCTCCTCCAGGGCCTCCTCCCCAAGATCGACGACGCCGCGCCTCAGGCGGCCGCGCCCAAGGAATACCTCCTGCACGCCCGCGCGGGACAGGTGATGACCATCAAGTTCACCGGCCTCGACCAGGGCGCCGCGTTCTCCATCTCCTGCCCGGGCGGTGGACGGATGGACGTCGGCCGCTCGCCGCTCTGGTCCTCCGTCCTCCCCGTGTCGGGAGACTACCGGGTGGTGGTCGAGCGGCGCCGCGAGGGCGCGCCGGTCGTCCCCTTCGCCCTGGAGGTGGGGGTCGCCGGCAAACCAGGACCGGTCGAGCCTCGCGGCGTCACCGGCTTCTATCAGTTCGGCAAATCGGGCTATCCCAGCCTGGAGGTCCTGGAGCTGCCGGAGGGCCAGATCAAGTTCGTCCTCTACTCCCAGTCGGGAGAGGTGGTGGCGAACGGTCCGGCCCAGATCCGCGAGATCTCGGGCACCGTCCCGCTCCGCGACGGCACGGCGGTCCACCAGGTCGAGGGGTGCAAGCGCACCCTGACCTTCGGCCGCAACGGCGTCCGCGTCCTCGAGGAGGGTGAGTGCGGCGCGCGGGAGAACCTCGCCACCTTCGACGGCGCCTACCGCAAGGTCAGCCCCTGCGGGAATCCCGCGAAGCCCACGACGGCGGGTCAGGCTGTCGTGGGCGGCGCCTAGATTCGCTAGAGAGAAGGAGCCCGAAGCTGCTCGGCGCGATGCCGGCCCTCGGGAGTGAGAGAGACGGATTGGGGGATCTGGAGGCTGGGCGAGGGGCCGGTCCAGAGCACCAGCCCGGCCCGTTTGAGATCGAAGATGTCGTCGGCGACTACCCGGCCGCCGTCGCTCCGTTTCGCATCCGGTTGACCGGCGTCATCCAGCCAGACCTCGATGTCGACGCCCTTGAGGAGGGCCAGCAGCAGGTCGCCTTGCGAGCGTTCGTGAGCCATACCCTCATTCTACCTCGCGTCCCGTCTACGGACCTCTTCGTTCCCGAGGCCTCATCGTTCTTCCGGAGGGCGCATCCCCAGCTCGCGGGCGTCCAGCTCGGCCACCAGCTTCGCCGGGGCGACCCTGCGGTAGGCGGCCTCGACCAGATCGGCGATCTGAGCCCAGTCGACCGCCACGTCCAGCCAGACGCCGAGCCAGCCGCGATGCCCCACATAGGGCGGCACGAAGAACCGGTCGGGAGCCGAGCCGACGAGCGCATCCTGGGCACCGTCGGGCGCCGCGCACCAGAAGCCCAACCGGTCGTCGTGGTGGTGGTTGGCATACATCACGAACGTCTTCTTGCCGCGCACGAACCATGTCGGCTCGCCGTGGCTGAGCCGTTCGGTCACCTCCGACAGGGCGAGGCAGAGCCGGCGCAGGGTTTCGAGAGGATCTTTGGCCATGGCGGGATTCTGGCACGAGGCCGGCCTTGAGATAACTGGCCAACGCTGCGCCGCAGCGGAGCAATTATGGGACATAACTGCGTAGCTACGGGACATAACTGCGTAACGATGCCGCGCAGCTGGACAGTTATGCGGCATAACTGCGTGAAGGAGGTCCGCAGTCGAGCCGCTGTGCGGCAGCGTTGCCCAACTGAGGTCCGCAGTTGGCCAGCTCCGCGGCTCAGCTGCGCAGCGATGCCCCGCAGTCGAGCAGCTACGCGATATCACGGCGTAACGATGCCCCGCGATGGAGCAGCCGAAAGGGCCGTTGGACGGCTTAGGCCAGGCAGAGCGGGCTAAGAGGTCCTGTCTCAATTCGCTTTCAGCGGCTCCGATGTATACTCATTGTAGAGTCGGTTTCTTCGCAGAGGTCATCATGAGGACAAGAATCCAACGGTGGGGAAACAGCTTGGCGATCCGGATCCCGAAGCCCTTCGCGGAGGAGGCAGGACTGGAGCAACAGTCGGAGGTCGACGTCGCCGTCGTCGACGGAACTCTGGTCATCACTCCCAGCCCCGTACCGGCCCTGAGCGACCTGCTCGCTCAGGTGACGGACGAGAACCTTCACGGTGAGATCGACTCCGGCTCTCCCGTGGGACGCGAGGTCTGGTAGCACCCATGGCCACTTATGTTCCGGAGCGGGGTGACGTCGTCAGGATCTCCTTCAACCCCCAAGCCGGCCACGAACAGGCAGGCTGGAGGCCGGCTCTCGTCCTCTCCCCCAAGGCCTACAACGCGCGTGTCGGTCTCGCTCTGTTCTGCCCGGTCACCAGCCAGGTCAAGGGTTATCCCTTCGAGGTCCAGATCCCTGCAGGCCATCCGGTCACGGGAGTGATCCTGTCCGACCAAGTCAAGAGCTTCGACTGGCAGATGCGGAAGGCGGAGCTCTGGTGCAGGCTCCCTCCGGCGGTCTGCCACGAGGTGCTGCAGAAGCTCCAGACGCTGTTGGCCTGATGGGTGGCTGGCGCCGCCTCAAACCTCCCGCCCGCCTCTGCGTATAAGCTCCAGGGAGCGGCCTTCTTGAGGAGGCTCCCCAACCCGATAAGGACAAACCATGACACCCATTCTCGAACTGCGGAACGTCCGCAAGGCCTACGGCAGCTTCGTGGCGGTGGACGGCGTTTCAATGGCGGTACCGGCGGGGAGCATCTTCGGGCTGCTGGGGCCGAACGGCGCCGGCAAGACGTCCACGATCCGCATGATCATGAACATCACCGCGCCGGATTCCGGCGAGATCCAGATCTTTGGACATCCGCGGAGCGCCGAGGACCTGCGGCGGATCGGCTATCTGCCCGAGGAGCGCGGCCTCTACCGGAAGATGACGGTGATGGATCAGCTGGTGTTCCTCGGCGAGATCCGCGGCCTGAAGGGTCCGCAGCTGGCGGCGGACATCCGTAACTGGCTCGACCGGGTCGAGCTCGCGCAGTGGTCGAAGTCCAAGATCGAGGAGCTGTCGAAGGGCATGCAGCAGAAGGTCCAGCTCATCGGCACCGTGCTGCACAAGCCCGACCTGCTGATCCTCGACGAGCCGTTCTCAGGGCTCGATCCCCTCAACCAGGAGCTCTTCCGCGACCTGCTGCTCGACTACCGGTCGCAGGGCAAGAGCGTGGTGCTCTCCACCCACGGCATGGAGCTCGCCGAGCGGATGTGCGACCACATCTGCCTGATCTCCCACGGCCGCGCCGTGCTCGACGGCGAGCTGAAGGCGATCAAGCGCGAGGCGGGAGGCAACGCCTTCCGTCTGGTGGCGGACGGCGACCTCGAGCGCGTCAAGGCGATGCCCGAGGTGGCGCACGCTGTGGTGACGGATGGCGTCGTGAAGCTGCTGCTGCGGCCGGAGGTCCAGGGGGCCGACGCGCTACGGCAGATGGTGGGATTCCTCAACGTCCACGAGTTCCGCTCCGAGGAGCCCGAGCTCGAACAGATCTTCCTGAAGGCGGTGCGCGATGCGGCTTGAGAACGTCGTCATCATCGGCAAACGCGAGTACCTGCAACGGGCCAAGACCAAGGCCTTCTGGATCACCACGCTGATCCTCCCCCTGTTCGTGTCGGCGATCTCGATCGTGCCCACCCTGCTGCTGTCGAAGAGCAAGACGCAGCAGAAGATCGTGGTGGTGGACGAGACCGGCCAGGTGGGCTCCTCCCTGGTGGCGAAGATGAACTCCCAGGCGACCGACGAGCCGAAGGACAAGCCGGCGTCGGGGTTCAACCGCCGCCAGAGCGAGGAGGAGATGGTCAGCTTCGACGCCGAGACGGAGGCGCCGGCGAAAGACCGGACGGCCCAGCGGGCGGGCCTCGACCGGCGGGTGCTGGACAAGCAGCTCGACGCCTGGGTCTGGGTCGGGCCCGAGGTGTTCCAGGACAAGCCGGTCGAGTACCACGCCCGGAGCGTCTCGAACATCCTCACCCAGGCCGCGCTGCGCGACGACCTCTCCGCGGTGGTGCGGCAGGTGCGCTTCCGCGCGGCGGGGATCGATCCGGCGAAAGTGGACGAGCTCAGCCGGTCGGTGAAGCTGGACACGCAGAAGATCTCGGTCGGCGGGAGCCGGGCGGAGGGAGGATTGGGCGCCGCGGCGCTCGCCATGATGCTCTTCTTCATCCTCTACATCTCGATCATCATGTGGGGCCAGCAGGTGATGCAGGGGGTGCTGGAGGAGAAGGGCTCGCGGGTGATCGAGGTGGTGATCTCGTCGGTGACGCCGTTCGAGCTGATGATGGGCAAGCTCCTCGGCATCTGCCTGCTGGGGTTGACGCAGCTCGGCATCTGGCTCGGCACGGTGCTGGTGGTGACCACGCCCGGGCTGGTCGCCGCGATGTCGATCCTGCCCGCGGGGGTGTCGCTCCCCTCGCTGTCGGCGGCGATGGTGATCAACTTCGTGCTGCTCTTCATCCTCGGCTTCCTCGCCTACGCCACGCTCTACGCCGGGATCGGCGCCTCGTTCAACAACATCCAGGAGGCGCAGCAGGCGGCGGGGCTCGCGATGGTGTTCGTGGTGGTGCCGGTGATGGTGATGTACCCGGTGATCAACGATCCGAACTCGCGGATGGCCACCATCATGTCGCTGATCCCGATGTTCACGCCGCTGCTGATGCCGCTGCGGATCGCGATCGACATGCCGCCGGTCTGGCAGCTGGCGCTCGCCTACGCGCTGACGATCAGCTTCGTGATCGGGATGGTCTGGATCTGCGCCCGCATCTACCGCGTCGGCATCCTCATGTACGGGAAGAAGCCGACGTTCGCGGAGATCTGGAAGTGGACGCGGTACGCCTGAGGCTCACGCCTGAAGTCTCGTCGTAGGGGCGCAGCATGCTGCGCCTTTTTATCGCCACGGTACCGTCGAGGGCGCAGCATGCTGCGCCCCTACGAACACGGTCAGAGAGGACAGGGGGGCTCTACTCCTCCTTGAGCAGCGCCTGGAGCTGGGCCGGGTCGACGGGCTTGGTGAGGTGGAGGTCGAAGCCGGCCTCCTTCGAGCGGCGGCGGTCCTCGTCGCGGCCGTAGCCGGTGACGGCGATCAGCCGCGCCGAGGAGGTCGAGGGATCTTTCCGCAGCGCGGTGGCGACCTCGTAGCCGTTCATGCCGGGGAGGCCGAGGTCGCAGAGCACCACTTCCGGATGGAAGCTGCGGGCGGCCTGGAGGCCGTCCGCGCCGGAGGCGGCGAGCTCCACCTCGTGCCCCGAGAGCTCCAGGAAGTCGCGCAGCATGGCGCCGGCGTCCGGGTTGTCCTCGACCACCAGGATCTTTCGCGCGTCGGAATGGACAGGCTCGTGATGCGCGGGCGCGTCGCCGGCGGAAGGCGCCAGCGGCAGCAAAAGGCGGAACTCGGACCCCTTCCCCTCGCCCTCGCTGTAGGCCTCGACCTCGCCGCCGTGCAGGTCGATCAGCCCGCGGGTCACGGCGAGGCCCACGCCGAGCCCCCCCTGCGCGCGATCGAGGCTGTGATCCCCCTGGGTGAAGACCTCGAAGACGTAGGGGAGCTCCTCGGCGGCGATGCCGGCGCCGGAGTCGCGGACGCTGACCTCGGCGCGCCGGCCCGCGGCCGCGCGGCTCAGCCGCACGTCGATCCGGCCGCCGCGGGGGGTGAACTTGGCGGCATTGTCCAGCAGGTTCGAGAGGGCCTGCGAGAGGCGGAGGCGGTCGCCGCGGACGCGCAGCGGCTCGGCGCCCGCGTCGAGGCCGAGGGCGATCCCCGCCGCGTCGATCGCGGCGCGGTAGCCCTCGACCGTCTCGCGCACGAGCTCGGCCAGGTCCAGCTCCTCGCACTGCAGCTCGACCTGGCCGCGGGTGACGCGGGAGGCCTCCAGGAGATCGTCGATCAGCATCGCCTGATGGAGGACCTGCCGCTCGGCGGTGTCGATCGCCCGCTTCGCCGTGTCGTCCCCCTCGCCTTTCATCCGCAGCACCTGGAGGGCGTTGCTGATCGTGCCCAGGGGGTTGCGCAGCTCGTGGGCGAGCATCGCCAGCAGCTCCTCCTTGGCGCGGTCGGCGCGGTCGAGCGCCGTGCGCTTCTGGGAGAGCCGCAGGGTGACCTCCTCGAGCCGCGATTCGCTGAACCGGGCGCGCTGGAGCTGCGCCATCATCCAGTCGACCCGCTCGTCGACCGGCCGGTCGCCGAGCACCATGTCGGGAGGCTCGTAATAGGCGTTGGGGCAGATCTGCTCGCCCAATACGGCGATCGGATGGGTGAGGAGGGCGTTCTGGACCAGATCGGGCGAGGAGCTCTGGCGGGAGTAGCGGCAGAGGGCGCAGGTGCGGCTGCCGGCGAGGAAGCGGTTGAGGTGCGCCTCGTACTCGATCAGCCGGTCGGCGCCGGGGGTCCCCTCGAGGATCCAGCCCATGTTCCAGGTGGCGCGCAGGCCGGAGAAGCCGTCGTCCAGGGCGTCCTGCTCGGCTTGGCGGAGGATGTCCATCATCGAGCCGGGATCGAAGCGGCCGCCGGGGAGCCAGACCTCGCGGCGGTTCAGGAACAGAAGAGCGCCGCGCTCGCATTCGCCGCGGACGTCGATCCCCGCTTCGTTCAGTGCGCGTTCGAGCCGGCGCGCGCTGGTGCCGTGCCCGGCGAAAAGGCAGCGCTCGCCCGCCGCGAGACCCGCCTTGAGGAAGGGGACCAGCGCGGCCGTCTGCTCGGCGGCGCTGCGATAGATCAGACAGAGATGGTCGCCCTGATGCAGCCGCGCGATCCGTCTCTCGAGCTCACCATCCACAGGACCACCCTCCCAACCGAAGGCGCCGCGAGACGATCGCGGCACACCATCGGCCGGGTGCAAGAAGCATGCGCGGTCCGGAAAGGGGCGGAAAGGCGCGGAAAGGGACGGAAAAGAGAAAGCAGCAGCTTCGGGGACTCAGGAGAAAGAGATACGGCAGGCGGTCCGGGCAGGACCGCCGCGTCTCAGCTCTCTTCGTCCGAATCGACCTCGCCCGCTCCGGTGACCGGGGAGATCATGCCGTGAAGGTAGCGGACCAGCTTGTGGAAGCCTTCGAGCATTTCGCTCAGCGCTTGCTCTTCCAAAGCGGGAAGCTGCCTCTTGAGGCCCAGAACGCGGTAGACGCTGTTGCCGCTCGCGTCGCCGGCTTCGTGGGCCGAGTCCTGGGGCCGATAGGCCTGCCAGGCATCGCGGACTCCCCCAGGGCGGCGGATCGCTTCCGGCCGCTCGTTGACGATCTGGAGGGAGTTGTGGAGATCGTTGAGATCGCACTCCAGGGCGAGCAGGATCTTCTCCAGCGTATCGAGGGACGGCTTCTGCTTGCCGGTCTCGTACGCGGAGAGCATCGCCTTGGTGATCCCCGCGGCGTCGGCGACCTGGTACTGCCGTTTACCCTGGCGGTCGCGGAGCCAGCGTAAGGCTCTTCCTAGTCCATTGAAGATCGACATAACCGGAAATGTACCTTCTCCGTGACGGCATGGCAAGCGCAAACTTATGTGGATCAATGACTTGGGCGCAGAAAAAGATTCTTGCCAAGCGTACCTTTGTTCTCTCTGGACGGGTTGTGAGCGCCGATATCATTGCTTTGTTCGACAACATATGCTCTATAATCGTTTCAGGAGATGTCGGCGCAGTTCTCGACTTGCATGCCCGGAATGAGTCGAAACGTAATTCGCGGCGACGGGACCTGGAAAGCGATGACGGAAGATCCCAAAGAACATCCCGACTCACGTTTGCTCGAACGTTTCATGCGCAACGAAACCACCGGGGAGGACCGCCGGTGGATCGTACGCCATCTGCTCGCCGGCTGCACGCGGTGCGGCGCGGTGACCCGGCGGATCTGGAATCTCGCGGAGGAAAGGGCGCCGGAGCCCGACGAGGAACGCCTTCAGGCTGCCGCCGGGAGCGGCCCGGGAGCCGAGGGCGTCCGGTGGCAGGACGCGGCGCCGGAGCCGGCCCTCGTCGCCGCCGCCCTCCACCGTCACGCCCGGCGGCTCGTCGAGGACGGAGCGGAGGAGGAGGCGCTGCCGGCGCTCCGGCAGGCGCGGCGCCTCTATGACCGCCTGGGAGATCTCCCCAACCTCCTGCGCCTCCGCCACCTGGAGGGGAAGATCGACGAGGCCCTGGGCGAACCGCTGAAAGCGGAGACCGCGTTCCTCGAAGCGCGGCGGGGATACTTCATCGAGGGCATGGGAGCCGAGGCCGCCGTCGTCCTCCTCGACCTCGCGATGCTCTATACGCGGACGGGGCGCGCTGCCGAGGTCCGTCCGTTCGCCGAGGATCTCCTCCCCATCCTGCGCGATCCCTCTCTCCGCCAGGGTGTGGCGGCGGCGCTGCTGTTCGTCCGTCGCCTGGTGGAGACCGGGCACGCCGACCTGGAGGTGCTCGCGGAGGTCGCCCGCTACGTGAACGATCCGCCCCGCCAGCGGCGCGAGGCGCCGGAGGCGCCCCTCCTGCCTTGAGCCGCCCACCCGCCCGACGAACACGGACGAACAGGGACGAACACGGACAGAAAAGAACGAAGCCCGTTGTGTTCGTCCGTGTGGGTCCATGCTCGTCCGTGTTCGTCCGGGCGGAGGCTGGCCTTCGCACTGATAAACTCTGCCGGTGAGCGAAGCCCCCTTTTCTTCTTCCACCGTCCTCTCCCAGGCGACCGCGCAGGCGCTGGAGCTCCCCAGCCTGCTGGCGGTGGTCTCCCGTTTCGCGGCGACCGACCTCGGACGAAACCAGGTGCTCGGCTTGCAGCCGTTCGAGCAGGAGGCGCCGTTGCGAGCCCGGCGGATCCTCTTCGAGGAGGCGTCCCGGCTGGTCGGCGAGCGCGCGCTGGTGCCCGACTTCGACGTCCCCGTGGGCGAGCTGCTGACCCGCATCACCACCGGCCGGCCACCGGTCGAAGGGATCGACCTGGTGCGCCTGGCCGACCTCGGCCGCGCCACGCGGGCGGCCTCGACGCGGATCCGCGAGGCGGTTCCGCCCTGTCCGGCGCTGGACGCGCTGGTGCGCGGCCTTCCGGACGTCGATCCCCTGCTGCGGCAGATCGATCGCATGCTCGACCGCCGGGGCGAGGTGCGCGAGGACGCCAGCCCCCTTCTCTCCTCGCTGCGCCGGCAGATCCGCACCGTCCGCGAGCAGATCTACAAGGATCTCGGCGAGTTCGTCGCCGGCCACAAGGACGAGCTGTCGGAAGACACCATCCCGATGCGTGGCGGCCGGCTGGTGGTGATGCTCCAGTCGGGCGCCCGCGGGCGGAGCGGCGGCCTCGTCCACGGCCGCTCGGCGACCGGCCGGAGCTTTTACTTCGAGCCGCTGAATGTGGTGGAGACCAACAACTCCCTGCAGCAGTCGGTGGAGGACGAGGAGGCGGAGCGCCGTCGCATTCTGGCCGAGCTGATCGCGGGGGCACGGGCGGCGCTCCCTGCCCTGCGCGAGCATTCGGCCTTGCTGGGCGAGCTCGACCTGCTCCAGGCGTCCGTGCGCTTCGGCGACCGCTGCGACGCCGTCCTCCCCGAGATCGGCGCCCGGCACGACCTGCGGCTCCTCCAGGCCCGCCACCCCCTGCTCGACCCCTGCCTCGCCGACGTCCGCGAGGAGGCGCTGGGACAGGCCGGCCACTCGGGAGACATCGTGCCGCTCCACGTCGAGCTCAATCGGGAACGGCGGATCCTCGTCATCACCGGTCCCAACGCCGGCGGCAAGACCGTCTCGCTGAAGACCGCCGGCATCCTCGCCCTGATGGCCCAGTGCGGGCTGCCGATCCCGGCGGCGCCGGGGAGCCGCGTGCCGCTCCTCTCCCGGCTGGTGGCGACCGTCGGCGACGAGCAGGACCTGCTGGCCGACCGCTCCACCTTCAGCGGCCGCCTGCTCCGCCTCAAGGAGGCGTGGGACTGGGCGGCGCCGGACAGCCTCGTCCTCCTCGACGAGCTGGGCTCCGGCACCGATCCGGAGGAGGGCGCCGCGCTGTCGGAGGCGCTGCTCGAAGGACTGGTCGAGAAAGGGAGCCTGGGGGTGATCACCACCCACCTGGCGCAGCTCGCGGCGGCGGCGTTGGAGCTTTCGGGCGCGTCCTGCGCGGCGATGGAGTTCGATCCCGGTACCGGCCGCCCGACCTTCCGCCTGGTCCCCGGCCCTCCGGGCGCCAGCGAGGCGCTGGCGCTCGCCCGCCGTCTCGGCCTTCCCGCCGAATGGCTCGACCGCGCCGAGGCGCGGCTGGGCTCCGAGCACCGCGACCTGCGGAAGCTGATCGCCGAGGTCGAGCGGGTGCGCCAGGAGCTGGCCGAGACCCGCGACAGCCTGGAGATCGAACGATCGGACGCCGAGAAGCTCCGCCGCCGGCTGGCCGAGGAGCAGGCGGCGCTGGCGGAGGAGCGCCGGAACGTTTCAGGCAAGCTGAAAGGCGAGCTGGAGCAGTTCCGCCGCGACACCACCGAAAGGCTGCGCAAGGAGGAGACCCGCCTGCGCGAGCGCTTCGAGGAGGGGCGGCGCAAGGGGCTGGCGGCCGAGGCGGTCGTCACCCTGTTCTCCGAGGCCCCGACCTTCGGCGCGCCGGAGACGGCGCCCTCGGGGCCGCTGGTGGTCGGCGGCCAGGTGCGCCACCTGGGGCTCGGCTGGCAGGGGGTGCTGGAGAGGCTGGAGGATGGCCGGGCGGACGTGCTGGTGCGCGGCAAGCGGCTGCGCGCCCGTCCCGAGGAGCTCGGCCCCGCCGGCCCTCCGCAAACACCAAGCAGGAAAGAACGGGAGGCCGCTCCGCTCAAGCCCGAGGCCCTGCGCGGAAGGGAAGGGGACCTGGAAGAACCGGTGGCGCGCGAGATCAACCTGATCGGCATCCGCGTCGAACCGGCCCTGGAGCAGCTCGACTCCTACCTCGACCAGGCGCTCCTCTCGTCGCGAAAAGAGGTGCGGGTGATCCACGGCCACGGCTCCGGCAGGCTGCGCGAGGCCGTGCGCCAGCACCTGCGCGGCCATCGCGGCGTCGCCGAGATCCGTCCGGGAGCGCCGAACGAAGGGGGGAACGGAGCGACGGTCGTGACGTTCCGGGGGGCGTGAGGACGATGGGAGCTCCAGAGCCCATGTGCCCGTTTGAGCGATCTGCCCTCCGAGGCCTCACCCCCGGCCCCTCTCCACGAGTGGAGAGGGGGGGCGAGATCGAGCCTGCGGTGCTCGCAGGCAAGGATGCCGCCCTACGGTCCCCCCTCTCCACGCAGTGGAGAGGGGGTCAGGGGGTGAGGCCTCGGAGCGTACGCCGCCCCAGCCACCCGGACATCTTGAACCCGGCTCCGACCCCATGCCCTTAGGCAACGTCCACATCACCCCCCAGCTCGTGCAGGCGGTGCGCGACGCGGTGGACATCGTCGCCATCGCCTCGGACCACACGCGACTCCGCAAGGCCGGGCGCCAGTACCAGGGGACCTGTCCGATCCACAAGGAGAAGAGCCCTTCGTTCAACGTCGATCCGGTGAAGGGGCTCTTCTACTGCTTCGGCTGCGGCGCCGGCGGCGACGCCATCAAGCTGCACATGCTGACCACCGGGGACGACTTCCCGGCGGCGATCGAGAACCTGGCGATGCGCTACGGCATCCCGCTTCCCAGCCGCACCGAGGCGCGCTTCGCCGGCGGCAAGCCGGAGGCGAACATCGAGGGGGCCCTGCAGGCGGCGGCCGACTACTTCAAGGACCAGCTCCGGAAATCCTCCTTTGCCCGTACCTATCTGGACGAGAAGCGACGCATCCCGCCCGAGCTCGTCGACCGCTTCGGCCTCGGCTACGCCCCGGACGGCTTCGAGAACCTCCTTCCCGCCCTCCGTGCGCGGGTGCCGCAGGCGGACCTCGAGGCGGCGGGGCTGATCGGGCAGTCCGAGCGGAGCGGCAAGCCTTACGACCGCTTTCGCCACCGCCTGATGTTCCCCATCCACAACGCGGCCGGCCGGCTGGTCGGCTTCGGCGGCCGCACCCTGGGTGACGACAAGGCGAAGTACGTCAACACCAGCGAGACCGATCGCTTCCACAAGGGGAACCTCCTCTACGGGCTCCATCTCGCCAAGCGCGAGATCCGCGAGAGCGGCCGGGCCATCCTCTGCGAGGGGTACTTCGACGTCATCGGCACCGTCGCCTGCGGTCTGGAGGGGGCAGTCGCCGGCATGGGCACCGCCCTCACCCCCGAGCAGACGAAGCTGCTGGGGCGCTACACCGAGGAGGTGGTGGTGGCCTACGACGGCGACAGCGCCGGCGAGAACGCCTCCCGCCGCGCCCTGCCGCTGCTGCTCGCCGAGCGCCTCGGCGTGCGGCGCGCCCGCTTCCCCGGCTCCCACGATCCCGACTCCCTGCGTCTGGAATCCGGGGGAGAAACCGTGCGCGCGGCGATCGAGGGAGCGGAGGACGCCGTGGCGGCCGAGCTCGACCGCGTGATCCCAGAGGGCGTCGCCCGCGATCCGCGCCTCCAGGCCAAGGCCGCGACCGAGGTCGGCGAGCTCCTGCGGCCCATCCCGGACTCGATCCTCCGCTTCAGCTACAGCCGCCTCGCCGCCGAGCGGCTGGGAATTCCGGTGGAGATGCTGGCCCGCCGCGTCGGTGGCGCCGAGCGAAATGGGGATCGCGGCGAGCGGACGGACCGCCCTTCGCCAAGCGGACCGGGACGTTTCGAGGGCCCGGCGCCCCTTCCCGCCACGGGCGGTCTCGCCGGCGCTCCCCCCAGCCTCATCCGCAGCCTGGAGGAACAGGTGCTCGACCTCCTGCTCCGCGAGGAGGGGCGCGGCCAGCTGCCGACGCCGGAGGAGTTACCGCCGCCGGCGGTCTTCCTCGACGTCGAATGCAGGAATATTTATGAGGCCTTCTGCGCTCTATACACAGGAGCCAGGACTCCCCCGGACTTCCAGACGCTGAAGTCCAGGCTGGGGGAAGGTGACGCGACGGTTGCCCGGCTAGCGAAAATCATGCTAGAAAGGGAGGTTACGTCTGGAAGAATCGCGCTTCCGGAGTCCCTCGACAAGCTGACGGACCGCTGGCGACGGCAGCGTATCAAAGAATTGCACGGTGAGATCAACGAGGCACAGCGCAGGGGGAACGATGCGCTCCGCGACCGCCTCGTGGACGAGAAGACGCGATTGAGCCGCAGTGTGCATCGGGGGTCCCGGCCCGGGGGAAATCCTGGGCTCGGTTGACCCGTCCTGCACCTGGGGCCCGCGTCTTGAGTGTGTTGAAGCTGATAGGAGAGGACATTGACGATTTCGAGCGCCACCCACGTCGAAGAGAAGTACAGCTCCGTGAAGCAGCTCATCGAGCTGGGCAAGGAGAAGGGCTATCTCCTGTACGACGAGATCTACGAGATGTTGCCGGAAGAGGTGGTCAGCCTCCCCGATGAGCTGGACGAGATCTATCTCCGGTTCGCCGACCTCGGCGTCGACGTCATCGACCGGCCCGAGCGCTACCAGAACCGCGACGACTTCGAGTCCAGCTCCAACGAGTTCGACAAGAAGGAAGACGAGACCACGGAGTTCGGCCTCGCCGCCCACGAGAAGACCAACGACCCGGTGCGCATGTACCTGCGCGAGATGGGCACCGTTCCCCTCCTCGACCGCGAGGGCGAGGTGGAGATCGCCCAGCGGATCGAGCAGGGCGAGTGGATGATCTACGAGGCGCTCTGCGAGAACCCGGTGGTCCTCAAGGAGCTGCTGCGCCTCAACGAGATGGCGATCAAGGACAAGCGGATCCTCCGCGAGCTGGTCGCCGCCGATCCCGACGAGCCGCTCGATCCCAAGGCCGCCGACCGCATCCGTGGCAACCTGCGGATCTTCGAGCAGATCGCCGCCAACGACCACGAGATCAGCGAGCTGCGCAAGCGCCAGAAGCGCTGCAAGCCGGACGGCGAGAAGTACCTGGAGATCGAGCGCGAGATCGACCGCCTGGTCGCCAAGATCGCCAAGGACATCCGCACCGTCGACTTCAGCGTCCAGACCCGCAACCGGCTGGTCGACTTCCTGAAGGACATCGACAAGCAGTTCTCCCGCTTCGAGCAGGACATCAAGCGGGCGCAGACGGCGCTCAAGCGCGAGACCAACGAGGAGCTCAAGGCGCTCCACCGCCGGCGGATCGAGAAGTACCGCGGCAACCTTCGCGAGCTCGAGGAGCGCTACGGCACCACCCACGCCGAGATCGCCTCCACCATCAACAAGATCCGGCATGGGGAGGCGACCTGCGAGCGGGCCAAGGAAGAATTAATAGTGGCCAATCTCCGGCTCGTGGTGTCGATCGCCAAGAAGTACACCAACCGCGGGCTGCAGTTCCTCGACCTCATCCAGGAGGGGAACATCGGCCTGATGAAGGCGGTGGAGAAGTTCGAGTACCGCCGCGGCTACAAGTTCTCGACCTATGCCACGTGGTGGATCCGGCAGGCGATCACCCGCGCCATCGCCGACCAGGCGCGGACGATCCGCATCCCGGTGCACATGATCGAGACCATCAACAAGCTGACCCGCACCAGCCGCTCCCTGGTGCAGGAGCTGGGGCGCGAGCCCACCGCCGAGGAGATCGGCGAGCGCATGGACCTGCCCGCCTCCAAGGTGCGCAAGATCATGAAGATCGCCCAGGAGCCGATCTCCCTGGAGACGCCGATCGGCGAGGAGGAGGATTCGCATCTCGGCGACTTCATCGAGGACAAGAACGCCGTCTCGCCCATCGACTCGGTGATCTTCGGCAACCTCAAGGACCAGACCCGCAAGGTGCTCAAGACCCTGACGCCGCGGGAGGAGCTGGTGCTCAAGATGCGCTTCGGCGTCGGCGACGGCTCCGAGCACACCCTGGAAGAGGTGGGCCGGTCGTTCAACGTCACCCGCGAACGCATCCGGCAGATCGAGTCCAAGGCGCTGCGCAAGCTCCGTCACCCCAGCCGGGCGACGAAGCTCAAGCCGTTCCTCGACAATACGGTCTAGATCCCGGGAAACCGCCCGCTCCGTTGACACGGACGGGCGGTCCGCCTAGAATTCCGCCTCCCGGGGCACGCCCCGGAAAGATTCTTTGCACGATCCTCGGTAGCTCAATGGTAGAGCGTTCGGCTGTTAACCGAAATGTTGGGGGTTCGAGTCCCTCCCGAGGAGCCATTCTTCCCTTCCCCCATCTCGTCAGTTCCTGATGCCGCGCCACGAAGCGCCGGTCGATCCCGTCATGCCTCGGCGAGAATCCGCCGCAGCAGGAGCACCAGGGCGAGGATGGCGCCGAGCAGGATGGTCGGCCGCACCAGGCGGCTCCACCAGGGGTGGGAGCGCGCCGGAGCTCGCCCCTGGCTGAGCTCGGCGGGCTGCCAGGGATAGCTCAGCAGGGTATCCCCCAGGGCCTGGAGATCGTAGGACGGCGCCTCCAGGGTCTCGGGTCCGGCCACCAGTCGGACCGGCTCGTCGCTCTCCGGCCAGACGAAGAGGAGAGCATCGCGGTGGCGCCAGAGGTCCGCGCCGAGGCCGGCGAGCGGCGGGTTGTCGCCGTCGTGGAAGCTCACCTCGACCACCGACGGAGCGTGGCCGGGGAGCGGTAGCAGACCGCGGCAGGGGAGCGGCGGCTGCGGCCGGCACTCCCACACGCCGTGGATGATCACCGGGCGCACCCGCCGGCGCACCTCCCGGGCGGGGGTCGTGGCGGGCTCCAGGTAGCGCAGCGCCGTGGGACGGTGGAGGGGCACGGCGGGCGCGGTGAGCTCGATCTGCGACAGCGGCAGCCCCGGCTCGGGGAGATGGATCTCGGCCGCGCTCTCCGCCGACCGTCGCCCGCCACTCCCCCGCGGACGCATGTCCCGGTCCTCGGCGGCCAGGGCCGGCTCCTGCGGCGACCAGTGGTGGAAGGGGATCTGACGATCGCCGGACAGCAGGCGGAGATTGCCGAGGTCGGCCCGCGCCACGCCGTAGACCAGGGCAGGGAGCTCCAGCCGGACCAGCGTACCCGGCTTCGCCGACGGCGCGGCGATCCGCCAGGAGCCGGCGAGCCGCTCCCGCAGACGGACGGACGGCGCGGTGGAGATGGCCGGCAGCTGCGGCAGGTCGCGCTCGCGCTCCGGCCCCGGCTCCAGCCAGGCGGCCGGCGCCGTGGCGGCCGAAGCGGCGCGTTGCGGATCCCGCCGGGCGCCTCCGTAAGCCAGCGCGCAGGTTCCCGCCTCGTCGACATGGAAGACGACCGTCGGCAGGTCGAGGTCGACGGTCCAGCTCGCCAGCCGGGGGCGCAACGGGAAGCCGTGAAGCTCCAGCCGCAGGACGGCGCCCGCCGTGCCCGGCGTGAGGGGCACGAGCTGGCGGATCCGTCCGACGCTCGGCTGCCAGATCCCCTCGGCCAAGGGCATCCAGCGGGAGTCACGGGCAGCGTAGACCCGATACCCCACCACCCCCTTGCCTTCGACCTCGAGCGCGAGCCGTCGCGGGGTCAGGCCGGAGGCCGGCAGGGTCAGGGCGCAGAAAATCGCTCCCGGCGATCCCGGCTGGCAGGCGGCGCTGGGGCCGGCGACCGACAGCACCGGAGTGGCCACGGATTCCACCTCGACCGCCGAGACGCGGGGCGCCTCCGATCGGCGCGGCCAGTGGAGGCGGAGGTAGCGGTCCGGAGTCAGCGGATAGGCGACCGCGGTCTTCCCCTGCGCGGCCTGGGCGCCACCCGGCGCCATCGGCCGCCAGGAGCTGCCGTCCGCGCTGCTCTCCACGCGGTCCGGAGGGCTCAGGGGAGCACGGACGGGCGTCAGCAGCAGACGTTCGTGGGAGGCGGGCTCGGCCCCGACGTCCACGACCAGGAACCATCCAGCGTCACCGGCCGGTTCCGGACGGAACGAAGCGACCGGCCGGACCTCGCCGCGAGGGGGCGCGGGCTCGAGCCGCACCGGCACCTCCGCTCCCGTCCGTGAGAACAGGTGGAGATCGGCGCCGCCGGGCGCCATGTGCTGGACCGCCGCGAGGTCGAGCGGCACCCGGACCCAGCCGGCGGCCGGCAACACGACGTCGCGGACGTAGTGGAAGCCCTGGACCTCGGCGCCGGCCGCCCCGGCGGCGAGGCCGAGAACGAGCGCGAGACTCCAGGCGCGAAGCGCTGGCGGGGGATGCACGATCAGGATCATCCCCGCTGAGGGGGGCTGAACGCAACCGGTCCCGCGGTCCGACGGCGGAGACGAGCCATGGCCCGGTTCTTGCTGTAATTAGGGAGCGATTAGGACGGAAGGAAAACCAGAGATAGGGTGTGGAAAGCACGTCCGCCGGGGAGACATGCCAGACCGGAGAGATGGAGCCTCAAACCAAAAAGCTGGTGCCAGTCTAGCACGCCTCGCGGCGAGGGGTCTATACCCCTCCTGTCAATTCATACGTTCTGGCGGCGATGATCGTCTACCAGCTTCTCCACCACGGACGGATCGGCCAGGGTGGTGATGTCGCCCAGCTCCTCGTATTCGCCGGCGGCGATCTTGCGCAGGATGCGGCGCATGATCTTGCCCGAGCGGGTCTTGGGGAGCCCGGTGACGATCTGGATGCGGTCCGGGGTGGCGATGGCGCCGATCGCGTGGCGCACCTGCTCCTTGAGCATGCCGGTCAGCTCGTCGCGGTCGACCTGCTCGAACTCCGGCTTCGGATGGACGTAGGCGAAGATGCCGGTCCCCTTGATGTCGTGCGGGAACCCCACCACCGCCGCCTCCCCCACCGCTTCGTGCGCCACCAGCGCGCTCTCGATCTCGGCCGTTCCCAGCCGGTGTCCGGAGACGTTCAGCACGTCGTCGACGCGGCCGGTGATCCAGTAGTAGCCGTCCGGGTCGCGCCGGCAGCCGTCGCCGGTGAAGTAGAGGCCGGGAAACTGGGAGAAGTAGGTCTCGCGGAAGCGCTGGTGGTCGCCATAGATCGTCCGCGCCTGCCCCGGCCAGGTGCCGCGCAGGCAGAGGTTGCCCGAGACGTCGTTCCCCTCGAGCTCCTTGCCCTCGGTGTCGACCAGCACCGGCTGGACGCCGAAGAACGGTAGCGTCGCCGAGCCCGGCTTGCAGGGAGTGGCCCCGGGCAGCGGCGTGATCATGATGCCGCCGGTCTCCGTCTGCCACCAGGTGTCCACCACCGCGCATCGACCGTCCCCGACCACGTCGTGGTACCACATCCAGACCTCGGGGTTGATCGGCTCGCCCACCGACCCCAGGATGCGCAGCGAGGTCCGCTTGTACTTCTTGACCCATTCGTCGCCGGAGCGGGCGATCGCCCGGATCGCCGTCGGCGCCGTGTAGAAGATGTTGATCCCGAGGTCGTCCACCATCTGCCAGTAGCGCCCCGGGTCGGGATAGGTGGGGATCGACTCGAACATCACCGTCGTCGCGCCGTTGGCCAGCGGCCCATAGAGGATGTAGGAGTGGCCGGTGACCCAGCCGATGTCGGCGGCGCAGCAGTAGATGTCGCCCGGGTGGTAGTCGAACACGTACTTGTGGGTCGTCGCGGCGTAGACGAGATAGCCACCGGTGGTGTGGAGCACCCCCTTGGGCTTCCCCGTCGAGCCCGAGGTGTAGAGGATGAAGAGGGGATCCTCGGCGGCCATCCACTCGACCGGACAGGTGGAGCGCTGCCTGGCGGTCTCCTCTTCCAGCCAGAAATCGCGGCCGGTGCGCATCGGCACCTCCCGGTCGGTGCGGCGGACGACGAAGACCTTCTCGACCACCGACAGCCCCTCGACCGCCTTGTCCACCGTGGCTTTGAGCGGGATCCGCTTGCCGCCGCGCAGCCCCTCGTTGGCGGTGAACACCACCTTGCAGCCGGCGTCCAGGATGCGGTCGCGCAGCGATTCCGCGGAGAAGCCGGCGAAGACCACCGAATGGACGGCGCCGAGGCGGGCGCAGGCGAGCATGGCGTAGGCGAGCTCGGGGGTCATCGGCAGATAGATGCAGATCCGATCCCCCTTCTTCACGCCGTGGGCGCGCATCACGTTGGCGACGCGGGCGACGTTGTGCTTCACCTCCCGGTAGGAGATGTGGCGGTATTCGCCCGGCTCGTCGGCGGCCCAGATGATGGCGGTCTGGTCGCCGCGCTGGTTCAGGTGGCGGTCGACGCAGTTGTAGCAGGCATTGAGGCGCCCTCCCGAGAACCAGGAGAAATCCACCTCGTCCGGATCGATGTCCATGATGGTGCGGGGCGGATGGAACCACTCGAGAGCCCCGGCCTGGTGGCGCCAGAACTCCTGCGGCTCCTCGATCGACTGCCGGTACATCTCCTGATACTCGGCGAGACTCCTGACGTAGGCACGCTCCGCGATGTGAGGCTTGACGGGGATCATGGGCTGGCTCCTCCGGATCGGTTCGCCACGGACGGCAAGGATTCTACCTCCAAGCCGCCGGGGGCGGGTCAGGCGCGTTTCTTTCGCCCTCGTGGACAGATTGCCTGTAAAATCGTCCACGAGAAGGACAGATTGACAGGACTCGCGATGCCCAAGACCTCAACCCAATCCATGATCCAGGGTCATGCGGAGACCCTTTCCACAACGACGCTGAAGGATCTTGTGGGCTGCGCTGGATATCAGGGCCCCTCTCTTAGCCTCCGGACTTAGCCTCCGGAACATGGAAGCCGGCATCGCCCGCGGTGCTCGTGAGTCGTCCCGGCCATAGGACTGCTGAGCCGCGCCTGCCCCCTGACGTCCTTTCCCGCCAGAACGCGCCTCTTCCTTGGAACGCGGTACGACCATGGCGCTCTCCCGATCCGGGGGCGGCGCCCCAAGGAGATCCCATGAAATCCTTTCGTTTCCTGATCCCGGCTTTGCTGTTCCTCGCCGTTCCGGCGCTCCTCCTCGC
>DATBAW010000287.1:0-43455 GCA_036271335.1 Thermoanaerobaculia bacterium
ACCAATGAAGGGTATCGCGATGAGAATGGGCCTCCGTGTCCTCGCCTTGATGGTCCTCACGCTGCTTCCCTCGCTCGCCGCGGCGAACGAGGTGAGGATCGTCGTCGGACCGAGTGGCCGTCCCGTCATCCTGAACGAGAACACGGTCCAGCGCACGCGCCGGCTGTCGGCGAAGCTCGTCGACCTGCCCGACACCGACCTGGAGCCGATCATCGCGCGGCACAGCGACGCCCAGAACCTCGATCCGCGGCTCGTGCGGGCGTTGATCCAGGCCGAGTCGGGCTACAACGTCAAGGCGGTGTCGAACAAAGGCGCCATCGGGCTGATGCAGCTCATGCCGGAGACGGCGAGCGACCTCAACATCCTGAATCCGTACGATCCGGACCAGAACATCCGGGGCGGCACGATGTACCTGCGCCAGATGCTCGACCACTTCGCCGGCAAGGTGGAGCTGGCGATCGCGGCCTACAACGCGGGGCCGGGAGCGGTGGAGAAGCATGGCGGCATCCCCCCCTTCGCCGAGACCCGCGAGTACGTGAAGCGCGTGCTCGCCCTCTGGCGCGGCGCCGAGGCCAGTCTCCCCGCGGCGGCCGCGATCCTGCTCCCCGGCAACCACCGCAAGCCCTATCTGATCCGCGGGGCCAACAACCGTCTCGTCCTGACCACCGCGCTGACCGGCTCGAAGTAGATCCGGACATCTTCCTGCTTCCTTCTCCGGGCGGGCGCGATAGAATGCGCCGGCGGCGGATCTCCGTCCTTCCGGCGCCGTCTTTCCCGATCAAGCGATGCTAAATCTTCCCAACCTGCTGTCGATCTTCCGCATCCTGCTCGTGCCGCCGCTGGTGGTGGTGCTGCTGACCAAGTTCGAGGGGAAGGAGTGGTGGGGCCTGGGCCTCTTCCTCCTCGCCTCGGTGATGGATTTCTTCGACGGCTATCTGGCGCGCCGTCTCCATGCGATCACCCGCCTGGGGACGCTGCTCGATCCGGCGGCGGACAAGATCCTGATCTCCGCCGCGTTCATCTCGCTGGTCGAGATGGACCACAGCAGCGGCCACACGGTGGTGCCGGCCTGGATCGTGGTGGTGATCATCGCCCGCGAGTTCGCCGTCACCTCGCTGCGCAGCTTCGCCGCCGCCGAGCACTTGGTGATCCCGGCGGGATACTCGGGCAAGGTCAAGACGGCCGTCCAGATCGTCTCGATCGCGCTGCTGATCATCTACAACAAGCTCGGCGAGTTCCGCCATCTGGCGCCGATTTCCTTGTGGGTGACGCTGGCGGTGACGGTGTACTCGGGGGTGGAGTACTTCGTGCGGTTCGGGAAGCTGATCTTGCGGGGGGAGCCGAAGCCGCCTTCGGTCGGATCAACTGGAAACTAAGGTCGCCCAGGCCTTGTGACCGTTACCGAAGCGCTTTGTAGTCGTAGCCTGGAGCGAACTGAACCTTCCCTTCAAGGTCCAGCAGCGACTTCCGCAGAGGCTTCTCGGTCACGCGCTTGCGCGGCAGAAAAGCCAAAGCAAGGACATAAAGGACAGCAAGGACGACAAGGACGAAAAAGCCACGGACCGAATCCTGGGTCGGCAAGGCTGCTTCGAATTCCCTGATTCTCATCTTCCTAATTCCACCATAGCCCATCTCGGCGGGCAATCGAAGCGCACCGGCAACACCGACATCCCGATCCCTGAATTGATGTAGAGCGTGGTCACGCCCTGCGGGTTCGGGGCGGCGAAGTCGAAGCGGCCACGGTCGAAGAAGGCGCCGAGGGAAGAGCGGGTGATCAGGGCGCCGAGGAAGGGGAGGCGCACCTGACCGCCGTGGGTGTGGCCGGCGAGGACGACGTCGAGGCCGCGCGTGGAGGCCTCGCGCACCACGTCCCCCATGTGCGAGAGGACGATCACCGGCGTTCCCGGCGGCACCTGCGGGCTGCGCGCGAGGGCCAGGGCGAGGCGGGTGCCGCGGGTGCCGACGCGGAAGCCTTTCGGCACCTCGGCTCCGGCCGGCAGGACGAGCGGCTGATCGAGCAGCACCTTCCCCGCGCGGTCCACCACGCGGAAGTTGCGGAAGACCACCGTCCCTCCCCCCGAGGCCCAGAGCGCCGCCGTGCCCGCCGTGACGCGCAGCGGCGAGCGGTCCTCGCCCTCGGCCTGCCAGCCCGCCGGCTCCGGGCCGCTCGCCGGCCAGACCTTGGCGCGCGCGACGACCCGGTCGGGCTCGACCTCGGTCCGCGCCTTCAGGCGGTACCAGACGCCCGGCCGCGGCCGCACCCCGGTGTCGATGCGGCCGACCAGCGCGGAGCCGTGCTCGAACAGCGAGAAGGTGCCGCCGCGCCCCCAGCGCGATTCGTCGCGGCTGAGCTCGATCATCCGGTCCTCGCCGTCGACGAGGCGGCTGTGCAGGGCGATGCCGGCGGCGGTCTCGCGGTCGGAGATGCGGACGTCGCAGGTCACCTCGTAGCCGCTCCAGGCGAGGGGGCCGCCGAGGTCGGCGAGGCCGGTGGGCGCCGGGTCGTAGTCGCTGTAGAAGCCACGATAGGGCTCGCCGCGCGTGGCGCCGTAGAGGCGGACGCCGTCCACGGTCTCGGGCTCGAACGGCGAGGGCCACCACCAGGCCCAGTGGTCGAGCCCCACCTGCGTGTTGAGGCCCAGGAGCAGATAGCCGCCGTCCGGTCCGATCCGGCGCCCCTCGTTGGACAGCCAGTCGAGGCCGGCCCGCTTGAGCAGGGCGACCAGCTCGCCCTGGTGCTCGCTGTGCCCCTGGACGGCGTAGAGGGGCGCGATCCGGCGCAGCGCGGCGACCACCGCCGCCACCGCCGTGGAATTCCGCTCGTACTCCTTGGGATCGGGCGCGTCGTGGATCAGGTCGCCGCTGATCACGATCACGTCCGGCCGTGCGGCGGCGACCTCGCGGACGAGGCGGTGGAGGAGCGGCATGTCGCCGCGCACGTGGAGGTCCGAAAGGTGCGCCACGCGCATCCGCGGCGCCGGCAGATCGATCCGTACGTCGTCGCGAAAGAGGAGCAGGCGCGGCTCGATCCAGAGGGCGTCCGCGCTCGCCAGCAAGAGGGCGAGCGCGGCGGCGAGGGCGAGGCGATATCGCCCTTTCCTGCCGAGGTACAGCGGCGCGCTCCTAGAGCGACCGGATGCGGTGGACGCGCATCAGGTTGGTCAGGGGGCGCTCGCGGACCGGGTGCCCCATGAGGATGATGATCCGCTCGCCGGGCTGCACCAGCTGAGCCGCCAGGAGCTCGCGCTCGACGACGGTGACGATGTCCTCCAGGCTCCCGACCTGGAACTCGGCGACGAACGGGCGCACGCCCCAGACGAGCTGGATCTGCCGCGCCACCCGCGCGTCGGGGGTGAAGGCCATGATCGGCGAGGGGGGACGGTAGCGCGCCACCAGGCGAGCCGTGAAGCCGCTCTGGCTGAAGGCGACGATGCGGCGGACGCCGATCTGCTCGGCGGCGAGCACGGCGGCGGCGGAGACCATGTCGGGCACGTCGAGCGACAGCTCGGCGCCGGCCGCCTCGGGCCCGTCAGAGCCGTCGGGGTCGAGCGCGAAGTTGCGCCGGGCGTGGACGTGTCCCAGCGGCTGCACCCGCGGCCGGGCGATGCTCTCGCGGACGTAGTCCTCCGCCTCCTGAATGATCCGCGCCATGGTCTCGACGACCAGCACGGGATACTTGCCGGCGGCGGTCTCGCCCGAGAGCATCAGGGCGTCGGCGCCGTCGAATACGGCGTTGGCCACGTCGGTGGCCTCGGCGCGGGTGGGGCGCGGCTGCTCGACCATCGATTCGAGCATCTGGGTGGCCACGATCACCGGCTTGCCGGAGAGGCGGCCGGCGGCGACGATCTTCTTCTGCAGCACGGGCACGGTGTAGAGCGGCACCTCGACGCCGAGGTCGCCACGGGCCACCATCACGCCGTCCGCCGCCTCGGTGATCTCGTCGAGCCTCTCGATCGCCGTCTTGCGCTCGATCTTGGCGATGATCGGGATGCGGCCGCCGGCCGCCGACACCACTTCGCGGACGGCCTCGACGTGCGCCCCCTCGCCGACGTAGCTGGCGGCCAGGTAGTCCGCCTGTTCGGCGACGGCGAAGGCGATGTCGGCGCGGTCCTTCTCGGAGACCTCGAAGGGGAGGTCGGTGTCGGGGAGGTTGATCCCTTTGCGCGTCTTGACCGGGCCGCCGTTGACGACCCGCGCGCGCACGCGGTCGCCCTGCTTGGACTCCACCCGCAGCTCGATCAGGCCGCTGTCGATCAGCACCCGCTCGCCGGGTTGCAGGTGGACCAGGATCTCGAGATCGACCGGCAGGTCGACGTCGTAGGCTTCGGGGCCGAGGACGAGCTCCTGGTTGGGCTTGAGGATGCGCGGCTCGTCGGGGATGGTGCCGAGGCGATAGCGGGGGCCCATGAGGTCGAGCACCACCGGCAGATGAGCCCCCTCCTCGGCGGCGACTTTGCGGACACGGCGCAGGGTCTCGCGGTGCTGCTCCTGCGTGCCGTGTGAGAGGTTCAGTCGGAACAGGTCGACCCCGGCGCGGACGAGCCCTCGCAGCACCGTCTCGTCGCGGCTCACCGGCCCCAGGGTCGCCATGATCTTGGCTCTTCGTTCCATGCCGCGCAGTATACCTACTGAGCGGGAACAGCCTTTTCGACAGCCGTGTTACCATTCTCGCCCCCCGACCAGAGGGCGAGTGGGCACGCATCCAGAGAGGTTTTTCCCATGTTCGACGGTCTGCAGGACAAGCTCAGTGAAGTCTTCCGCCAGCTCAAGGGCGAGGGCAAGGTCACGCCCGAGGCGCTCGACGCGGCGCTGCGTCAGATCCGCATGGCGCTGCTCGAGGCCGACGTGCACCTGCGGGTGGTCAAGCCGTTCATCGACCGCGTGCGCGAGCGGGCCCTCGGCCAGGAGGTGCTGGAGAGCCTGACCCCGGCGCAGCAGGTGGTGAAGATCGTGCGCGACGAGCTGAGCGCGCTGCTCGGCGAGGAGGGGACCGAGCTGCGCCTCGACGGCCGGCCGACGGTCATCATGCTCTGCGGCCTCCAGGGCTCGGGCAAGACGACCACCGCCGGCAAGATCGCCAAGCGGCTGAAGAAGCGCGGCAAGCACCCGCTGCTGGTCGCCGGCGACCTCCAGCGCGCCGCCGCCGTCGAGCAGCTCAAGCAGGTGGGCAAGGGCGTGGACGTGCCCGTGCTCGAGCCCGAGCCGGGCGAGAACGTGGTCGACCTCGGCGCTCGCGCTCTGAGCGTCGCCCGCCAGCGCGGCCACGACGTCGTCCTGATGGACACCGCCGGCCGTCTGCACGTCGACACCGCGCTGATGGACGAGATCCGCCGGCTCGCCGATCGCATCGAGCCGCACGAGATCCTCTTCGTGGCCGACTCGATGACCGGCCAGGACGCCGTCAAGAGCGCCGAGCAGTTCGCCCAGGTGTTGAAGCTGACCGGCGCCATCCTCACCAAGCTCGACGGCGACTCCCGCGGCGGCGCGGCGCTGTCGATCCGCACCGTCGCCCAGGTGCCGATCCGCTTCGTGGGCACGGGTGAGAAGTCGGACGACCTCGAGCTCTTCCACCCCGAGCGCATGGCCTCGCGGATGATCGGCATGGGCGACGTCCTGTCGCTGATCGAGAAGGCCGAGCGCGGCCTCGACGCCGCCGAGACCGAGCGGCTCGCCAAGCGGATGGTCAACCAGCAGTTCACCCTCGAGGACCTGCGGGATCAGCTCCGCCAGCTCCGCAAGCTGGGACCGCTGGCGTCCGTCCTCGAAATGCTGCCGAAGGTCGGACCGCTGCGCGGCCTCGACTCGGCCAGCGTGGACGAGGGGGGCCTGAAGAAGGTGGAGGCGATCATCAACTCGATGACGCCGCTGGAGCGCAAGCGTCCGGACGTCCTCAACGGCGGCCGCAAGAAGCGGATCGCCATGGGCTCCGGCACCTCGGTCGCCGAGATCAACCGGCTGCTGAAGCAGTACCGCACGATGCAGAAGATGATGAAGGGCGTGCAGGGCAAGTGGCTCCGCCGCGCCATGGGCGCGGGAGGCCAGGCGCGGCGCGCCTGAGGGTCTCGTGCCGTAACGATTCCGATCGGCTTTCGCCTGTAGAGCTGGTGGCTTCGGTGGGTAAACCAGCTCTCTGAGCTCTCACAGGAAGGCAAAGCCGATGAAGAAAAGTACCAAGGCCCGGATCAAGCTCCACCGGGAGACCCTCCTGACCCTCGCCGCGCTGGAGATGGAGGCCGGTCAAGGGGGAACGGGAATGACGACCGCACACTTGACCCTCTGTTTCTGCGCGGCGACCGCTGTCTGCTTCAGTTATCAGCCTGTCCCTGTCTGTACCCCGCCGTGATACCGGCAAATCGTCGGTGATTCCCCTCCCGGCTGGTTTTCGGTCAGGAGGGGCGTGTTGCTTTTCCCGCCGGCCCGTCGCCTATAGAGCATGCTCCCTTTCTGCTATCCCCTGCCTCCCGGGGAGCCTGCGTTTGAAGCGGGCAAACCCGCCCGCCACGTCGATAAAGGAATCGATTGCCATGAAAAGGAACGTGACTCTCCGTCTGAAGCTCCATCGCGAAACCGTCCGGGTCCTGGCGTCCCCGGAGCTCGAAGGGGCTCAAGGCGGCGGCACCATTATCGTCGGCCCTCCCCAGTCGGTCTCCTGCAATGTCAGCTGCAGGGTCGCCTCCTGCACTCCCCAGACCTGCAACGTCATCTGCTCCGGCATCTGCACGGTCTCCGCGCAGGTCTGCTAGGCCGCGCCGGCCGCCATGGGGGCGGGCTCCTCTGCGACGATGCCCTCTTCCTGCATTCCCTTCGCCACGAATTGTTCGACCTTGCCGCCTGCCGGCAGTGGAGGCACCGGCAGGTCCGCCGGCAGCTTGCCGCCGGGCTGGTTCTTCGGCCACGACGGGTCGGTGCCGTACTTCTCCTCGCCGCTGATGCCAGGTAGCTCGGGCGTGTCCCCTTCCTTTTATAGACTGCGCATCTACAGATGAGGGGCAGATTCGCCCCTGGCACGTCTCTCTGAAAGGAATCACCCGCCATGAAAAGGAATGTGAGCTTCCGTCTGCGGCTCAACCGCGAAACTCTCCGGACCCTCGTTTCGCCGGAGCTCGAGGGCGCCCAGGGCGGGATCGTTACGAACACCGCGCAGACGGTCGCCACCTGCAACCGGATCAGTTGCGGTGGAACCTGTGGTGCCCTCACCTGCGGCGTGGTCTGCGGCCCCAGCGTCGTCTGCCCGTACACCACCCTCTGCTAGTGCAGGGCGCCCAAGATCCTGTCCCCTTGTCCAGCCGCTTTGCGCATCTCTGGACATGGGGGCAGATTCGCCCCCCGAGATCAAAAGGAACCCAGAGCATGAAAAAGCAAGCGAGCCTCCGTCTCAAGCTGCACCGCGAAACCCTGCGGACCCTGGCGTCGCCGGAGTTGGAGGCCGCCCAAGGCGGAGCGGCCACGACCGGCAAGCTCACCGTCGCCACCTGCCAGGTGAACCTTTGCGCCCCGCCGCACGTGACGGTCACCTGCCCCACGATTTGCGGTACCGCCTGCTCGGCCACGACTCAGACTTGCTAGGTTGGACCCGTTCAAGGCGGTCGACGGATGGGGGCGCTGTTCAGCGCCTCCTAGGGGCACCAACCTGATTTCTCGCCGGCAGATCGCCCGCGAGGCCTGAAAGGAACCATTGCCATGAAAAGGAATATGAGCTTCCGCCTGAAGCTGCATCGTGAAACCCTCCGCGTCCTGGCTTCGCCGGAGCTGGAGGGAGCGCAAGGCGGAGCGATTCTCCCTGGCCCTCCGCAGTCGATCTCCTGCCGTGTCAGCTGCGGTGGGACCTGCACCCCCGCCTCCTGCAACGTGCTGTGCAACAGCAGCGTCTGCCAGACCATCGCCTGCTAGCGCACAGCCGGACGCTCTCGGGCGGAGTTGCCGAGAGCGTCCTACCTCCGCGCGGCGATCGCCTTGAAGAACTCCTCCGCGGCGCGCGCGGGATCGCCCACCAGGGCGTGGGTGGTGCCTTCGTCGGAGAGCCAGTCGGCGGGGAGGTAGTTGCGATAGGGAGAATGTAAAAACCGCTGATCGAAAAGGGCGATGACGCCGGTGTCCTCGGGCGAGCGGATGAGGCGGCCGGCGGCCTGTACGACGCGGGTCATGCCGGGCACCACGAAGGAGTATTCGAAGCCGCGCTCGAAACGCTCCTGGTAATACTCCTTGAGGAGCTCCTGCTCTAGCGTCATCGCCGGCAGACAGGGGCCGACGATCGCCACCGCTTTGAGCACCTCGCCGGGATAGTCCACGCCCTCGGCGAAGACGCCGCCGGCCACCGCCACCAGCAGGATGTCGCCGAAGACCGCCGAGCGCAGCGCCTGGAGAAGCGCGTCGCGCTCGGCGTCGTTGTCCGCCTGACGCTGGACCAGCACGCGCTTGTTGCGGAGGCGCATCCGGCCGGTCACCTCGGCCAGGAACGCATAGCTGGGGAAGAGGGCGAGGCAGTTGCCCGGCACCGAGTCGGCGAAACCGGCGAGACGATCGGCGATCCGCTGATAGTTCGCCGGCCGCTCGCGGAAGGTGGTGGCGACGCTGGGGTCGATCACCACCCGCCGGTTCGCGGCAGGGAACGGGTTGGCGATCTCGACGAACGCCGTGCGTCCCACCTCGAAGCCGAGCAGGCCGGTGTAGAACTCGGGGGGCGACAGGGTCGCCGAGAGGCCGACCGTGGCATGCGTGCGCTGGATCACCTCGCCGAGGAAGCGGCTGGGGTCCTTGCAGAGGATCTTCAGCCGGCCGTCCCCTTGCTTGTACTCCACGCACTGGCTGAAGGCGGCGTCGGAGACCATCAGGCCGTTCAGGAAGCGGAGGAAGTTGAAGTAGAGCTCGACGAAGGGGTCCTCGGGCTGGAAGCTGCGCGTCTCGCGCTGGTGCTCCAGGTAGTCGACGAAGGCCGCGTCGAGCTCCGGCCGCAGGCGCCAGAAGCGGTCCTCGGGGAGCGGCCAGACGACGGCGCGCTCGCCCGGCGGGCCGTCGTCGAGGGCGTCGGCGACCGTGCCGTCGATCAGGGCGGCGAGCTTCAGGCAGAGGTTCTCGATGCGCAGGTGGATCGGCTCGCCCCAGCGCCCCACGACCTCCGCCGCCCGGCGCGCCGCGTTCGAGGAGAGCTCGGGACTGTAGTAGCCGCGGCCGCGGCCGACCAGGTTGTGGACCTCGTCGATCACCAGGATGACGTCCGAGAGGTCCTCCTCGGCGGCAAAGCTGGCGAGGGAGACATAGGGGTCGAAGACGTAGTTATAGTCGCAGACCGTGACCTGTACCCGGTTCGAGAGCTCGAGGCTGACCTCGAAGGGGCAGACCTCGGCCTCGCGGGCGGCGTTGAAGACGTCCTCGGGCTCGATGGCGGCGTGGGTGTCGTAGATGCGCGCCAGCACGCCGGAGGTGGCGAGCTTCAGCCCGTAGTCCTTGGCGAAGCGGCAGTACTCCTCGTGGCAGAGGATCTGGTCGTTGGCGCACATCCTGGCCTTCGCCCGCAGGCGCAGGGAGCGGAAGGCCGACTCCTGGTTGAGGAGCCTGAGCACGGCGGTGGCCATCTCCTGCTGGGTGTTCTTGGCGGTGAGCACGAACAGGCGCTTGTCGTGCGCCAGGGCATAGCGCAGGGCGGGGTAGAGGGCGGCGACGGTCTTGCCGATGCCGGTCGTCGCCTGGAGCAGGAGGTGCTCGCGGTTGGCCACCGCGGTCTCGACGGCGGCGAGGATCAGCTCCTGACCGGGGCGCGGCTCGCGATAGGGAAAGACGATGCGCTCGGCCGCCGCGTGGCGTTCCGTGGCTTGGCGCTGCTCGGCTTCCCAGGCGTAGATCAGCGAGTTAACGCGGCGGCGGACGCCGGCTTCGAGCCCCTTGAAGTCGGGGGTGAGGAAATCGCGCTCGGTGTCGTCGCTGCCGATGGCGATCAGCACCAGCTCGGCGGTCACCGGATTCGGCTCGGTGTGGGAGAGCATCCAGGCGTAGAGCAGGGCCTGGCGCTGATAGCTCTCGCGCACGGCGGGAGGAAGAGCGCCGCCGCGGCGGACCGACTTGATCTCCTCGACCACCAGGGAGCCGTCCGGCTCGCGGCGCAGGCCGTCGGCGCGCCCCTGCACGGTCACCTTCCAGCCGCGATGCTCGAAGACGTGGGAGATCACCACCTCGCGGCGGTAGGAGGGGTCCTCCGCGAGCTTCTGCTCCTGATACCGCCCGTGGATCGCCTGTCCCAGCCAGAGCCGCTCGTAGCCACCGCGGCTGGAGAAGCCGAGGCTGCGCAGGAACGGCGATTCGAGGAGATCGGCAACGGAGAGGTCGAGCCTGAGGCTCTCGGGGTCAAAACGCGGCGCCATCGAGGGGAAGTATACGTCTCAATGCCGCCCGCGCCCGAAAACGGCAGCGCCCGGATCCGCGAGAATCCGGGCGCTTTGGGGGAGGTTGCGAGGCCCTACCGGGCGTCGGGCTTCGGGTCGCCCGAGAAAGCCCGCTCGACGCGGTGCCAGGCGTCGCGCACGGAATCCTTGACGTGGGCCCAGGTGAGGCTGGATTCGCCCTTCGCCTTGTCCCAGCCGCTCTCCAGGTGGCTCGACGCTTCGTCCCACGTCTTGCCCTTGTGGAGATGGGCGGCGTCGGTGCCGTAGCGATAGGCCGGCTGGTACTCCTCGTAATTGCTGGCGGCGTTCGCGGTGGCCGTCTTGCCATGGGTCTCGCGCCAGTGGCGGTCGTCCTCCTCGTTGAACCGCGAGAGCTCGGCCGCGTCACCCTCGGGCAAGCCGATAGGCGAAGATTCCACGCCGGCGATGCCGGGAAGCGCGTCCAGGTGGACCGATTGCTCGGTGGCGCCGCCGATGCCCGGCGCGGTGCCGATGCCGGTCGTGCCGACGATGCTGTTGACACGTTCGAACATGCCCAAGCCGGCGTCGGTGCTGCGGTCGGCGGGACGGGGCTCCGGCGCGACCGTGGCCGTCCGGGTAGGGGTCGGGTTGTTCTCGTCGCTCATCTCGTCCTCCTTCAACTTCAGATCTACAGATCTAGTAGCGATCGCGGTCGCCGGAGACAGTGTTCTCGACACGGTGCCAGCTCTCCTTCACGGCGTGCTTGGCGTCGCTCCAGGCGAGCTTGGACTTGCCCTTGGCCTGCTCCCAGCCATGCTGGAGATCGTTCTCGGTCTCATCGAACTTGCGGCCGGCGTGGGTGCTGGCCGAGTCGTAGCCATAGCGATAGGCGGGAGCGTAGTCGTCATAGCTGGCATTCTTCGCGTACGGCTTGGAAGAATGGTTTTCACGCCAGTAGCTGTCGTTCTCGGCGCGGCCGGCGACGCGGTTCCAGGCGTCCTTGGTGGCGTGCTTGGCATCGCTCCAGGCGAGCTGAGACTTGCCCTTGGCCTGCTCCCAGCCGTGCTGGAGGTCGTTCTCGGCGTCGTTGAACTTGCGGCCCGTGTGCGTCGCGGCCGAGGTGTAGCCATAGTGATAAGCGGGGGCGAATTCATCGTACGAGCGGTTGGCGGCGTAGGGGCGCTTGGAGTAATTGTTGCGCCAGTAGGCGTCCTCCTCCGTGGGGTTGACCCCTTCGGCGACACCCTTGCCGGCGAGGCCACCGGCGACTCCGCCCACGGCGGCGCCGACGACCGCGCCCACCGGCCCCGCCACCGCTCCGCCGAGCGCCGCGCCGGCCACTGCCGCGGCGGCGGCGCCGACGCCGGTGCCGACGGGATGAGCGCCCGGAGCGCCGGTGATGGGGTCGCGATTGGCGTCATGAGCCTCGTGATCGAGCTCAGCGGTGGTGGCCTTGCCGGTGTTGGAATACTTTTCGTCGTTCATTGGAGAATCTCCTGGAAGTTATGAGTCGAGTCGATTTCCTTCACGCGGGAGGTCTACTGCAAGGGAGGGGCCAACATCTCGCTCCGCTCGCGCTTGCCTTGCCTTCCGACCGGCGGCCGGGATAGCCTCGCGGCACCATCATGCGGCTCTGGAAGGCTTTCGGCCTCTGCCTCGCGCTCGCCCTGGGCTTCACCGTCCCGGCATGCCGGGACCTCAGCTATGCCTCCGGGGATCCCAGGAAGATCCACGTCGGCATCGTCTTCGACAGCGGCGGCAAGGACGACCGCTCGTTCAACGCGGCCGCCTGGAAAGGCGTGCGGCGCGCGGCGAAGGATTTTCCCATCGTGCTGCGCGACGCCGAGCCGGGCGATCCCGCCTCGCTCGAGCCCGCCATGCGCGCGTTCGCCGAGGTCCGCTACGACCTGGTGATCGGCATCGGCTTCGCCCAGACGCCGATCGTCGAGGCGGTGGCCAGGGATTATCCAGGGATCGATTTCGCGATCGTCGACGGCGTCAGCGCTCTCCCCAACGTCGCCTCGCTCGTCTTCAAGGAGCACGAGGGGAGCTATCTCGTGGGGATGATCGCCGCCCACGCCTCGAAGACCGGCGTGCTCGGCTTTCTGGGTGGGATGGACATCCCGCTGATCCACAAGTTCGAGGTTGGCTACGAGGAGGGCGCGCGGGCGGTCGATCCGAAGGTCCAGGTGATCCAGAATTACGTCGGCGTCACGGAGTCGGCATGGAACAATCCGGGGAAGGGGAAAGAGCTCTCCGTCGCCCAGATCGGCAAGGGCGCGGACGTGATCTTCGCCGCCGCCGGCAACTCCGGGCTCGGCGCCTTCGACGCCGCCGAGCAGTACGGAAAATTCGTGATCGGCGTCGATTCGAACCAGAACTGGGTCAAGCCCGGTTTCGTTCTCACCAGCATGGTCAAGCGGGTGGACAACGCGGTGTACCAGATCGTCAGCGACCGGGTGAATCACCGCTTCAACGGTGGGATTCACGTCTATGGGCTGGCGAACGACGGCATCGGCTACGCCATGGATTCGTACAATGCCCGGCTGATTTCGCCCGACGTGATCCGCGACGTCGAGGCCGCGAGGGGCAAGATCATCCGCGGCGAGATCAAGGTCACCGACGCGATGGCGAAGTAGTTCTCTTTGGCGAAATAATCCTTTCTATCGATCCCCATGCTCGAGCTGCACGACATCACTAAACGCTTCGGCGACGTGCTGGCGAACGACCGCGTCAGCCTCGCCGTGGCTCCCGGGACGATCCACGCGATCGTCGGCGAGAACGGCGCCGGCAAGTCGACGGCGATGCGGATCGCCTACGGCTTCTACGCCGCCGATTCCGGCGAGGTCGTGATCGACGGCCAGGTCCGGCGGCTCGCCAGCCCGCACGACGCGATCGCCCTCGGCGTCGGCATGGTGCACCAGCACTTCACGCTGGTCGAGACGATGACGGTCGCCGAGAACGTCGTCCTGGGCGTCGAGCCGGGATCGCCTTTGGCGCTCGATCTCAAGAGGGCCGCGGCGCGCGTCCGCGGGCTCGCCGGCGAGCTCGGTTTCCGGATCGATCCGGAAGCTCGCGTCGAGGCCCTCTCGGTGGGGGAGCGGCAGCGCGTCGAGCTGCTGAAGGCGCTCTATCGCGAGGCTCGCCTGCTGATCCTCGACGAGCCGACGGCCGTGCTGCCGCCGCGGGCGGTGGCGGACCTCTTCCAGGTCCTGCGCGGCCTGCGGGCGCAGGGGAAGGCGATCGTCGTCGTCGGCCACAAGCTCTCGGAGGTGCTGGCGATCGCGGACGAGATCACCGTGATGCGCGACGGCCGCGTCGTGGGTAACCGGCGGACGGTCGAGACGAGCGCCGCCGAGCTCGCTCGTCTGATGGTGGGGCGCGACGTGCTGCTGCGCGTGGCCAAGCCGGCGGCGAAGCCGGGCGGGGTGGTGCTGCAGGCGCGCGATCTCTCCGCGAGAGGTGGGGAGGGTGGGCGGCGGCTCGACGGCGTCTCCTTCGCTGTGCACGCCGGCGAGATCGTGGGCGTCGCGGGGGTCGAGGGGAACGGCCAGACCGAGCTGATCGACGCGCTCGCCGGGCTGGTGGACCGCCGGAGCGTCGGCGGCTCGATCGAGCTCGGCGGCGTGGACGTGACGTCGCTGACCGCCCGCGAGCGCAACGCGCGCGGGGTCGCTCACGTTCCCGAGGACCGCCAGCGGCGCGGCCTGCTGCTCGACTTCGATCTCGCCGAGAACGCGATCCTCGGCGTGGACGACCGGCCGCCGGTCGCCGTCGGGCCTTTTCGCGCGTGGCTCGATCGCGCGGCCATCCGCCGGCGCGCGCGGGGGATCGTCGACGCCTTCGCCGTCCGCCCGTCCGCGCTGAGCCTTCCCGCCCGCGCCCTCTCCGGCGGCAACCAGCAGCGGCTGATCCTCGGCCGCGAGCTGGCGCTGCCGCCGCGGCTCCTGCTGGTGGCGCAGCCGACGCGTGGCGTGGACATCGGCGGCATCGAGTTCATCCACCGCCGGCTGGTCGAGCTGCGCGATTCCGGGTGCGCCATCCTGCTGGTCTCTTCCGACCTCGAGGAGGTGACGGCGCTCGCCGATCGTCTGCTGGTGATGCGGCGCGGCAGGATCGTCGCCGAGGTCGATCCCTCCCAGACCTCCATCGAGGAGATCGGGCTCCTGATGGTCGGCGGCGAGGCCGCGGCATGAAAAGTGAGATGAAAGTCTTTCGCGAGCTCCTCTTCCCCCTGGCCGCGGTGGTCGCGGCTTTTCTCGTGGGCGCGGTGCTGATCGCGCTGGTCGGCGACAGCCCGATCCGCACCTACGAGCTGCTGATCGGCAGCGCTCTCACCTGGCCGGACGGCATCGGTTACACCCTCTTCTACGCGACGCCGCTGATCTTCGCCGGCCTCGGCGTGGCGGTGGCCTTTCGCTGCGGGCTGCTGAACATCGGCGCCGAGGGTCAGCTCACGATCGCCGCGTTCGCCACCGCCTGGGCGGGGATCACGTTCGCGGGGTGGCCGGCGTGGCTGCTGGTGCCGCTCTGCTTCCTGGCGGCGGTCGTCTCCGGCGGCGCCTGGGGGGCGATCCCGGGGGTGCTCAAGGCGCGGTTCGGAGCGCACGAGGTGATCACCACGATCATGATGAACTTCATCGCGGCCGCCCTGGTGAGCTATCTCACGCAGTATCACTACAAGCCGCAGGGAGACGCGATCCTCGAGACGGCGCCGATCGGCGCCTCGGCGCACGTCGCGCGGCTGGGCCGCTTCTTGCCGGGGTTTCCGGAGCGCATCCCGCTCAGCCTCGCGTTCCCGCTGGCGCTGGGGGTGAGCCTGCTCGTCTATCTCTTCCTCTGGCGAACCCGCTGGGGATACGAGATCCGGGCCACCGGCGCGAGCCCGGCGGCGGCGGCGTACGGCGGCATCTCCACCCGCCGGCAGATCGTGCTGGCGATGGCGGTCTCAGGCGGTCTGGCGGGGATGGTGGCGATCGGCGAGGTGATGGGCTACCGCTACCGCTATTACGACGGCTTCTCGGCCGGCTACGGCTTCACCGCCATCGCCGTGGCGCTCCTCGGTAGGAGCCACCCCCTGGGAGTGATTCTCTCCGCTCTCCTGTTCGGGGCGCTGCTGCGGGGAGGGCTGTTCGTCGACATCTTCACCGCGAACGTCTCCAAGGATCTGGTCCAGGTGCTCCAGGGGATCATCATCCTCTTCGTCGCGGCCGAGGCGATGTTCCGCGGTCCCTTCGCGCGGCTGGCGAAATGGAGGAAGCGCGCATGAGCCGCCTTCCGGTCCTCGCGCTGATCTACTCGGCAATCCGCCTGGCGACGCCGCTATTGCTGGCGGCGCTCGGCGGTCTCTTCTCCGAGCGTTCCGGCGTGATCAACATCGGCCTGGAAGGATTGATGCTGGCCGGCGCCTTCACCGCCGCGGTGATGACGTTCTACAGCCACAACCCCTGGATCGGGCTGCTGGCGGCGATTCTCGCGGGTATCGGCGTGGCTCTGATCCACGCCGTGGCGTGCATCCGCTACCGGGCGGATCAGGTCGTGAGCGGCATGGCGATCAACATCCTGTTTCTGGGCGTGCCGGCGCTGCTGTCCGGCGCGCTGTTCGCAACGACCGGCTCCACGCCGCAGATCCCGAAAGAGCAGCTCCTGCCGCTGGCGCCGGTGGTCCTCGCGTTCGCGCTGGTGCCGGTGACCTGGTGGGTGCTGAACCGCACGCCCTTCGGCCTGCGCCTGCGCGCGGTGGGGGAGAACCCCGAGGCGGCGGACACGGCTGGAGTGAACGTGGACCGCATCCGATACGCCGGCGTGCTCCTCTCCGGCGCGCTGGCGGCGATCGGCGGCGCCTACCTGTCGACGGGGCAATCCTCGCTGTTCAGCCGCAACATGACGGCTGGCCGCGGGTTCATCGCCCTGGCCGCCCTGATCTTCGGCAAGTGGCGGCCGGTGCAGACGATGCTCGCCTGCCTTTTCTTCGGCGCGGCCGAGGCGCTGTCGATCCAGATGCAGGGGGTGTCGGAGATCCCCGTCCAGCTCATTCAGATCATCCCCTACGTGCTCACGCTGGTCGTCCTCGCCGGCTTCATCGGCCCTTCCCGGGCGCCACGGGCGCTGGGGCTGACGTATCAGAAGAAGCGATAGGTCGCGTATGCCGGCATCGACCTGTGGTAGGCTGTCGCTCACGGACACGATTCCAAGAGGATACTGAGAAGCATGGACCAAGAGCTGATCGCCTATCTTGACGCGCGCTTCCTCCAGATCTCGCAGCAGATCGTTGGTCTACGGGCAGAGACCACACAGCAGACAGCGAGCTTTCGCGAGGAGACGACGCAGCAGACAGCGAGCTTTCGCGAGGAGGCGACGCAGCAGATCGCGAGCCTGCGTGATGAATTCGTCAGCTTCCGCGAAGCGGCCATCCAGAATTTTGGCCGGGTGGAAGATGAGGTCCGGCAGGCACACGTCACGATCGAGGGGGTACGGAGCGAAGTACGCTTGTTGGCCGAAGGCGTGATGGGTGCCGACGAGAACCTCCGGGCTTTTCGAGCTGAGGTCAAGAGAGAATTCGACGACGCACGCAGCTTGCTCCGCTCGTCCTACGCTCAGGTCGATCGTCGCGTCCACGCCCTGGAATCCTGGCGGGAGCTCAAGGAGCGGGACCCCATCGATCTCATTCGCGAGAAATTCGGCAAGAAGCCTTGACCGGTTAGACTACGCGGCCATGCGCCGTACCGCTGCACTCTCGTTCGTCCTCTCTCTCCTTCTCACCTCCAGCCCCTCCGCGGCGCAGAGCGCGCTGGCGCAAGCCCTCTCCAGCGAGGTGGCCCGCACGGCGGCGGCCTCGGGGGCGCTAGGGGTCAACATCGTCGAGCTGGATACGGGCGAGACGGTGTTCTCCTACAACCCCGACGAGCCGCGGGTGATCGCCTCGAACAGCAAGCTGTTCACCACGGCGGCGACCCTGGATGCGCTCGGTCCCGCCTACATCTTCGAGACGCGGCTGATGATGCGCGGCGCGGTGGACCGCGGCGCTCTGCATGGGGACCTGGGGGTGGTGGGCGCGGGCGATCCGCAGATCTCGGGGCGCGAGTACGAGGGCGATCCTTACGGCGCCTTCAGGCCCTGGGCGGCGGCGCTACGGGCGCGCGGGATCGAGCGGATCACCGGCGACCTCTATCTCGCCGATGGACTGTTCGAGCCGACCCAGATCCATCCCGAGTGGCCGCGCGACCAGCTCACCGACTGGTACGAGGCGCCGATCGCCTCGCTGGCGTTCAGCGACAACTGCATCCTGGTGCGCGTCTCGCCGGGCGCCGCGGGGCGGGCGGCGGTGGTCGAGATCGTGCCGCCGGTGCCGATCGTGCGCGTCGACAACAGCGCCCTCACTACCTCCAAGCGCCGCGGCACCCGCCTCTTCGTGGGGCGGACCGGCGACCTGCTGACGGTCCGCGGCTCGATCGACGCCAATTCCGGACCGTTCGAGACCTGGGTGACCGTTCCCGACCCCGTGCGCTACTTCGGCCTCGGCCTGCGCGGCGCCCTCGCCGAGGAGGGGATCGCGGTCGACGGCGAGATCCGGCCGGTGGCGCAGCTCCCCGGCGAGGTCTGGGAGCGGGTCGCCGCCCATCGGAGCGATCTCGTCACCGCCATCACCACCACCAACAAGCACAGCCAGAACTTCTACGCCGAGACCCTCTCCAAGCTGCTCGGCGCCGTCCGCTGCGGCGAGGGGAGCTGGCGGGCGGGGACGCGGGCGATCGAGGAGTTCGTCGCCGCCCTCGGCGCGCCGGCGGGGAGCGTCCACATGGTGGACGGCTCGGGCATGAGCCGCAGCAACCAGGCGTCGCCGCGGGCGATCACCCTGCTGCTGCGCCACATGTTCTTCCACCCCGCGTCGAAGGAGTTCGCCCAGTCGCTCCCCTACGGCGGCGAGGACATGAAGTCCTGGAAGCGGCGGCTGGCCACGCCTCCCTATCGCGGCAACGTGTTCGCCAAGACCGGCACGCTCAACGGCGTCTCGGCGCTCTCGGGCTACGCCAAGGCGGTGTCCGGCAAGTCCTACGCCTTCTCGATCGTCGTCGAGCGGAGCAAGCTCGATCCGCACGCGGCGCAGGACCGGATCGTGATGGCGCTGATCGACAATGGCTGATCGAGTAGAATGGCCGCGTAGTCGCGGTGCGGCATAACCCGTCCGACGTCAGATGCCGCAAGGAGGATGCCCGTGGTCACGTCCGAAGTCCGCCCGGTCAATTACCGGGGGTTGATGAAGAAGGTGGAGCAGGCGGTCGCGGCCATGGATCGCGCCGAGGATGTCGGCTCGACGATCCACTCCCTGCTCGAGATCATCATCGACAAGTTCCAGGACGAGCTGGGCATCTATGGCGGCCGTCTCTATCAGCGCCGCGGCGGCTACTACGTCCTCCAGGCCACCTTCGGCGACGCCAAGGAGGTGCCGCAGGGGCTCAAGGTGCCGATCTCCTACCGGCCGATCGAGCTCCTGCTGGAGGAGGGGACCGTCTACATGGACGCCGAGGATCCGAACATCGACCGGAACCTCGAGAACCTCCTGGGCGTCCAGCAGTTCGCCGCCATCGAGGTGGGGAGCGAGGAGTACATCCTCGCCTTCAACGTCGCCGCCGGGCATGACCGCGACGACATCCTGTTCTCCCTCGGCATCATCCGCCACAGCGTCAACCAGAAGATCCGCCGCGACAAGATGGAGGGGATCTTCGAGCAGGCGCGCAAGATCCAGGCGTCGATCCTGCCGCGGCGCGAGCCGAATTACGGCGAGTTCGACATCTTCGGACGCTCGGAGCCGATGGAAGAGGTGGGGGGCGACTTCTTCGACTACATCCCGCTGACCAAGAAGATCCTCGGTCTCGCCATCGCCGACGTCTCCGGCCACGGCCTCCCCGCCGCCCTGCAGGTGCGCGACATCTACATGGGGCTGCGGATGGGGCTGGCGCGCGACTTCAAGATCATCCGCACGGTCGAGCGGATGAACAACATCATCCACCAGAGCACGCTGACCAGCCGCTTCGTCTCGATGTTCTACGGCGAGCTCGAGCTCAACGGCGTCTTCATCTACGTCAACGCCGGCCATCCGCCGCCGATCCACATCGCGGCCGACGGCACCGTGCGCTACCTGGAGGAGGGGGGGCCGGTGCTCGGGCCGCTCCCCGACGCCACCTACGAGCGCGGCTTCGTCACCATGAAGGCGGGCGACATGCTGGTCTTCTACACCGACGGCATCTGCGAGACGCAGGGTCGCGACGAGCACGGCCGGCTGCTCGGCGAGTACGGCCTGGACCGCATGCTCGAGGTGGCCCGCGATCACCAGGGGGAGAGCGCTCGCGAGGTGGTGGACGCCATCTTCGCCAGCGTCGAGGCGTTCAGCCGCGACGCCCCGGCGGACGACGACCGCACCGTCATGGTGGTGAGCCACCCGGTGATCGACGTCACGGTGACCCAGGCGTTCCCGCGGCCGACGGGGCTGCTGTAGGGGCGGCCCTCTAAACCCCAAGATCCTGCTGCCTGGGGTTGAAACCCCAGGCTGAGCAAAGCCCGCCCTTGCAGGGCGATCCCCCTCCCGCTGAAAACAGGTCTATCTCTGCGGGACGATCTCGACGTCCTGCCGTAGTTTCACCACGCTTCGCTCCGGGTAGACGCCGGAGCGGAGCTGCACGCCGGGATAGATCTGCGTCTCCCGGCCGACCACGACGCCGGGGTGGAGGACGGAGTTGCAGCCGGTCATGACGCCGTCGCCGAGGACGGCGCCGAGCTTGCGGCGGCCAGTGTCGATCCTGCTGCCATGCCAGGGGATGCGGATCGCGCCGCCGTCGTGGCGGAAGTTCGACAGGATCGTGCCGGCGCCGAGGTTGACGTCGGCGCCGAGGATCGAGTCGCCGACGTAGTTGAGGTGCGGCGCCTTGGCGTGGGGGAGGAGGATGGCGCGCTTGAGCTCGGTGTTGGTCCCCACGATGCACCGCTCGCCGACCCAGACGCCGCCGCGCAGGTAAGCGCCGGGGCGGATCTCGGCGTCGCGGCCGATATAGATCGGACCCTCGATCACCGCGGTCGGATGGATGCGGGCGCCGGGGCAGATCACGATCCGGTCGCCCGCGAGGTGGACGTCCGGCGACAGCTGGCCGTGAATCTCGCTCGACGGCAGACGTCCGAGGATCTCGTCCAGCGGCTCGCCCAGCAGCTCCCAGGGCGCTGCCGGGTCATAGAGCTCTGCGAAGGCGTCCGGCAGATGAGCGAACAGCGGAGGAAACTGGGACGCGGGGATCGAGGTCATCACTTCTCCATCGAAAATAAGCCATCGAAAAATAATCCGACAGGCGGGGATGATATCGTCTCCCGCCGCGTGAGCCGTTTCCGCCCCCTCCCCTCGTCGTTCTACCGCCGTCCCGCCGAGACCGTCGCCCGCGACCTCCTCGGACGCTTCCTGGTCCGCGAGCTCGACGGCGAGCGCCTGGTGCTCCGGCTCGTCGAGACCGAAGCCTATCTCGGCGCCCCCGATCGCGCGAGCCACGCCTGGGACGGCCGGCGCACGGCGCGCAACGAGAGCCTCTATCTCGCGGGGGGACACGCCTACGTCTACATGATCTATGGCCTGCACTTCTGCCTGAACGCCGTCACTGGCGAGGCGGGCGTCGGCAGCGCCGTGCTGCTGCGGGCCGGCGAGCCGGTCGGAGGCGAGGAGCGGATGCGGGAGAACCGCGGCTGGACCCGCGTGCCGAAGCCCGGCGATCTCGCCGGCGGCCCCGGCAAGCTCTGCCAGGCCCTCGGCATCGGCCGCGAGCTCGACGGCGTCCTTCTCGACCGGCCGCCCCTCTTTATCGCCACGGGCGAGCCGGCGGCGGAAGCGGAGATCGTGGCCAGCCCGCGGATCGGCGTCGACTACGCAGGCGAGGCCGCCCTCTGGCCCCTGCGGTTCTCGTTGCGCGGGCACCGGCACGTCTCGAAACCCTGGCCGAGGTGACGAACTCAGCAAGAATATGACAGCAGCCCAGCCTTCTCCTTACGTATAAGAAATAGAACACCTCGTGAACCGAGGCTTACCGTAAGGAGACGCGCCATGAAGAAGCTGTTCGCCCTCACCCTGACCCTCGCCCTCTGTTCCCTGATCGGCCCGGCAAAGACGGTCCATGCGTCGACCTGCTTCGACCTCTGCACCGGCGCATGGACGCAGTGCAAGGAGGATTGCCGTTTCAACCCCTATCCCGGCTGCATTCCCGAGTGCAACAGCGAGCACACGGCCTGCCTCGCGGGCTGCTGACCCCAAGTGACAACTGTCACCCCGAAGTCCTGACGATCTTCCCTGGGGTCCTCCGGTCCTGCCGTCCAGACTGTCCTGGAAGACAAGAACGGAGGATCCCGATGACCAACATCCTACGAAACACCCCTTTTGACGGCGACCGGCCGGTCGCGGAGCTGCGGCGGGCCGTCAAGCGGTACGGCGCGGTGACGGCGCTGGCGGGGATCGACTTCGCGGTGCGGCCCGGCGAGGTCGTCGCGCTGCTCGGCCCCAACGGCGCCGGCAAGACGACGGCCGTCCAGCTCCTGCTCGGCCTCGCCCGCGCCAGCGCCGGGGAGGCGCGGCTGTTCGGCGTCGAGCCGCGCCGCCTCGCGGCGCGGCTGCGCACCGGCGCCATGCTCCAGGTCTCCAAGGTGCCGGAGACCCTGAAGGTCCGCGAGCACATCGACCTCGTCTCCAGCTACTACGCGCGCCCGCTCTCCCGGCGCGAGGTGGTGGCGGCGGCCGGCCTCGACGGCATCGAGGACCGCCTGTTCGGCAAGCTCTCGGGGGGCCAGCGGCAGCGGGTGCTCTTCGCCCTCGCCCTCTGCGGCGATCCCGACCTGATGTTCCTCGACGAGCCCACCGTCGGCCTCGACGTCGAGGCCCGCCGCGCCTTCTGGGCGGTGATCGCGGCGAAGGCGGCGCAGGGGCGCTCGGTGCTGCTGACCACCCACTACCTGGAGGAGGCGGACGCCCTCGCCGATCGCATCGTGATGATCGGCCGTGGCCGGGTGATCGCCGAAGGCACTCCGGCCGAGATCAAGGCGCGCGTCGTCGGCCGCAAGATCCGCTGCCGCACGGCGCTGCCGCTCGCCGAGGTCGCCGCGCTCTCCGGCGTGCGCGATGCCCGGCGGGACGGCGAGCTGACCGAGCTGCTGGCGAGCGAGGCCGAGCGCGCCGTCTTCGAGCTCCTCTCCCGCGACCCCCACCTCTCCGCGCTCGAAGTGCGCGGGGCCGATCTGGAGGAAGCGTTCCTCTCCCTGACCCATTCCGATACGACCGAGGAGGTGGCGGCATGATTCCGCAGCCGGTTCCCCAGACAGCTCCCACGGCGATCTCCCAGACCCGCAACCTCTGGCGCATCTACGCGCTGGAGGCCAAATACGAGCTCCTGAAGCAGCTCCGCCTCCCCGCCTACGTGGTGCCGGCGCTCGGCTTCCCGCTGGTCTTCTATCTCCTCTTCGGCGTCGCCCTCAACCACGGCACGGCCGGTCCGTTCGACGTCCCCACCTACATGCTCGCCACCTACGGCGCCTTCGGCGTGATGAACACCGCCCTCTTCGCGTTCGGCGCCGGCGTCGCCGTCGAGCGCGGCCAGGGGTGGATGCTGTTCAAGCGGGCAACGCCGATGCCCCCGTTCGCCCATTTCTTCGGCAAGCTGGCGATGGCCGTGCTCTTCGCGCTGGTCATGGTGGGCGCCCTCTTCACTCTCGGCGCCACCGCTGGCGGCGTACGGCTCTCCGCCGCGACCTGGTTTTCCCTCTGCGGAGTCCTGGTCGGCGGCACGCTGCCGTTCGCCGCCTTCGGTCTCGCCGTCGGCTACTGGGCGGGGCCGAACTCGGCGGTGGCGGTGCTCAACATTCTGGCCTTGCCGGCGGCGTTCGGCTCGGGGATGTGGATCCCGATCCAGATGCTGCCGCCGCTGGTCAAGCGGATCTCCCTCTTCCTTCCTCCCTACCACTACGCCCAGCTCGCGCTGCACACGCTCGGGCTCGACCGCGGCGACCAGTCGCCGGCGCACCACGTCGCCTTCCTGGCCGCGTTCACCGCCGCCTCCCTTCTCTTCGCCTGGATCGGCTACCGGCGGGACGACGGCAAGACCTTCGGGTAAGGTAGCGCCATGCGCCTGCTGCCCAAAGATCCCGAGATCGGCTGGCTCCCCTACGTCTGGCTGATCTACCTCCTTCCCTTCCTGGCCTATCCCTGGGCGCGGCGGGCGTCCGTGTCGGAGTGGGCCCTCGACCTCGCGGGGCTGGCCGTCTTCCTGGTCCTCTACTTCCGGGCCTACTGGCTGAAGGGGCGGAAGGGGCTCGGCTACGCCGGCGGCATTCTGCTGATCGCCGTCGTCCTGGTACCGTCCAACTCGGGGGCGGGAGCCTTCTTCATCTTCGCCGCCTCCTTCATCGGTTACTCGGTCGCCGCGCGGCAGGCCTGGCCGATCCTCGGCGCCCTGCTGGCGGTCCTGGGCCTGGAGGCGCTCCTGGTCCCCCTGCCGCCGTTCACCTGGGCGCCGGCGGCGGGATTCTCGCTGATGATCGGCGGCATCTGCATCCATGGCGCCGAGGTCAAGCGCGCCAACGCGAAGCTGCGCATGGCCCAGGAGGAGGTCGAGCGGCTGGCGAAGACGGCCGAGCGCGAGCGGATCGCCCGCGACCTCCACGACCTGCTGGGGCACACCCTGTCGCTGATCACCCTGAAGTCTGAGCTGGCCGGCAAGCTGCTGGCGCGCGATCCCGAGCGCGCCGGGCGCGAGATCCGCGAGGTCGAGCGGATCTCCCGTGAGGCCTTGCGCGAGGTGCGGACGGCGATCTCCGGCTACCGTTCCGAGGGGCTTCAAGCCGAGATGGGGCGGGCGCGCTTGGCGCTGGAATCGATGGGCGTGAGCTTCGAGTACTTCGCCCAGCCGGTCGATCTCGACCCCCAGGCGGAGACCGTGCTCGCGCTGGCCCTGCGCGAGGCGGTGACCAACGTCGTTCGCCATGCCGAGGCCGGGACCTGCCGGATCACCCTCGAGCAGAGCGCGGCGGAGACCCGCCTGGAGGTGCGCGACGACGGCCGCGGCGGCGCGGTGCCCGAAGGGATCGGCCTCGCCTCGATGCGCGAGCGGGTCGAGGGGCTCGGCGGCCGGCTGGATCGCCGCGCCGAGACCGGGACCTCGCTTCTCGGTACCTCCCTGCTGATCATCCTGCCGCGGCGGCGAAGCCCTCTTCCGGCCGCCCCCGAAGGCTTGGCGCTGAAAGAGCTGCCGGCGTGATCCGCGTGCTGATCGCCGAGGACCAGGGGATGGTCCTGGGAGCGCTCGCCGCGCTGCTCGAGCTGGAGCCGGACATCGAGGTGATCGCCCGCGCCCGTGATGGCCAGGAGGCGCTCGAAATGGTCCTGGCCTTGAAGCCGGACGTGGTGCTGACCGACATCGAGATGCCGCGGATGACCGGCCTCGAGCTGGCGGCCGAGCTCAGGCGGCGGGCCCAGCCGGCGCGGCTGGTGATCCTCACCACCTTCGCCCGCGGCGGCTATCTGCGGCGCGCCCTGGACGCCGGCGCCGCCGGCTACCTGCTCAAGGACGCGCCGGCCGAGCGGCTCGCCGAGGCGATCCGCCGCGTCCACGCCGGCCTGCGGTCGGTCGATCCCGAGCTGGCTGCCGCGGCCTGGGAGGAGGCCGATCCGCTGACCGACCGCGAGCGCCAGGTGCTCCGCCTGGCCGGCGAGGGGCATCCGAGCGCCCGCATCGCCGCCGAGCTCCACCTCTCCGAAGGAACCGTCCGCAACTATCTCTCCGAGGCGATCAGCAAGGTCGGCGCCGAGAACCGCGTCGAGGCGGCGCGGATCGCGCGGCAGAAGGGGTGGCTCTAGCGAATCGCAGAAAATTTACACACGGTAATGTCGTTTCCGCGACACATCTGCGACGTTTCTGGAGTAAGATCCCGCCCGACCCGTTCATCGTCGTCTCGCCTCATTCGTCAGTGCCCGCAGGTGCTCGAGCGTTCCAACGAGCGCCCGCCGGCTCCGGGTCACGCTTACGCCACCGGTCTTCCTTGGAGGATACCTATGTTCGATCGCTGTTCGCGCTTCTCTCCGATCGGGTTGCGGGCGAGCCGGCTGACCGCCGTTCTGCTCGCCGGCCTGGGCTCCCTCGCCTTCGTCTCCGCGGCGGGCGCCGCTCGCCATCCCACCGTGGAGGCTCCTCCCCAGGCCGAGCTGCAGATCGCCGAGCCGGGGAGCGCCGGGATCTCGTTCGAGCACGCCGCGACCACCGACGACGGCCGCATCCAGGTCCTGGTCGAGCTGCAGGATCCCGCGGCGGCGGTCGTCTTCGCCGATGCCATGAAGGGCGCCGCGCCGTCCGACAAGCGCGCCCGCCAGGTCGCCGGCGCCGCCTCCAAGGCCCAGGCGCTGAAGATCCAGGCGATCCAGGAGGGCGTCGCGAAGGCGCTGACGGAGACGACCGGCGCGCGCGAGATCTACCGGGTCAGCAAGGTGCTGAATGGCATCGCCGTCGCGGTCGATCCGCTGCAGGTCCGCGGCCTGCTGAAGGTCGCGGGCGTCAAGCGCGTCCTGCCGATCCTGATGGAGTATCCGAACAACTCGACCAGCGTGCCGTTCCTCGGCACGCCGAACGTCTGGGCCAACACCATCGGCCTGCCCGCCGGCGCCCTCGGCACCGGCATCCGGGTCGGCATCATCGACACCGGCATCGACTACCTCCATCCCGATTTCGGCGGTCCCGGCCAGACGGCGACCGACTATTCGAACGAGCGGACCGCCACCGCCGCCTTCACGACCGGCGGCCTGTTCCCGACCGCCAAGGTGGTCGGCGGCACCGACTTCGCCGGCGACAACTACTCCGGCGGCAACGCGCCGGTGCCCGACGCCAACCCGATGGACTGCAACGGCCACGGCAGCCACGTCTCCGGCACGGCCGCCGGCTACGGCGTCACCGCCGCCGGCGCCACCTTCACCGGTCCCTATGACGCCAACACCTCCACCTACAGCCCGATGCTGATCGGCCCCGGCACCGCGCCGAAGGCCTCGCTCTACGGGATCCGGATCTTCGGCTGCTTCGGGGGCACCGGCCTGACGGTCCAGGGCATCGACTGGGCGATGGACCCGAACGGCGACAACGACGTCTCCGACCACCTCGACGTCATCAACATGTCGCTCGGCTCGGACTTCGGCACCATCACCAACGCCAGTTCGGTGGCCTCGGACAACGCGGCGCTGGCCGGCGTGATCGTGGTCACCTCCACCGGCAACTCCGGCGACACCTTCTTCATCGCCAGCGCCCCGGGCGCCGGCTCGCGGGTCATCGCCACCGCCGCCTCCGTCGACAGCGGCGTGACGGCCGGCACCATCAAGGTGAACGCGCCGGCGGCGATCGCCGGCTTCTACACCGTCGGCACGGCGGCGTTCGGATCGGTGCCGCCGACCAGCGGGTTGAGCGGCAACGTCGTCCAGGCCCTCGACGCCGCGGACGCCGCCGGGCCGCTGACCACCGACGGCTGCACGGCGCCGCTGACCAACGCCGCCGCCCTCGCCGGCAACATCGCGCTGATCGACCGCGGCACCTGCGGTTTCGTGGTCAAGGTCAAGAACGCGCAGGACGCCGGCGCCGTCGCGGTGATCATCGCCAACTCCTCGGCCGGCGTGTTCGGCAACCTGGGCGGCGCCGATCCCACGATCGTCATCCCCTCCGTGATGGTGACGTTCACCGACGGCAACACCCTCAAGGCCAACCTCGCCGGCCTGAACGCCACCCTCTTCGCCGGCAGCGACACCCTCGCCAGCTTCTCCTCGCACGGCCCGCGCCAGATCTTCGGCACGCCGCTGCGGCTGAAGCCCGACATCTCGGCGCCGGGGCTCAACATCACCTCGGTCGAGACCGGCATCGTCTGCACCGCGGCCTCCACCGCGGCCGGCACCTGCACCGGCACCTCCGACCCCTCGGGGATCCAGGTGAGCACCCGCACCCTCACCATCTCCGGCACCTCGATGGCCTCCCCGCACATCACCGGCATCATGGCCCTGCTGCGCGAGCTCAAGCCCGACTGGTCGGTGGAGGAGCTGAAGGCCCTGGTGATGAACTACGCCACCCACGACATCACGGTCAATCCGGGCGCCCTGCCGCCGCGGTACAACCTCTCGCGCATCGGCGCCGGCCGCGTCGACCCCGCGCAGTCGGCGGTCGGCAACGTCATCGCCATGAATGCCGAGGACGTCGGGCTGGTCAGCGTCACCTTCACCCCGGAGGTGATCGGCGTCGTCAGCCAGACCAAGAAGATCCGCATCGTCAACAAGGGGACGACCGATCAGACCTACGACCTCGGCTTCGACACCGTCGTCGACGCTCCCGGCGTCACCTTCTCCCTGCCGGCCGGCAACTCGGTGACGGTGCCGGCGGGGCAGACCATCGAGCTCAACGTCCAGATGTCGGCCAACGCCAACCTGATGGACCACACGCTCGATCCCTCGCTCGCCTCGACCCAGAACATCCAGGTCAACTACGGCGCCCAGGCGCGCAACTACCTCACCGAGAAGGGGGCGTACCTCACCTTCAGCCAGAGCGCCGCGCTGAAGTTCCGGCTGCCGGTCTACATGGCCGAGAAGCCCTCGTCCGCGATGAGCGGCCCGGCCACGATCGTCACCAGCGGCGCCCCCACCGGCTCGACGACCCTCGCGCTGTCGGGCACCGGCCTGTGCACGGGCACCCTGGCCGCCGGCCCGACCTGCACGGGCGTCGGCACCCTGCCGAAGATCGAGTCGCTGGTCTCGCCGTTCGAGCTGCAGGTGGTCTCGCCGCGCGACCCGGTCAACGCCACGGACTACGCGGACATCCACTACGTGGGCACCTCGTTCGTGCCGTCCGCCGCCACCCCGGACCTCAACAACGACCTCATCCTGTTCGGCATGGCCAGCTGGGGTGACTGGTCGACGCTCAACGACGTCGCCTACGACATCTGCGTCGACACCAACAACGACGGCATCTACGAGAAGATCGTCTACAACACCACGCCGTCGATCTTCGTCTCCGGCGCGGCGCTCAACGACAACTTCGTCCGCGTCATCCGCGACACGACGACCAACGGCAACAGCATCCTCGGCCTGGGCTCGTTCGTGAACCTCGTCACGCCGGCGAGCTTCGACACCGCCCTGCATCTCAACAACGTGATGATCCTCGGCGTCACCCCGTCGCAGCTGGGGATCACCTCCACGACCGCGACCACCATCAAGTACAAGGTGGTCACCTGCCCGGCCACCAACTCGGGGTGCGCCCGCACCACCACCGGCGACCACTGCTCGCCGGCCGCCGGCACCTTCTTCGACCAGGCGGCGGGGCCCTATACCTACAACTGGGCCGCCCAGGGGCTCAACTTCGGCGGCGACTTCCTCGACGAGGACCTCAGCGGCAACAGCCTGCCGGTGACCTGGAACACCGCCAACATGACGGCCAACGGCTCGCTCGGCGCCCTCCTCCTGCATCACCACAACGGGGTCGGCCAGCGCGCCGAGGTGGTGCTGCTCGACTCCGCGCAGTCGGCGGACCTCGGCATCACCAAGACGGTGGACAACGCGACGCCGGCCGCCGGCGGTACCGTGGTCTTCACGCTCACGGTGACCAACCACGGTCCGAACAACGCCACCGGCGTGGTCGTCAACGATCCGCTGCCGGACGGCCTGACCTACGTGTCCGACACCGGCGCCGGCGCCTACGATCCGGTCAACACCGGCCTGTGGACCATCGGCGCCCTCGCCAACGGCGCCTCGGCGACGCTGCACATCACCGTCACCGCCGACAGCACCGATCCGATCGAGAACGTCGCCGAGATCACCGCCGCGACGCCGCTCGATCCCAACGCGGCGAACAACCGCGCCGTCGTCGACCTGCAGGCGCCGCGCTCGGCCGACCTCGCCCTGACCTTCGGCGCCAACGTCACCACGGTCAACCCCGGCGGCTCGATCGTCTACACGCTGACGGTCAAGAACAACGGCCAGGACCCGGGCTACAGCGTCGACGTCCTCGAGGCGTTCCCGTCGTTCCCGTCCCTCACGCCCGGCAGCTTCACGGTGTCGCAGGGCGTCTACAACCCGGCGACCGGCCACTGGTCGCTCGCCAGCCTGCCGGTGGGCGACTCGGCGACCCTCAGCTTCACGGTCACGGCGCCGAACATCGCCGGCAACCTGGTGAACAACGCCACGACCTCCTCGTCGAAGTCGCTGGTGATCCACCCCAAGGCGGCCGATCCGAACCCCGGCGACAACTCGGCGATGGTGACCGTCCTGGTGCTCTCGCCGTCGACCCTCACCGCCACCAAGGCGGTGGCCGGCAGCTTCGTCGAGGGTGGCGCCATCACCTACACGGTCGTGGTCTCCAACAGCGGCGCCTTCGACCAGCACGACAACGCCGGCCATGAGGTCACCGACGTGCTCCCCGCCCAGCTCACGCTGGTGAGCGCCTCGGCCACCTCCGGCACGGCCGTGGCCAACACCGGCACCAACACTGTCACCTGGGACGGCGGCGTGGTCGCCGGCGGCTCGGTGACCCTCACCATCCACGCCACCGTCAAGAGCGGCACCGCCACGCAGACGGTGACCAACACCGCCAGCGTCGCCTACGACGCCAACGGCGACGGCACCAACGAGGCGGCCGCGACCTCCACCGCCCCCGGCGGCGGCGCCACCTCTTTCGTGGTGATCTCGCCGTCCTCGGTCGGCACCCACACCAAGTCGGTCTCCGGCACCTTCTCCGAGGGCGGCACGGTGACCTACACGGTGGTGATCTCCAACCCGAGCGCCAGCGCCCAGCTGGACAACCCGGGCGACGAGTTCACCGACGTCCTGCCGGCGGGCCTGACGCTGGTCTCCGCCGGCGCCACCTCCGGCGCGGCCACGGCCGACGCGCCCAGCCGGACGGTGCACTGGAACGGCTCGATCGCCGCCGGCGGCTCGGTGACGATCACCATCACGGCGCTCGTCAACACCGGCACCGCCGGCCAGACGATCTCCAACCAGGGCACGGTCTTCTTCGACGCCGACGGCAACGGCACGAATGAGTCGTCGATCCTGACCGACAACCCGGCGACGGCGGCGGTGGACGATCCGACCACCTTCCAGGTGCCGTCGATCGGCGAGGTTCCGACGCTGTCCGAGCTCGGCCTGGTGGCCCTGGCGCTGTTCCTGGCCAGCGGCGCCCTGCTGCTGCTGCGGCGCCGCCGGGCGTAAGGCAGGCTTTTCAGCTGCCGCTTGAGGAAAGGGCGGGGAGCGATCCCCGCCTTTTTTCATTTCACCCCCTCCTCCCGACCCCCTTGCGCTGACCGGAGTTGGAGTACGATGGAGGCCCAATTCGTCAAGCCAACCGGGGAGGTCCGCGTCCCCGGCGCAACGTCCGTCGGCTCAACCGTAGCTTGCTTCATCTCTTTGGGGAGGTAGGTCTCGACCATGGCGACTCGAACTCTGTCTGGCTGGAGCTGGCGCCTGACGCCGGTGTTCGTCCTCCTGTTGGCGCTCGCGATCCAAGGGCGGGCTTTCGCTCAGGCTCTGGACGAGGAGATCACGATCGCTCCTCCCAAGGGAGGAGCGATCAACGTGCTGGTCGAGCTCCAGCAAACGCCGGCGGCCCTGACCTACGCCAATACGTTGCGGCAGAACGCGGGCCTGGCCCGCGAGCAGGCGAAGGCGCTGGCCGTCGCCGCCACCCGGCTGCAGCTCAGCGCGATCCAGTCCGAGCAGCTGCGGTTCGACGGCAGCCTCGCCAAGTCCGGCCTCTCGCTCCGCGAGCTCTACCGCGTCCAGAAGGCCTACAACGGCGTCGCCTTCCTCGCCGAACCCTCCGCTCTGGCTGTGCTGCGCAAGCTGCCCGGAGTCCGGGCGGTGCACGTGATCGTCCCCGAGCGCCCCACCAACGCCACGAGCGTCCCCTTCCTGGGCGTCCCCAACATCTGGGGCAACACCATCGGGCTGCCCCAGGGGGTGACCGGCACCGGCATCCGGATCGGCATCATCGACACCGGCATCGACTATCAGCACGCCAACTTCGGCGGTACCGGCGCGCTGGCCGACTACCAGGCCAACGACCGCACCGTCATCACCGATACGATCGGCGCCAACCCGATCTTCCCCACCGCCAAGGTCGTGGGCGGCACCGATTTCGCGGGCGACGACTACACGGGCACCAACGCGCCGGCGCCCGACCCCGACCCGATGGACTGCAACGGCCACGGCAGCCACGTCGCCGGCACGGCGGCCGGCTTCGGCGTCACCTCCGCCGGCGCCACCTATACGGGCCCCTACGACGGCAGCGCGCCGTTCAGCTCGCTCCGCATCGGCCCCGGCGTCGCTCCCGGCGCCTCGCTCTATGCTCTGCGGATCTTCGGCTGCACCGGCAGCACCGCGCTGACGGTCCAGGCGATCGACTGGGCCGTCGATCCGAACGGCGACGACGACTTCTCGGATCACCTCGACGTCATCAACATGTCGCTGGGCTCGGACTTCGGCAGCCTCAACAACACCTCCACCCAGGCGGCGGAGAACGCGGCGGCGGCCGGGGTGATCGTGGTGTGCTCGGCCGGCAACTCCGGCGACACCTACTTCATCACCAGCTCTCCCGGCAACTCCAGCCGCACCATCGCCACCGCGGCGATCGCCGATTCCGGTATCCCCGGCGCCGTCCTGACCGTCAACTCGCCGGCGGCCATCGCGGGCAACTACGCGGCCTCGTCCTCCAACTCCTTCGCGCCGACGCCGGCGCCCAACCCCGCCGGCCAGACCGCCAACATCGTCCTGGCGCTCGACGCGGCGGACGCCTCCGGCCCGCTGACGACCGACGGCTGCTCCGCGCTGACCAACGCCGCGGCGGTGGCCGGCAACATCGCGCTGATCGACCGCGGCACCTGCGGCTTCCAGGTCAAGGCGAACAACGCGCAGGCCGCCGGCGCCATCGGCGTGATCATCGCCAATAACGTGACCGGCGACCCGAACCTCATCGCCCTGGGCGCCACGGGGACCACGCCGGTCACCATCCCGACCCTCATGATCTCCCTGGCGGACCGCAATACGATCGTGGCGAATTCGCCCGTCAACGCCACGCTGGCCGCGGCCACCGCGGCGGACACGCTGGCCTCCTTCTCCTCCCGCGGTCCGCGCCTGGGCTCGCCCACCCGGCTCAAGCCGGACATCGCGGCGCCCGGCGTCAACATCCCCTCGACGCAGACCGGGGTGTGCAACAGCACCTGCCTGCGCGACGCCACGACGACCAACGGCACCTTCATCCCGGGCAGCCAGTCGCTGACCCTCTCGGGCACCTCGATGGCCAGCCCCCACATGGCCGGCACCCTGGCGCTGATGCGGCAGCTCCACCCGGACTGGTCGGTGGAGCAGCTCAAGGCGCTGGTGATGGACTATGCCCTGCACGACGTCACCCTCGGTTCGAACGGCGGCGGCGTCAAGTACGGCCCCGGCCGCGTCGGCGCCGGCCGCGTCGATCCCCCCGCCTCGGCCACGGCGACCGTGGTAGCGCTGAACGGCGACGACACCGGCTTGGTGAGCGTCTCCTTCGAGACCTCCGAGGTAGTGGGCACGGCCACGGAGGTCAAGAAGGTGCGGCTGGTCAACACCGGCACCGGCGCGGCCACCTACGACCTCAGCATCGACACCCGGGTGGACGCGCCGGGCATCGCCTTCTCCACGCCCGGCGGCACCAGCGTCACCGTGCCGGCGGGGGAGTCGATCGAGCTCGACGTTCAGATGGACGCCAACGGCGCCCTGATGAACCATACGCGCGAGGCCAGCGTCGCGCCGAGCCAGGCCGCGCCGGCTCCGCTCACCTCCCTCGGCACGCTCGCCCGCCACTGGCTGACCGAGGAGGCCGGCTACCTGGTGCTGAGCCAGGGGGGCGTCGCCAAGCTGCACGTGCCCCTCTACCTCACCAGCCGGCCGGCGTCGACGATGGCCGCGCCCGCCACCATCCCCACCGGCGGGAGCCCCACCGGCTCGACCACTATCCCGCTCTCCGGCACGGGCGTCTGCACCGGCACCCTCGGCGCCGGCCCGACCTGCACCGGCACCTTCCCGACGACCGAGGAATCGCTGGTGAGCCCCTTCGAGCTGCAGGTCGTGAGCCCGCGGAACCCGGTGATCGCCCCGTCCTTCGCCGACCTCCAGTACGCCGGCGTGTCCTACTCGGCGGCCTCGAACCTGATCCTGTTCGGCGTCTCGACCTGGGGCGACTGGTCGACGCCGACGGACGTCGCGTTCAACGTCTACATCGACACCAACCTGGACGGCACCTGGGACCGCATCCTCTTCAACAGCAACCCGGGGTCGATGGCCCAGAACCTGTTCGGCACCGCGGGCGCCACCGCGCAGGACACCTTCATCACCGGCGTCTTCAACCTCGCGACGAGCGGCGTCTCGGTGGGAACGTTCGTCAACCGCCTCAGCGCCGCGGCGGTCGACTCCGCGCTGTTCAAGAACAACGTCATGTTCCTGGCGGCCACGCCGGCCCAGCTCGGCCTGCCGGCGGGGACCACCAAGTTCCGCTACAAGATCGTCACCTGCCCCGGCTTCGCGCCGCTCTGTCTGGCGGTCAACGGTTTCGACTACGACGAGGCGAACGGCCCCTACACCTGGGACTACGCCGCCCAGGGGCTCAACTTCGGTGGCGCCAACCTGGCCGACGACCTCAGCAGCTCGACTCTGCCGGTGACCTGGAACACGGCCAACATGACGGCCAACGGGTCGCTGGGAGCGCTGCTTCTGCACCACCACAACAAGGCGGGACAGCGCGCGCAGACGGTCGCCCTCCAGGGCACCCCGACCACCGATCTCGCCATCACGAGCTCCCTCGCGCCGGTGGCTCCGAGCTTCGGACAGAACGCGACCTTCACGCTCACGGTCACCAACAACGGCCCGACCGCCGCGGCCGCCGTCCAGGTGACCGACGCGCTGCCGGCCGGCCTGACCTACGTCTCCGACACCGGCGCCGGCACCTATGATCCATCGACCGGACTCTGGACCGTGGCCGCCATCCCCGTCTCCGGCACCGCCACGCTGAACCTCGTGGCCACCGTCGACACCACCGACGAGGTCTGCAACCCGGCCCAGATCACGGCCGTCACGCCGCTCGACGCCAACCCGGCGAACAACCAGTCGCAGTCCTGCGTCATGGCGCCGCGCTCGGCCGACCTCGACGTCACCATGAGCGTCAGCAGCCCCACCGTCCAGGTCGGCGGCAGCGTGACGTACACGATCACGGTCAAAAACACGGGCGAGGACACGGCCTACTCGCTCGACGTCCAGGAAGCCTTCCCGGCGTTCCCGACGCTCAACCCGACGTCCTTCACCGCCTCGCAGGGCGTCTACGATCCGAGCACCGGCCTGTGGAACCTGGCCTCGCTGGGGAAGGGGTTCTCGGCGACCTTGAGCTTCACCGTGGTGGCACCCAACATCGCGGGTGCCCTGACCGACCAGAGCACCGCGGCGGCCGGGACCGGCGATCCGAACAACGCCAACAACACCGCCAGCGCCACCACGACGGTGCTGTCGCCGGCGACGGTGACCGGCACCAAGTCGGTGGCCGGCAGCTTCACCGCCGGGGGCGCGATCACCTACACGATCGTGCTCGCCAACAGCAGCAGCTTCGACCAGCAGAACAACGCCGGTCCGGAGCTGACCGACGTCCTCCCCGCGCAGCTCACGCTGGTCGACGCCTCGGCGACCTCCGGCACGGCGAACGCCACGGTGGCGACCCGCACGGTCACCTGGGACGGCGTGATTCCGGCCAACGGCTCGGTGACGATCACCATCCACGCCACCATCAACGCCGGCACCTCCCTGCAGACGGTCACCAACCAGGCGACGATCAACTACGACGCCGACGGTAACGGCACCAACGAGGCCACCGCGCAGACGGCCGCTCCGGGCGGCGGCGCCACCTCGTTCGTGGTCGCCTCGCCGTCGTCGATCGGCACCCACAGCAAGACCGTCTCCGGCTCCTTCCACGAGGGGGGCACGGTCACCTACATGGTGACGATCTCAAACCCCAGCGCGTCGGCGCAGTTCGACAACCCGGGCGACGAGTTCACCGACGTCCTGCCCATGGGCCTGACCCTGGTCTCCGCCAGCGCCACCTCCGGCACGGCCACGACCGACGTCCCGGCCCGGACGGTGCACTGGAACGGCGCCATCGCCGCCGGCGGCACGGTGACGATCACCATCACCGCCACCATCAACACCGGCACCCAGGGCCAGACCCTCGCCAACCAGGGCACGGTCTTCTTCGACGCCGACGGCAATGGCACGAACGAGTCGTCGGTGCCGACCGACGATCCGGCGACGGCGGCGGCGAACGATCCGACCACCTTCCAGGTGGCGCCGATCATCGGCGAAATCCCGACGCTGTCCGAATTCGGTTTGGCGGCCCTGGCGCTGCTGCTGGCCAGCGGCGCGTTCCTGATGCTGCGGCGCCGCCGGGCGTAATCGGCGGGGTTCGGCGGCGGGTTGGAAGGGCGGGGAGGGATCCCCGCCCTTTTCTTGCGGGATGGACCTTTCCGTAGGGGCGCAGCATGCTGCGCCCGCCATCCTGGCGATTTTCTCGGGACTTGAGGTGCTCGACGCAACGTTAGCGGGCGCAGCATGCTGCGCCCCTACGCGCCTTACTCCCCCTCCTCCCGCTTCCCCTTCGGCGCGCGGCCGGCGTCGCGCAGGGCGCGGGCGAGGAGGAACTCGATCTGCGCGTTGACGCTGCGCAGCTCGTCCCCGGCCCAGCGGCGGAGGGATTCGTAGAGCTCGGGATCGAGCCGCAGCGGATAGTTTTTGCGTTCCGCCAAGGTCGCCTCAGTGGTACAGGCTGCCGACGTTGACCACCGGCTGCGGATGGCCGCCGCCGCAGAGCACCACCAGCAGGTTGCTCACCATCGCCGCCCGGCGCTCGGGGTCGAGATCGACCAGACCCTTGGTGGCGAGCTCCGCCAGGGCGTGCTCGACCATGCCCACCGCGCCCTCGACGATCTTCGCCCGCGCCGCCACCACCGCGCTCGCCTGCTGGCGCTGCAGCATCGCCGAGGCGATCTCGGCGGAGTAGGCGAGATGGCTGATGCGCGCCTCGAGCACCGCGACCCCCGCCTGCTCCAGCCGCTCCTGGATTTCGCCGGCGATCCCCACCGACATCTCGGCGGTGTGGCCGGAGAGGTCCATCTCGCCCGCCACGTCGGAGACGTAGGGGAAGCGGGTGGCGAGGTTGCGCAGGGCCGACTCGCTCTGCACGTGCACGAAATTGATGTAGTCGTCGACGTTGAACAGCGCCTCGGCGGTGTCGATGACCCGCCAGACCACGACGGCCGCGATCTCGATCGGATTGCCCGCCTGGTCGTTGACCTTCAGCTTGGCGGTCTCGAAGTTGCGCGTCCGCGCCGACACCCCCTTCTTGCTGTAGAAGGGGTTGGCCCAGCGCAGCCCCGGCGTCCGCGCCGTCCCCACGTAGTCGCCGAAGATCTGCAGCACCTTAGGCTGGTTCGGATTGACGATGAACAGTCCGAACTCGCCGAGGACGGCGAAGACCGCCAGCACGACGAAGGCGATGACGAGGGGTCCGCCCCCCTGGCTGACGACGTAGATGAGCCCGCCGAGCGATCCCAGGAACAGCACGAAGAACAGCAGCAGCATGCCGAGACCCGGACTGCCGTTGAACTCCCTTTCGCGAATCATGGTCTTGTCCTCTCTCGTTGGTTGATGCCAGAGTGATATCACTCTGATCTCTGATACGCCAGTGGAGAGGAGATGTTTCAGCGCGAGGCCTGGATGCCGGCTCCCGAAGCTCGAAAACCGGCGCCGACCCTTCCCGGCCGCTTTTTTTATCGTCCGGGCCGGATTTTCGCCATCCGGACGGCTATCTTGGACTCCCGGCCGTTTTTTCAGCGTCCCGGGCCGTTATCTTTCTTCCCGAACGGCGATCTTGCTTTCCCGGGCCTCCATCTTTCGATCCGGAGCGCCATCTTTTTTCCCGAAGCGGCATCCTGGCGTCCCGGCCGGCCATCCTGCGATCTTAAGCGTTATCTTTCTTCCCGAGCCGTTGTCTTCGTTCCGGAGGCCCCATCTTCGGGATCGAGGCCGTCGGGATTGGATTCGAGGCGCTATCCTGCTTCCCATCCAGCTACAATGGGGACCGCGCTGAACTTCCTGCGCGCACAAGGAGCCGGCGATGAAAAAGTCTGTCACGAAGATGAATCTGAATCGGGAAACCCTCCGCCAGCTCGGCGGCGCCGAGATGGGGCGGGCGGCGGCCATCCAGCAGACGGACCAGCCTTTCTGCGTCTCGGACGCCCTGAGCTGCTCGCAGTGGTGCAACGTCAACGGCGTGGGGTGATTCCATCGGGATCGCCGCACGGGTTGGCATCCCTGCCCGCCTCTGCTATGCTTACCCGCTTTGTGCAGGGGCGCCAGGCCTTGGCTTGCCCGTGCGACCGTCAATGAGAATCTGGAGGCCTTCGAGATGCTGATGATTCGGCTGCGCCGTATGGGCGCCCGGAACAACCCCTTCTTCCGCGTCGTGGTGTCGGACTCGCGGAACACCCCGACCGCCGCCGCGGTGGAGGAGATCGGTCACTACGACCCCACCAAGCAGCCCGCGCAGGTGACGATCGACACCGCCCGCGTCGACCATTGGGTGGGCCGCGGCGCGCGGATGTCGCCCACGGTCCAGAAGCTGGTCCAACAGACGAAGAAGAAGAGCGCCTGAGCATGCCGGAGCTCGTCGACGATCTCAAGGAGCTGGCCCGGCTGCTGGTGGACCAGCCCGACGCCGTCGAGGTCCAGGAGATCCCGAACCGGCGCGGTGGCGGGGTCCTGGAGCTCAAGGTCGCTCCCGACGACCTCGGCAAGGTGATCGGCCGCCAGGGGCGGACCGCCCGGGCGATGCGCACGCTGCTGGAGACCCGTGAGGACCGCCGGGGTGCGCGCTATGAGCTCGAAATCCTCGAAGACTGAAGGTCCGGAAGCCGCCGGCCGCGAGCGGGACGACCTGCCGGAGAGCGTCGCCGTGGGACGGGTGTTGCGCCCGCACGGCGTGCGCGGCGAGGTCGTCGTCGAGCTGCTGTCCGACGTCCCCGACCGCTTCAAGGCGGGGAGCCGGGTGTTCGGCGTCCGCGACGGCTCGCCGGCAAGGCCGCTGATCGTGGCCGCCAGCCGCCCGCACAAGAGCGGCGCCGTGGTGCGCTTCGAGGGGTTCGCGGATCCCGACCAGGCCGCCGCGCTACGCGGGCTCGACCTCGAGGTGCCGCGCGCGGAGGTGCCGAAGGCGCCCCGCGGCACCTACTATCAGTACGAGCTGCTCGGCTGCCTTTGCCGTGACGGCGAGGACGAGCTGGGGCGGGTGGTGGAGGTGGTCGAGGACGGCGGCGGGCTGATGCTGATCGTGGCGGGGGAGGGGCGGCGGGTGCCGGTGCCGTTCGTCAAGGAGTTCCTGCGCCGGGTGGACGTCGCGGCGGGCGAGATCGATCTGGCGCTGCCGCCGGGGCTGCTCGAGACATGCGCCTCCGAGTCCTGACGATCTTCCCCGAGCTGTTCGAGCCCTTCCTCTCGACCAGCCTGATCGGGAAGGCGCGGGAGAAGGGGCTGCTGGACGTGGCGGTCCACGACCTGCGCGGCTTCACGGAGGACCGCCACCGGAGCGTCGACGACGAGCCCTACGGCGGCGGCGGCGGGATGGTGATGACGGCGCCCCCCTGGATCCGCGCCGTGCGCGCCCAGTCGGAGGCGATCGGCGGGAGCCCCTGGCGGGTGCTCCTCTCGCCGCAGGGCGCGCGGCTGGACGAGGCGAAGGTGCGGCAGCTGGCGGCGCGCGCCGCGGGCGAGGGGCTGGTGCTCCTCTGCGGGCGCTACGAGGGGATCGACGAACGGGTGCTCGACACGGTGGTCGACGAGGAGGTCTCGATCGGCGACTATGTGCTCTCGGGGGGCGAGCTGCCGGCGATGGTGCTGATCGAGGCGCTGTCGCGGCAGGTGCCGGGGGTGGTCGGCCTCGCCGACTCGGTGGCGAACGACAGCTTCCGGACCGGACTGCTCGACCATCCGCACTACACGCGGCCGCCGGTGGTGGAGGGGCTGGAGGTGCCGGCGGCGCTGCTGTCCGGGGACCACGCGGCGATCCGCCGCTGGCGCGCGAGCGCGGCGCTGCGGGCGACGTTGACCAAGCGCCCCGACTTGCTGAGGCAGCCGGAGGTGGCCGCCGGGTTGACCCGCGAGCAGCGGCGGCAGTTGGAGAGCTGGGTGGAAACGACGGAGCGGGACCGCGCGGAGGCCGGCGCGGCCGGCTCTTGTGAAATCGAGGCGAAATCGAAATAATGACGGCACTGTCCCTTTGGGCAAGCCGAGTTACGAGGTGAGCAATGAACCAGTTGGATCAGGTCGAGAGTGCCTATCTGCGGCAGAACGTGCCCGACTTCAAGTCCGGGGACACGCTCCGCGTCCACGTCCGCGTGGTCGAGGGCGACAAGCATCGGATTCAGATCTTCCAGGGCGTCGTGATCGCCCGTCGCGGCGGCGGCACCCGGGAGACCTTCACCGTGCGCAAGATGTCCGGCAGCGTCGGCGTCGAGCGGATCTTCCCGATGAGCTCGCCGAACGTCGACAAGATCGAGGTGATCCGTCGCGGCAAGGTGCGCCGCGCCAAGCTGTACTACCTGCGCAATCTGCGCGGCAAGGCGGCTCGCATCGAGGAGCGCCGGGACGACCAGCACAAGTCGTAAGGGGCGGCTTGAAGCTCGCGAGGCGGCGGTGAAAGGAGTCGTGTGGTGACCAGGGCGTCGCAACCGGTCCAGCCCGCGCGGCCCGCGCGGGTCATGATCGAGCTGTTCGTCGAGGCCTACCGTCTCCACCTCCTTCGCGGCCTCGAAACCGGGCTGTCACGCTGTGGCTACGGCCTGATCGCCGGGGTGGACGAGGTGGGCCGGGGCTCGCTCGCCGGCCCGGTGGTGGCCGCCGCAGTGATCCTCGATGGCCGCTGCCTGGTCCCCGGCGTGGACGACAGCAAGTGCCTCACCGCGGCCGAGCGCGAGCGCGCGGCCGCCGCCATCCGCTCCCACGCGGTGGCGGTCACGGTCGCCGCCGTGCCTCCCGACGTCATCGACAAGGTCAACATCCTCGAAGCCACCCGTCTCGCCATGGGCGAGGCGCTGACGCGCCTGCGCCCCGCGCCCGACTGCGCGGTGGTCGACGCCGTGCGGCTCAGCGGCTTCGGCTTCCCCTGCATCCCGCTGGTGCGCGGCGACTGCTTCAGCTACGCGGTGGCCTGCGCCTCGATCGTCGCCAAGGTGGAGCGCGACCGGATGATGGTCGAGCTGCACGGCCGGTATCCGCAGTACGGCTTCGCCGAGCACAAGGGGTACGGCGTGCCCGAGCACCTGGAGGCGCTGTCGGCCTACGGGCCGTCGCCCATCCACCGGCTCACCTTCAAGCCGGTGCTGCCGCGCGCGGAGGCCTGCTGATGGCCGTCCAGCGCGAGCAGGTGGTGCAGACCGCGGAGAAGTACGTCTCGCGCGGCAAGATCGAGCCGGCGATCCGCGAGTACCGCAAGCTGCTCGCCGAGAACCCGAACGACATCAACACCCTCAACCGGATCGGCGACCTCTACGCCCGCATCCAGCGCATCGACGAGGCCGTCGACTTCTTCACCCAGATCGCCGAGCAGTACGCCACCGAAGGGTTCTTCGTCAAGGCGATCGCGATCTACAAGAAGATCATCAAGCTCGATCCGACGCGGCTGGAGGTCTACGAGAAGCTCGCCGAGCTCTACCACCGGCAGGGGCTGGTCAACGAGGCGCGCACGCAGTACCAGGTGCTCGCCGACTACTACCAGAAGCACGACAACGCGGCGTCGGCGATCGCCATCTACCAGAAGATGGCCGACCTGGAGCCGAACAACCCGAGCTACCACGTCAAGCTCGCCGAGATCTACCAGTCGCAGCAGCTGATCGAGAAGGCGATGAACGAGTACCGGGTCATCGCCGAGATGATGATCGCCCACGGCCGCGCGCAGGACGCGGCGCAGGTCTACGAGCGGGCGCTCGACATCGACAGCAGCAGCCTGGGGTTCATCAACGACGCCGTCTTCAAGCTCAAGGAGGCGGGGGCCACCGCGCAGGCGGCCCGCTTCCTGGCGATCGCCGCCGAGCGCAATCCGCAGGCGGCGCGCATCGGCCGGCTGGCGCGGATGGAGGAGACCTCGGTCGGCGAGCCGCCGCGGCCGCAGGTCTCTCAGCAGCCGACGCCGCCTCCCGCCCTGCCGGTGCGGCCGGTGGCCGCCCCGCCGGCGCCGCCGCGTCCACCCGAGCCCCGGTTCGCGCCGCCGCCCCCGCCCCCGCCTGCTCCCGTCGAGCCCGCGCCGGTCGAGGACGAGTACGACTCGATCCCCTACGGCGGCGGCTTCAGCGAGGTCGGCTGGGGGGACGACGATGTGGCCGCGGCGGTGCAGGCGGCCGAGGCGGCGACGGCGCTGCCGACGACCTCCGAGGTCTTCCTGCACGCGCCCGCCGAGGTCGAGGAGCCGGCGCCGCCCGCCGCCGCGGAGATCGAGCTCGACCTCGACGAGGTGTTCGTCCTCGACATGGACGCGGACGACGAGCCGTCGAGCCTCGTCAAGCCGCCGCCGGACATGCTGTCGGGCACCGGCAGCCGCCTCGGCTCGGCCTGGGCGCGGGGCGAGGAGGGCGGGGCGGCGGCCGTCGAGGAGGAGCCGGCGCCGGCGCTCCAGGAGACGGCGGCCGATCTCGGCGCCGCGCCGCTCTATGGGCTGGAAGCTTTCGAGGCCGACGAGCTGCCGCCGCTGGAGAGCGACGAGATCGTCCTCGACCTGGACGCCGACCTGCCGCCGCTCGACGACTCGATCTGGGCGGTCGAGCTGGAGAAGACGCCGGCGCCGGCCGCGCGGCAGGTGACGCCGCCGACCGGCGGCATCGATCGCGACCTGCTGGAGCGGACGGCGGCGGAGCTCGATCCGGCGACCCTGGCGCGCGACGAGGACCTGGTCAGCGAGGCCGAGGTGCTGGCCAAGTACGGTCTCGAGGAGAAGGCCCTGGAGCGGCTGGACGAGGCGCTGCGGCTCCAGCCGCACAACCTCGGCGCCCATGCCGCGCTGGTCCAGATCCATCTCGACAAAGGGCGCCTCGACCGGGTGGTCGAGCTGGCCAACGTCTTCTCGCGGGCCGCCGCGGAGACCCGCGATACCGCGGCCTGGCCGAAGATGCGCCGGCAGCTCGTGGAGGCCGGCTTCCGGATGGACGGCGACCGCGTCGTGGCCGATCCGCACGCGGCCGTCGCCGCGGCGCCTGCGCCGCCGGTCGTCGCGCCGCCCGCGCCGCCGCCCGCCGCCGCGCCGGAGCCGGAGCCGGAGCCGGAGCTCGACTTCGACATGGATCTGGCGGAGCTGGCCACGCTGTCGCCGGCCTCCGAAGCGCCGCCACCGGCACCGGCGCTGGTCGAGCCGCCACCGCCGGCCGCGGCTCCATCCTCTGCCGGCTCGGTCGCGCCGGCGGCGCGCAAGCGTTCGTCGGGCGAGATCGACCGCGAGCTGCGCGGTCTGCTGCAACCCAAGGCCAAGCCTCCGTCGCCGCGTCCGGCCCCCGCCGCCGCGCCTCCTCCGGCTCCCCAGGCGGTCGCTCCGCCTCCCATCGTCGAGGCGCCTCCTGCTCCTCCCGCCGCGCCGCCGGCGGCCGGACCGATGATCTTCAACCCCCTCGAGATCGGCGAGATGATCGAGGCGGAGGATTTCGACTGGGAGCCGCCGACGGGCACCGCGCCGTTGCCCGCCGCGCCGCCATCTCCGCCGCCGGCCCCCGGCCGCGCGCTGCCGCAGAATCTCGACGACACGGGGGGCCTCAGCTGGCTCGACGAGGCGGACCGCAACCGTCCGGCGCAGAGCGCGCGCTCCGAGAGCCTGTTCGACGAGGAGGACGACTTCTTCGATCTCGCCGCCGAGCTGGAGCAGGAGCTCTCCCAGGAGGATCTGTTCAAGCCGGGCGAGATGCTGGCCCAGCCGGCCGAGCAGTCGCTGGAGGAGATCGTCGAGGGGTTCAAGAAGGGGGTCGCCGAGCACCTCTCGCCGACCGACTACGA
>DATBAW010000288.1:0-1663 GCA_036271335.1 Thermoanaerobaculia bacterium
GATGCCGGCGACGACCTCGACGTCTCGCGTACCGTCGGCTGGTTCACCGCCCTGGAACCGGTCCTGCTGGAGAAAGGCGACGCGAGCCCCGGCGAGGCTCTGGCGGGCGCCAGGGAGCGGCTGCGCGCCGTGCCGGGCCACGCCGAGATCCTGTTCAACTATCTGGGCCAGATCGGCCAGGCCGGCTCCGCCTCCGGGGAGAACACCTCCGGGGAGAGCTCCCTGTTCCAGGTCTCTTCGGCCTCTGCCGGCCCCAGCCGCAGCCCGCGCTCCCACCGCTCCCACCCCTGGGAGATCGTCGGCCTGGTGGCCGAGGGCCGTCTCCGGATCACCCTGACCTACGGCTCGCGGCGGGTCCGGCGCGCGACCGCGGAGCGTCTGGCCGCGGACTACGCCGGCGCCTTGCGGGAGCTGATCCGGCACGGCCGGGAGAGCGGGAGGGTGGTCGCGCCGGCCGATGCCTGGTCGCCGCTGGTGCCCATTCAACCCCGCGGAGAGCGGGCACCGCTCTTCTGCGTCCATCCGCTGGGCGGAGACGTCCTTTGCTACTACCAGCTCGCCCGCCAGCTCGGCGCCGCCCAACCGGTCTACGGCCTCCAGGGGCGCCCCCTGGATGGACAGACCGGGCGGAATGCGGTCCGGAAGGTCACCATCGAGACGACGGCGGCCGAGTGCCTCGCAGCCGTGCGGAACCAGCAGCCCGCCGGCCCCTACCTTCTGGCCGGGTGGTCTTTCGGTGCCACCGTGGCTTTCGAGATGGCGCGGCAGCTCACCCAGGCCGGAGAGGAGGTGGCGCTGCTCGCCCTCCTGGATCAGCCGGTGTCGCCGGGCGACGAGGCCGCGGAGGTCGACACCGCGTCCGTCATCGCCGAGATCCTGTCGCAGCGCGCCCGCGGTGAGGGGCGGCGGCTGGATCTCGACGCGGACGCTCTGCGCGGCCTCCCCCTCGACGCCCAGCTCGCGCGGGGCCTGGAGCTCCTCGGGGGCCCGGAGGCGCTCGGACCCGGCTTCGACCTCCCGCTCCTGCGCAACCTCGCCCTGGGCTACAGCGCCAGGGCGACGGCCATCGAGCGCTACAGGCCGTCCACCTACCCGGGAAGGATCACCCTGTTGCGGGCGAAGAGCCTCGATGCCGCGGCTTTGCGGACGTTGAGCCCACGGGAGAGGCAGATCTTCGAGGACCCCGCCCTCGGCTGGGGCGCCGTCGCGGCGGACGGTGTGGAGATCCACTCCGTCCCCGGCAACCACCAGACGATCGTCGAAGCGCCTCACGTGAAGACCCTCGCCGAGGTCCTGGGAGGTTGCATCGAGCGCGCCGAGGCGAACCGCCTGGCCGGCAGCCCGGCCCGCTGAGACGATGGCTGCCGGCCCGTTCGCCTCCGCAACCAGGATGGCGGCTCTTTTTCCTTCCCGGCCCCGTTTCTGGCTTCCCGGACTCTCATTTTCCTTGGATGCGCCGATTTTCGGCTTCCCGGACGGCTCACTTCCTTGGCTGGCCGCTTTTTCAGCGTCCCGGGCGTCCATCTCTCCAGGATTTCCGTTTTTCTGGCGTCCCGAACGCCCATCCTGCTTCCCGAGCCGCCATCCTGGAGTTTCAAGCCGCATCTTTCCTTCCGGGCGGCCCATCCTGGAGTTTTCGGCGCCATCCGGCCTCCGGAGCGAA
>DATBAW010000289.1:0-17142 GCA_036271335.1 Thermoanaerobaculia bacterium
CGTCAAGGTTCGAAGCGCCCTTCGAACAGGCCGCCGTCCACCGCGGCCGCGTAGACGCGCCCGGGACGGGTCCGGACCGTCCACATCCTGGACGCCGCCTGCTTGCCGGACTCGAACGGCGCGCCGGAGAGCGCCAGCGTCTTGCCGCCGTCCCGGCTGACCAGCGTGCCCTGGTAGGTGCTGATGTAGAGCGTGTCGGCGTCGGCGGTGTCGACCACCATGGCGTCGGCGAGCCGCAGGTCCTGGGACACCGGTCCGTGGACGAGCTGCCAGCTGTCGCCGGCGTCGGCGCTGCGGTGCAGACCGGTCAGGTTGCCGTAGCCATAGAGGACCTTGGGAGCGCTCGGCGCGGCGGCGAACAGGGCGAGCAGGCGGTCGGGGACCAGCAGGCGCTGCCACCGCGCGCCGCCATCCCAGCTCCGGAAGACCTCGAGCCCCCCCACCCCGATCTCGCTGGCCAGGTTGAAGCTGGCGTAGAACGGGCCGGGGCTCGCGGCGTCGGTCCACAGCTCGCGCACGTTGCGAACGTGCCCGGAGCCCTCGTCGCAGCCGACCACCTGTATCCAGGTCCGGCCGCCGTCCGTGCTCCGCCTGGCGCCGCAGCTGCCGGCCAGCAGGACGCCGGGACCGAGCGTGGCGAGCCGCGACGCGCTCATGCCGCTGACCTTCTTCCAGGCGCCGCCGCCGTCGAGGCTCTTCAGGAGGCCGTCCGACGTGGCCGCGTAGAGGGTCCGCGGATCGGTGGCATCGAAGGCGAGATCGTACAGTCCGTCCTGGGAGATCGCCCGCGCGAACTGCTGCCAGGACCGTCCCTCGTCCGTGCTGCGGAACGACCGGCTTCCCAGACCCAGGTTGGTCCCGAGCCCGACGTAGACCGTGTCCGGCTGCAAGGGGTGGAACCGCAGCAGCTCGACGGAGCCGCCGTTCAAGCCGGGCTCGACGCCGATCCGCCAGTGGGCGCCGGCGCTGCCGCTCCAGGCGACCCCCCAGTCGAGGGTGCCGGTGTAGACGATGTCGGGCTGCGAGGGGGCCTGCGCCACCGCCAGCAGATTCATCGTCTGATGCACCGGCCGCGGCAGGCCGGCCATGGTCTTGCGCCAGGTGACCCCGCCGTCGGTGCTGGAGAAGAACCCCTCCCAGCTCGCCACCAGGACGTGGTCGCGGGAGCGCGGGTCGACCACGATCGCCTGGAACACGCTGAGGACGGGCGACGGCGCGCCGACCTGCCGCCAGGTCGCGCCCCCGTCGTCGCTGCGAAAGACGTTGGGGGTCGACGCGGCATAGAGCGTCTGCGGGGACGACGGCGCCACGGCGAGCGCCTCCAGGGAGATCGTCGGTCCTCCCAGCCGGCTCAGCCGCGTCCAGCTCTGGCCGCCGTCGGTGCTCTTGAGAACGTCGGCGTTGGAGGTGTAGTAGACGCGGCTCGGATCGGTCGGATCGATCACGATCGAGTGAACGACGTTCGTCTCAGGGGAGACGACCGACCAGGTCTGGCCCCCATCGGCGCTCCGCACCACGGCCGCGGGGGTGGAAAAGGAGTCGCCGGCGACCAGGATGACGTTGCCGGGCGCCACGGCGAGAGCCGTCTGATCGAAGATCAGATCGCTGGGAGGAGAGATGTCGCTCCAGGTCTCGCCGCCGTCGGTGCTGCGCGCCAGGTTGAACCCGCCGGCATAGATCGTCGACGAGCTCTCCGGAGCGAGGGCCACCAGACTGAAGCCCGTGCCCACCAGGGTCTTCCAGGTCTGGCCGCGATCCCGGCTCCGATAGAGCGTGCCGGGAAAGCCGTCGAAGGTTCCGGACGTCGCGTACACCGTGGCCGGATCGTTGGGATCGACCGCCAGGGAGAAGACGGTGCCCCCACCCGGACCGAACGCGGTCCAGGAACCGGCTGCGGCCCGCGCGTGGGACGGGAGCGCCAGAATGAAAACGAAGCTTCCCAGGGAAGCGATCCAGGGCGCGAGATTGAAAAACGTGGGCCGTCGCTGTGGATTCGTCAAAGCTGCTCCTCTCTGTCCATGCCTTCACCATGCGCCATCCGCGAACAACAATCGTCAGCGACGAAACTTCCCCGTCTCCGGTGCGTAAATGGAGTCAACCCTAGGCGCGTGAATCTTTTGTTTGCTGGAGCCGGCGGTGGGCTTTCGGGAGCCTGCCGCCGGAGCCGTTCCAACAGGGCTCGCCACGAGCGCGGTATCATCAGCGCGCAGCGCGCCGCACGATGAGCACCTCTCCTCCACCCAGCGTCGAGATCCAGGACGTCACCAAGCGCTTCGGCACCGTGACGGCGGTCGACGGCGTGTCGCTGGCGATCGGCCGCGGCGAGCTGTTCGCGCTGCTGGGGCCGAGCGGCTGCGGCAAGACGACGCTGCTGCGGATGATCGCCGGCTTCGAGGCGCCGAGCGCGGGCACCCTCCGCATCCAGGGGCGGGACGTGACGCAGGTACCTCCTCACCGGCGGCCGGTCAACATGGTCTTCCAGCAGTACGCGCTCTTCCCCCACCTGACGGTCGAGGAGAACGTCGGCTTCGGCCTGCGCTACAAGGCGCTGCCGCGGCCGGCGCAGCGGGCGAAGGTCGCCGAAGCGCTGGCCCTGGTGCGGCTGGGCGATCTCGCGGCGCGCCGTCCCGACCAGTTGAGCGGCGGTCAGCGGCAGCGGGTGGCCCTGGCGCGCGCGCTGGTGCTGGAGCCGCAGGTGCTGCTGCTCGACGAGCCGCTCGCCGCCCTCGACCCCAACCTCCGGCGCGAGGTGCAGGTGGAGCTCAAACAGTTGCAGCGCGAGCTCGGGATCAGCTTCGTCTTCGTCACCCACGACCGCGAGGAGGCGCTGGCGATGAGCGACCGGATCGCGGTGATGAGCCAGGGGCGGGTCGAGCAGGTGGGGCCCCCCGCCGGCGTGTTCGAGGCGCCGGAGACCGAGTTCGTCGCCCGCTTCCTCGGCGCCTCCAACGTCTTTACCGCCCAGGTGCGGCGCAGCGCCGACGGCGTCCTCCATCTCCAGCTTCCGGACGGCACCGAGCTCGCCGTGCCGGCCGCCGACGCCTCCCGCCTGCGCCGCGAGCCGGTGCGCTTCGTGGTCCGCCCCGAGAAGCTCGCCCTGCGCGCCGTCCCCCTCCCCGCCGAGGTCTCGGTGGCGGTGACCGTCGAGGACCGCGTCTACCACGGCGCCAGCACCGAGTGGATCGTCCGCGACCGCGACGGCGAGCGCTTCACCGTCCTCGCCCAGAACTCCGGCGCCGCCGGCGACAGCCTCCCCTTCTCGACGGGCAGCCCGGCCTTCCTGGGCTGGGACGCTAGACACAGCGTGCTGCTGCGGGAGTGAATGTAATGTAGAGACGCCCCGTGGGGCGTCTCCGAGGCGGAGACGACGGTTCAGACGCCCCAACGGCCCGACGTCGGGCACCGGTGCCGCCGCTTCGGAGACGCCCCACGGGGCGTCTCTACAATAGGGAGGCACCTTCCAAACACCTCATGACCTGGACCGCGACGAGACGCCGAAATACACCAGCGCCAGCGAGATCCCGATCAGCGCGAAGCCGCAGACGCCGGTCCACCCCGCCAGACGCCAGCTCCAGGCGCCGAGCAGCGAGCCCGCCGCGCCGCCGATGAAATAGCACACCATATAGAAGGTGTTGAGACGGCTCCGCGCGTCGGGAACGAGCCCGTAGATCCGCGTCTGATTGGCGACGTGGCCCGACTGGACTCCCAGGTCGAGCAGGATGACGCCGACGATCAGCCCGGCGAGCGACCTTCCCGTGAGGCCCAGCAGCACGTACGCCAGAAAAACGGTCACCAGCGCCAGGCCGATCGTCTTCCGCGCGCCATACTGGTCGGTGAACCGTCCGACCAGCGGAGCGCCGGCGGCACCCGCCGCGCCGATCAGCCCGAAGAGCCCCGCCGCCTGGCTGCCATAGTGGTAGGGCGGCGTCTCCAGCAGGAAGACGAGAGTGGTCCAGAAGGCGCTGAAGGCGCAGAAGAACATCGCGCCCAGGAACGCGGACTCGCGCAGGGCCGGATGCTCGCGGACCAGCCCGGCGATCGAGCGCAGGAGCCCGAGATAGGAAAGATTGGACGTCGGCTGGCTCCGCGGCAGCAGGAACTGCACGAACAGGGCGAGCAGCAGGATCATGCCGGCGGCGAGCCCATACACGGCGCGCCAGCCGAAATGGGCGCCGAGCAGGCCGCTGAACGTCCGCGCCAGGAGGACTCCGAAGAGCAGCCCGCTCAATACCGAGCCGACGACGCGCCCCCGCTGGCGGGGCGGCGCGAGTTGGGCGGCGAAAGGGACGAAGATGTGGACAGTCGCCCCCGTCATTCCAACCGCCAGGCTGGCGAGGCCGAGCCAGACCGCATTCCTGGCCGTGGCGACGAGGATCAGCGAGACCGCCGATCCCAGCAGCAGCCAGGTGATCAGGGTCCGTTTCTCGCGGGTGTCCCCGAGCGGCACGAACAGCAGCATGCCGAGGGCGGTGCCGGCCTGGCTGAGCATCGCGATGCCGCCGGCCTTCGTGACGTCCAGGCGGAAACTGCGCGCGATGTCCGCCAGCAGCGGCTGGGCGTAGTAGATGTTGGCGACGATCACCCCGACGCTGATCGCCATGAACCAGATGGTCGCCGCCGGCAGAGGCTGCTCCATTGGCGCCCCGCCGGCTTCCTCCTTCGACGTCTCCACGCCCTGCTCTCCTCTCTCGGACCTGCCTGGATCGCGCATCTTACGCGGATCGGCCGAACACGCCCGGCAGGTTGGTCAGAACGTGAACGACAAACGATGGCCATAGACTCCCGGTCTCTGCCCGGAGAGCGCCGAAGACCAGGCCCATGGGAATCGCGAACGCGATCTGCGAGAGCGCCGCAGAGGTCAGGACGTACCCGTGAAGCTGCAGGTGGTGAAGACTGAAGAAGACGGTCGAGACGAGAACCGGAAACCATGCGCCCCTGAGGGTCGAGCGTTCGGCGAGCTCGAAGATCACCCCGCGAAACAGAAGCTCTTCCTGGAAAGGCCCCAGCACGAGGAAACCGACGATCTGAGGAATGGTGCTTGCGAGCCGATAGTGCATCCAGTGCCCGACAACGAGAGCACCGATGCCGGAAGCAACGAGCCAGACAGCGAGCCAGGTCACGCTGAGCCGGCGGACCCGTCGCCAATTCGTAACCGGTAATGGAAGGCGAAAAGGCCTTGCAGGTCTGATCGCAAGGTAGAGCCCCAGACAAGCGAGTGCTGAGGCGATGCAGGTATCAGGAATCCAGGGAATCGAAAGTAGCTGGCCCGCGGCGCGATTGACCGTGGTCACGAAGCAGACGGAAAGAGCGCAGACGACAATCAGCAGAAGGCGTGCCCACAAGACCGCCGGCAGAAGCTGCTCCTTGTCCGACTCCTCCACGTGCCACCCTCCTCTCGGTCGCGGCGGCTGCAATCCTAGCCCAATGGGTGAAGGGGGTGTCGAGGATGGGAGAAAGGGGCGGACTGGGCCGCCCGAGACGATGGGTGTTCTAGGTCTGAATCGGGCAGCCCACCGTGCAGCCGACCGATACCCCAGTGCCGTGGTAGACGGTGTCCTCAATCGTGCGCTGACGGTGGTCGCCGTCGCCGCCGGTCACTGCGCGCAGGTCCGACAGCGTCTCCTTCTGGATCGTCAACCTCTTCGCTCCCTGCTTTTTCAAGAGAACCTCCTTGTATTGCGGCGCCTTGAGGGCGCGGCTCAGTTTACTCTTCCTTCACGGAGAGACAACCGCCCTGGCCAGCGCGCCTTGACAGCATGGACGACCAAGGCTACGGTCCCTCCATGACCTTGCAGAGGCCTCCACGGGCTCGCCTTCCCCTTCCGCTCGAAGCCATCGAGACGTTCTGTCGGAAATGGCGGATCGAGGAGCTGGCCCTCTTCGGCTCGGTACTGCGGGAGGACTTCCCGGCGGCGAGCGACGTCTATACGGCCTGAGGAGCGCGATGTCTCCTAAGGATTCCTGAACACCCGTGGCTGCCGATCCATCCGCCTCCTCCACCCCCGGAACCCGCCGGGTCTGGCCTCTCCTCCTGCCGGTGTGGCTGACGCTCGGCCTCTTCTTCCTGGCGCCGCTCGCCCTGATGCTCGCCATCAGCTTCGCCCAGCGGGGGACGTACGGTGGGATCGCGCCGGTCGGCGACCTCTGGGCCTACCTGCGCTCCGGCGCCTTCCTCGCCAACTACGCGCGGTCGCTCCAGGAGCTCTACCTCGGGATCGGCTGGCGGTCGCTCTGGATGGCGGCGCTGACCACGGCGCTGGCGGTCGCCGCCAGCTTCCCCATCGCCTACTACCTGGCGATCCTGGCGCCGGCGCGGTGGAAGGGGCTGCTGCTGGGGCTGGTGGTGGTACCGTTCTGGACCAGCTTCCTGATCCGCACCTATGCCTGGATGTTCATCCTGCGCAGCGAAGGCCTGCTCAACCTCGTCCTGATGGGCACCGGGATCGTCCGCCATCCCGTGGAGCTGCTCTACACGCAGACGGCGGTGCTGATCGGCCTCGTCTACGGCGAGCTGCCATTCATGATCCTCCCCCTCTACGCCTCGCTGGAGAAGCTCGACCGCTCGCTGCTCGAGGCCGCCGCCGACCTCGGAGCGGGGGGCGCGCAGGCGTTCCGGCGGGTGACGCTGCCGCTCAGCCTGCCGGGGCTCGCCGCCGGGGTCGTGCTGGTGTTCGTGCCCAGCCTCGGCCAGTTCGTGGTCTCCGATCTCCTCGGCGGCGCCCGCGGCATGCTGCTCGGCAACCTGGTCCAGAACCAGTTCGCCGTCGCCCGCAATCAGCCCTTCGGCTCGGCGCTCGCCTTCGAGCTGATGGCCGCCGTGCTCGTGCTGCTGCTCGCCTACGCCGTCCATGTCCGGCGCCGGGGCGGCGAGGAGCTGCTGTGAGGACGCCGCTGTCTCAGCGGCTGCTGGCGGCGCACACGGCGCTGGTCTACCTCTTTCTTTACGCGCCGATCGCCATCCTGGTGGCGTTCTCCTTCAACGCCTCGCGGCAGACGGCGGTCTGGTCCGGCTTCACGCTCGACTGGTACCGCCGGCTCCTCGACGATCCGGGGCTCTTCCAGGCCGTCCGCAACAGTCTGGTGGTGGCGGCGTCGGCGACGATCCTCGCCGTCGTCCTCGGCACGCCGGCCGCGCTGGCGCTCACCCGCCATGAGTTCCGCGGCAAACGGGCGAGCCAGGCGCTGCTCTACCTGCCGGTGATCCTGCCCGAGGTGGTGCTCGGCGCCGCGCTGGTCACCTTCTTCGGCGCCGTCCAGCTCCGTCTGTCGCTGGCGACGGTGGTGATCGCCCACGTCGTGTTCAGCGTCTCCTACGTGGCGATCGTGGTGCGGGCGCGGCTCGCCGGGCTCGATCCGGCGCTGGAGGAGGCGGCGCGCGACCTCGGCGCCGGTCCGTTCGAGACGTTCCGGCGCGTGACGCTGCCGCTGGCCCTCCCCGGCATCCTCGCCGCCGCCCTGCTCGTCTTCACCCTGTCGATCGACGACTACGTCATCACCTCGTTCGTGGCCGGCGTGGGCGCGACCACTCTGCCGCTCTACATTTATTCGATGTTGAAGGTCGGCGTGACCCCCGAGGTCAACGCCGTCTCGACGCTGCTGCTGGCGGTGACGATCGGCCTGATCGTGATCGCTCAGCGTTTATTGGGAAAAGAATCGGGAAAAGAATCGGGAAAAGGATTGGGAAAAGGATCGTCATGAAAACTTCGCTCCGCGTCTTCCTCCTCCTGGCCGCCGTCCTGGCTCTGGCCGCGTGCGGCAAGGGATCGTCCGCCGGCAAGGTCCTCAACATCTATATCTGGACGAACTACCTGCCGCAGAGCGTGATCAACGATTTCCAGCGCCAGACCGGCATCAAGGTCAACATCGACACCTATGATTCCAACGAGGCCGTGCTCGCCAAGCTGCAGTCCGGCGTGGCCGGCTACGACATCGTGGTGCCGTCGGACTACATGCTGAAGACGCTGATCCCGCAAGGGCTCGTGCGGGCGCTCGACCACTCGCGGCTGACCCGCTTCAAGAACCTCGATCCGCGCCTCCTCGACCAGAAATTCGATCCGAAGAACGCCCACTCGATCCCCTATCTCTGGGGGACCACCGGGATCGGCTTCGACAAGAAGAAGGTGCAGGGAATCGTGGACAGCTGGCAGGTGATGTTCGATCCGAAATACGCCGGACGCATCCTGATGCTCGACGATCCCCGCGAGGCCTTCGGCGCGGCGCTGAAGCTGATGGGGCGATCGATCAACGAGAAGGACCCGGCGATGCTCCGCAAGGCGGCGGACATGCTGAAGGCCCAGAAGGCGCTGGTGCGCACCTACAACAGCTCGGATTTCGCCAACCTGCTGGCGGCCGGCGACGTCGACCTGGCGCAGGGGTTCAACGGCGAGATCGCCGCGGCGGTGGCCAAGGAGCCGGGCCGGCTCGCCTACGTCGTGCCGAAAGAGGGAGGAACCCTCTGGATCGACAACCTCGCCATCCCCAAGGACGCCCGCAACGTGGATGCCGCCTACGAGTTTCTCGATTACGTCATGAAACCCGACGTGGCGGCCACGATCGTCAACGGCGTCCACTACGCCGGCGCCAACCTCGCCGCCCAGCCGATGGTCGACGCCGGCATCCGCCAGGACCCCTCGATCTACCCGCCGAAAGCCGTTCTCGACCGCTGCGAGCTGATCGAGGATCTGGGGACGACGACGCAGCTGATCGACGAGCTCTGGACGGAGGTGAAGGCGAAATGAGCAGACGCGTCCTACCGTCCATTCTCCTCGGCGGCCTGGTGGCCGGATGCTTCGACATCACCTACGCCACCATGTTCTCCTACTACCGCAGCGGCATCGCTCCGATCCGCATCCTGCAATCCGTGGCCAGCGGCTGGCTCGGTAAGGCGGCCTTCGACGGCGGAGTTCCGGCGGCGGTGCTGGGGCTGGTCACGCACTTCGGCATCGCCCTCACGGCGGCGGCGGTCTTCGTCCTCGCCAGCCGGCGCCTCCCAACCCTGGTCCGCTGGCCCGTCGCCTGGGGCATCGCCTATGGCGCCGTGATCTACGCGGTGATGAACCTCGTCGTCCTCCCTCTCTCCCGGACCCAGCCGCGGAAGGCCTTTCCGCCCGCCGTCGTCATCACCGGCCTGATCGTGCACATGTTCCTCATCGGCCTGCCGATCGCCCTCGCGGCGCGCCGCGGGAGCGTCCAGAAGGCGGACCGACGCTAACCGCTCTGGCATCGGTTACAATTGAATACGGCAGGCATCGGATGAAGAAGCCTCTCCAGCTCCTCCTCGTCCTTCTCGTTCTCCTCTGTTGTATCGGCTGTGATCAGGCCGTGAAGGCGATGGCGAGAGGGGCGCTGGCGTTCTCGCCGCCGGTGCTGTACCTCAACGGCGCGGTGCGGCTCCAGTACACCGAGAACCCCGGCGCCTTTCTCAGCCTCGGCGCGGGCTTGCCGCCCGGCATCCGCTACCTTTTCGGCGTGGTCCTGGTGGGCGTGACCCAGCTCGCCCTCTTCGCCTTCCTGATCCGGTCGCGCAACCTGACCACGCTGCAGCGGATCGGCTTCTCCCTCTTCCTCGCCGGCGGCCTCGGCAACTGGATCGACCGCATCGCCAACCATGGCCGGGTGATCGACTTCGTCAGCCTGGGCCTTGGACCGCTCCACACCGGCATCTTCAACGTCGCCGACGTGGCGATCATGGCCGGGATCGTGGTGGTGCTGATCTCCCGCCGGGATCGTCTGGTGCCCGTCGCGCCGCCGACGTCCTGACGAGGCCGGCGCGAGAGGGCTCGCGCCGGCCGTTCAGGTCAACCGTAGGGATCAAAGATTGCGGAGGATCGTGCGGAAGCGCGGCGTGACGGACAGCCGGTCCATCAGCGCTTCCAGGCGCGGCGGCACCGCGGCGGACGCGGCTCCGGCGGCCGTGCTGGAGGTGAAGGCCGGCTGGCCGTTGGGGAACGGCATCGTCGGCAGGTAGGTCGGCTTGCGCCGCAGCCTGGTCGCCTGCTCGTAGGCATAGGCATACTTGATCAGCGTCGGCTCGCTGTACGCCGTGCCGATGAAGCTCAGGCCCACCGGCACCAGGTTCGCCACCAGGCCCATCGGGACGTTGACGATCGGATATCCGGCCACCGCCGACGGATAGGTGCTCGAGCCGCCGAAATGATCGCCGTTGATCAGGTCGGTCGTCCAGGCGGGGCTGCCGCTGGGGGCGACCAGGGCGGTGACGTTGAAGTTCGCCAGCGCGGCGTCGATCCCCATGGCTCCCGCCAGCTGATGCCCCTGGATCAGGGCCGCCTGATACTGGTCGGCGGTGAAGGGATCGGACTCGGAGAGCAGGAACTCCTCCTGGCCGAAGTACTGCAGCTCCTGGGCGGCGTGAGCGTTGTTGAACGCGATGGCGTCGGCCAGGGTCTTGATCGGCACCCCCGTGCGGGTCGCCAAGTAGGCGTTGAGGTCTCGCTTGAACTCATAGAACAGCACGATGGTCTCGGAGCTGTCGTTGAGCAGGTCGTTGATCGTCGGCAGATCGGCCGGATCGACCAGCGTCGCGCCGGCGGCCGTCAGGGCGTCGAGCGCCTCCTCGAACAGAGCGTCGGTCGGCACGCTGTAGCCGGTGTAGAAAGTGCGGAGCACGCCGATGCGCGCCCCCCGCAGGCCGTGGGGATCGAGGAACTGGGTGTAGTCGGTGGAGAACTTCCCGGCGCTCGCCGCGGTCTGGGGATCGCGGGGGTCGACGCCGACCAGCGCGCTGAGCATCGCCGCGGCATCGGCCACGGTGCGGGCATGGGGTCCGACCGTGTCCTGCGTGTGGGAGATCGGGACGACGCCGGCGCGGCTGGTCAAGCCCACCGTCGGCTTGATCGCGGCGACGCCGTTGTTGTTCGCCGGGCTGATGATCGAGCCGTCGGTCTCGGTGCCGAGCCCGGCGGTGACCAGGTTGGCGGAGACGGACGCCGCCGAGCCCGAGCTGGAGCCGCTGGTGTTGCGGTCGAGTACATAGGGGTTGCGGGTCAGCCCGCCGACGCCGCTCCAGCCGCTGGTGGCGTTGTTGCCGCGGAAGTTGGCCCACTCCGAGAGATTGGTCTTGCCGAGGATCACCGCGCCCGCGGCGCGCAGCCGGGCGGCCACCGTGGAGTCCTGATGCGGCGGCGTCCCCACCAGGGCGAGCGAGCCGGCCGTGGTCTGCATCCGGTCGGCGGTGTCGATGTTCCCCTTGAGCATCACCGGGATGCCGTGCAGCGGGCCGCGCACGTGCCCCTGCCTGCGCTCGCTGTCGAGCGCCCTGGCGATCCGCCGCGCATCGGGATTGACCTGGAGGACCGCGTTGATCCGTGGACCGCTCTCGTCGAGCGACGAGATCCGCTCCAGATACATGTCGACGAGATCGGCCGACGACAGGCCCCCTCGCGTCATCGCCGCCTGCAGGCCGGCGATGGTGGCCTCCTCGATCTGCACCGCCTTTTCGCTCAGCTGTGGCAGCTCGGCGGCCCTGGCCGCCGACTCCGCCATCAGGCCGGCCAGGGGAACGGCCGCTCCCGCCGCGGCCCCCAGGCGCAGAAAGTCTCTCCGGCTCACCGCTGCCGGGCTCTTCTCTTCTTCTCCTCGCCTCGCTTCATCACGATCTTCCGCCATGACGATCTCCTTATGCAGTCGGAACAGGAAGGAACCGCGCAACGAGCTGCTGATGAAAAAGATGACCTGCCGGGTCATCATAGAGAAATCGCTGTGAAGTGGAAATACGGCACTCCCCCACCGTTGAGTCCCGCCGGGAGCGGTGGCGGTTCAAGGATCAGCGTGGAAACTGATTGCAGACGGTCTCAGGGCTCGTCGGGACGCCGCCCGGGAGCGGTCACCCGTTCGAGCTCGTAGAGGTAGGCCAGGGCGTGCTCGGTCGTCTCGCCGCACATCTCGGCGGACGGGCGCAGGCGGACGCAGACCTCGGGGCGGTCCGGGTGACCGAACAGCCGGCAGAGATTGTCGTCGCTGAGCTGGACGCAACGGACGCCGGACGGCTTGCCCTCCGCCATCCCGGGGATCGGCGAGGAGATCGAGAGCGCGATGCAGCAGGCTCCGCAGCCGGCGCGGCAATTCATGGTGGTCATGGCGGCACATCCTCCCGGAGGCGCGCGAACGCCACGGCCGCCTCCGCCGGCGCGACGTCGAGGGTCCAGGGCCCTGGCCGCGTCGGCGCGCGCAGGGCCTGCTTGAGGGCGGAGAGGAAGCGCGAGCGCCGCACCTCGACCGCGCCGAAGGTCGCCAAGTGGTCCGTATAGGCCTGGCAGTCGACCAGCGCGAAGCCCCAGCGGATCAGATTGGCGAGCAGGGTGGCGAAGGCGACCTTCGAGGCGTTCGGCTCGAGGGCGAACATCGACTCGCCGAAGAAGACGCCGCCGAGCGCGATCCCATACAGGCCGCCGACCAGCCGGCCATCCCGCCAGGCCTCGATCGAATGCGCCAGCCCCTGTTCATGGAGCGCGGTATAGCCGGCGATCATCTCCTCGGTGATCCAGGTGCCGTCCTGGCCCGGCCGCGGCCTCGTCGAGCAGCCGCGGATCACCTCGCGGAACGCGGTGTCGGCGCGGACGCCGAAGGTGCCGCGCCGCATCTCCCGGCGCAGCGACCGCGCGACGTGCGCCGATTCCGGCGTCAGCACGAAGCGGGGATCCGGCGAGAACCAGAGCAGCGGTACCCCCTCGTGCGGCCAGGGGAAGATCCCCTGCGAGTACGCGGCCTTCAGCGTTTCCGCGTCCGGATGCCCTCCCACCGCGATCACTCCGTCGGGCGAGGCCCAGCTCGCGGGGGGAAACTGGATGCGGCGGCGCGACGGCATTCCGGAAGGGTATGCGTTGTCTCGCCACGGGAGCAAACCCCAAGTCTGCCCATGGAGGTGATCGGAAAACCGATCGTCGTCCTCGGCGAACGCGGCGAGGCCCTCTCAGATCTTGCACCGCACGGCAAGTCTGAGAGGGCTCGAACCGACGGCTCAACCCAGAGGGTCGAGATTCATCAGCACAAAAAGGTGGTGCAGGTGTTGTGGCTGGTGGTGCAGGTCCTGGTGCAAAGGGAAGAGGTGGTGGTGGCGGCGCCCCCGACGACGGCTCCCAGGGTGTCCAATTCGCCGATCGTTTCCTTGGCGAGATTGAGTTTCTTGAAGGTTTTCTTCATAGACCCTCCGGTTCAGTGAAAGATTGCGCAAAAGCGCGCGCGCAAGTTTGCTCCATGGCGCGGGGACTGTCAAGCGGCAGCCGCCGCGAGCTCACGTCCTTTCACTTTCCCTGGATGAAGTCCCCGACGTCTTTCGACAGCTGCTCGAGCGAGCCCTGATTGAGATACATCATGTGCCCCGCCGGGTATTTCCGGACCGTCAACCGCGCCGGGTCGATGCCGCTGTGATGCATCATGTAGGCGTTGGCGAAGTAGGCCGTCGCCAGGTCATAGTAGCCGTTGGCGGTGAACACGCGCAGCGCCTCGTTGTCCTTGGTGCCCTGCGCCAGGTCGCTGGTGACGTCGACGAAGCCGGCAAAGGCGCCGGTCGCGTTCTTCCGCCGCTTCCAGCCCTGGTTGGCGTCGCCGTTCTGGGGCAGGTAGGGCTCCTGGATGTCGGCGCCGAGCTCATCGCGCAGGTACTGGTGGAAGAGCGAGACGTAGATCGGCCCCGTCTTGGCGTCGAACGGATCGCTGTTGGGGAGCTCCGAGGCGTTGTCGAGCTCCTTCTGCGCGTAACGGCTGTCGAGGATGCCCGTGGCCATCCCCTCGTCCCGCATCAGCTCCTTGGCGAAGCGGAGGGCGTAAAGGCGAAGATCGCTGTTGAGGATGTACTGCTTGGACACGCCCGTGTAACGGTGCAGTTTGTCGGCGATCTGATCCTTTTCCGCCGCCGAGAGCGAATCGCCGCGGAAGAGGGCCTGCAGATATTCGCCGGAGGCGAACTGCTCGACCTCAGTCAGCAGCGCCGGCAGGCTCGGCCAGGAATCCGGAAGCTTCTTGTGGTACCACGCCGTCGCGGCGAGCGTCGGCAGGTGCGTGGCGTAGGTGAGATCGTTGCCGCCGGTGTTGAAGGGGAGGGCGCCCATGTTGATCGCCGGCGAGATGAGGATCACGCCGTTGAGGCCGATGTTCAGCTGCCCCTGGAGCCGCGGTACGAGCATCGAGCCGCGGATGCCGCCGTAGCTCTCGCCTAGGATGTACTTGGGCGAGTTCCAGCGGTCGTGCACGGTGAGGAAGGCGCGGATGAAGTCAGCCACGGAGTCGGCGTCCTCGTCGTAGCCCCAGTAGTCGGAGTCCTTCTTGTCGCCGAGCGCGCGGCTGAAGCCGGTGCCGATGGGGTCGACCTCGACGAGGTCGGTGACGCGCAGCAGGCTCGACGGGTTGTCCTTGAGCCGGTAGGGCGGCGCGCCCGGGTCCTGCGCGTCGCTCGGGATGTCGATGCGCTTGGGGCCGACGAAACCGAGGTGCAGAAAGACCGAGGAGGAGCCCGGTCCGCCGTTGAAGAAGAACGTGATCGGCCGGTCCTCCTGCCGCTTCACCCCCTCCGCGAGGTAGGAGATCGTGAAGAAGCGCGCCGTGGGCTTGCCGTCGCGGTCCTTGAGGTCGATGTCCTCCGCCGTGGCCGTATAGGGGACGTCCGCTCCGCCGGCGGTGAAGCGGTGGTGGGTGACGAACTTGCGGGGTGGCGCCGGCGCCGGCGCGGCCTTGTCCCCGCCCTTGTCGCCCATCGGTTTGTCGCCCTTGGGGGCGTCGTCGGCGCGGACGGCGGCGGTGGTCGAGACGAACAGGGTCAACAGTACGGCGAGCGTCGCTTTGCGCATGCGCGGGATCTCCCTCTAGGTGACTCAGATACGCCTGGAATGGATGGAAGTTTCAGGATCCGCCCCCGAACGCTTATCGGCCTTCTCGTCGACTTGGCACCTGTCTGGCTGACTCGCCGTCGTCGTCGCGGGGATAAGGAACGGCAGGTAGAAATCAACCTCAGGATAAAGTAAGCTCACTTCTCTCTACAAGCGGGAGGCAGGCATGAGAATGTCGTTCAAGCTCGCGGCGTTGTCGGCGGTCCTTCTGGGTCTGGCGCGGCCGTCGCAGGCCGATCTGGCCGGCGACTGCAAGCCGTTCTTCGCGGCCGCCTCCCGGCCGCCCATGGCGATGGCGATGAAAATGCCGGGCATGCTGATGCTCGATTCGTCGAGCGGGCCTCTGCCGCTCGTCTGCCTGACCGCGAACGATCCGCCCAAGCCGCCACGGTTCGAGAAGATCGGCACCGTCAGCATCAAGGCGAGCGACGACAAGGATGTGCAGGCCTATTTCGACCAGGGCCTCAGGTTCTACATGGGGTTCAACAACCGCGAATCCTATCGCGCCTTTCGCTATGCGGCCGCGCTCGGGGAGGAGAAGCACCTGCCTTGCGCCTGGTGCGATTGGGGCGCCGCGGTGCCGCTCGGCACCGACATCAACATGACCAGCGAGCTCGAGCTCGATCGCGTTGCCGCCAATCGTTGGCTCGACAAGGCGCGGGGGCTGAAGCCTGCCGGCCTGCTGGCGAATCTGATCGAGGCTACCGCGAAGCGCTCGCAGACGTGCTCTCCCGTCGACAAGGACGAGCAATGCCGCAACCGGCGCAGTCGCGACTATTACGAAGCGATGCACAGGATCATGTTCGCCAATCCCGAAAATCCGAACATTGGCGTGCTCTTCGTCGATTCGATTCTCAATCTCACGCCCTGGAAGCTGCCCGAGAAAGACAAGTTCCTGATCGCGCGCGATACGCTCGAACGGTTGATGAAGAGCTATCCCTCGCACAACGGCCTGATCCATTGGTACATCCACCTGACGGAGCTCTCGGAAGATCCCGGCCGCGCCGACGCGCGCGCCAGGAAGCTCGCCGAGCTGGCGCCGAATGCCGGTCATCTCGTCCATATGCCGTCGCATATCTATTACCGCATCGGCGACATGCGCGGCGCGATTCAGGCCAATGTCGACGCCTCGGAAACCGACGAAAGATATTTCAAGGATCCCGGCAACAAGCTCGACCACCCGGACGGCGACCGCTACCGCTACGGCTACTATCCGCATACCCTGCATTTCCTCGCCGCGGCCGCGACTTTGTATGGCGACAGGGAGCGATTGGAGGCGGCGGCCAAGAGGCTCTATGACGCGCCGCCGCCCGATCCGCAGGGCTATCGCGCCGACAAGTATCGCGAGGTCTATTACCTGGCGCGCGTGAACTTCGCGAGGCCGGAGGAGATCCGCAAATTCCAGGTGCCCGCGGCTTTCGACAAGCAGCCGCGCGCCAACGTCGCCTACGCCTATACGCAGGTGATGGCCGATGTGTGGAGCGGGGAGAACCCGGCCAGGTCGCTGTCGAGGTTCGTGCAGGTCTTGCAGGCCTATCCCGGTCTCAATCCCAATCCAGATGCCGCTTGCCATCGGGCAGCCGCCGCGAACGGCGACACGGGATTGTGCATGGCCGCCATCGAGGACAATCTCGTAAAGGCCCGGCTCGCGGCGTTGTCCCAAAAATGGGAAGACGCGCTACGTCACACGCAGGCCGCCGTCGAGCTGCAGCGCGCTCTTCCCTATGACGAGCCGCCGGACTGGCTCTATTCGCTGCATCAATCTCATGCGGCGATGCTCATCCGCCGAGGCATCGCCAGAGGCGACAAGAACAATCTGCGCTTGGCTCAGACCGAGCTGCGTGCGAGCCTCGATGCCAGGACCAACCGTTCTGACATCTTTCCGGGCAGCGGCTGGGCCTACTACGGATTGTGGCAGATCGCGGTCCATCTGCAGGAGGGCGCGGCTCAGGCGGAGAAGGAATTCCGCGCGCATTGGGCCGGCGGACCCGATCCGAGTCTCGAACGGATGTGAGCGGCGCGCGCGGCTGAACCGCCGTCGCGCGACAGGGACGAGGGATCGCCTGGAGCGGCCCCGTCTTCGAGCGCCGCCATGGCTACGGCACCTCGGTCACCCCCGACTCCGCCGCCACGATGTCCCTGCAGACCCGCTCCCCCGACTCGATGGCGGCGTTGATCGAACAGTGGAACGCCGAGGAGGACTCCGAACCGGCCCAGTGAATGCGTCCCATCGGGTCGCGGAGGGCCGGACCGAAGTTGGTGAGCACCCCGGGCGGGAAGTGCGCGATCATGCCGCCGCCCG
>DATBAW010000290.1:0-4834 GCA_036271335.1 Thermoanaerobaculia bacterium
GAAGAAGGACGAGCGGAAGATCAAGCTCACGATCGCCGCCACCCTCACCCCCGCCCAGGGGAACGCGCCGCTCGGCGAGGAGTACGCCAAGGAGATCGCGGTCGGGTCGAGCACCAAGCTCTCCGTCCGCAACGTCGAGGCCGTGCCCGGGCCGCACGAGTCGACGATCAAGGTGACGTTCTCCTCCCCTATCTCGGCCGCCGTCGCCGAGAAGTACGTGAAGCTCGATCCGGCCGTCCAGATCCGGTTGGCCGCCGAGCGCAACGAGCTGTCGATCACCGGCGAGATGGAGCCGGGATCGACCTACTCCCTCGCCATCGGCAAGGGGATGCCCGCCACCGACGAGGCCGTGCTCCAGGAGGACTTCCAGCAGGACGTCGAGCTTCCCGATCTCGAGCCCACGGTCGGCTTCCAGAGCCAGGGGATGTTCCTCTGGAGCCAGGGGCAGCACGCGGTCGCGCTGGAGGCGGTCAACACGCCCGAAGTGAAGATGACGATCGACCGCGTCTATCTCAACAACCTCTTCTTCCTCTTCCAGTACGGCGGCTTCTTCGAGGACGAGTACGGCTACGCCGGCGAGCTCAATCACGCCCTCGGCGACCGGCTGAAGGAGGAGACGCTCAAGGTCGGCGGCCACAAGAACAAGAAGCGGATCTACCCCCTCGATCTCGACAAGTTCGTGGACACCAAGCAGCCGGGGCTCTACCGCGTGTCGGTAAGCAAGCCGGACGACAACGAGGCGAATCAGCGCTGGCTGCTGCTGACCGACCTCGGCGCGGTCGCCAAGAAGGGCCCGGGGCAGTTCATGGTCTGGGTGTCGTCGATCAAGGACCTGGCGCCGGTCGCGGACGCCAAGGTGACGCTGATCTCGGATCAAAACCAGGCGATGGCCTCGGGGCGGACGGACGCCTCGGGAGTCTGGCGGACCGACGACGCCAAGGCGCTCGCCAAGGGGACGCCGTACATGGTGACGATCGAGAAGGGGGACGACTTCTCGTTCCTCCTGCTCAACACGATGACGGTGGACACGACCGGTCTGGACGTGGGCGGCGCGGAGGCGACTGGCGAAGGCGGCTCGGGGTACACGGCGTTCCTCTACGGCGAGCGCGACATCTACCGGCCGGGCGAGACGCTGCAGGGACTGGCGCTGGTGCGCGATGGCGCCCTGCACGCGCCGCCGTCGATGCCGGCGCTCCTCCGCCACCGCGATCCGCAGGGGCGGGAGCTGGAGGTCCGGAAGGTGATTATTGGGGAAAAAGCCGGCGACAAGGGGCTGGCGTCGTTCCAGCTCGATCTGCCCGCCTATTCGCTGACCGGTCCGCACACGCTGGAGCTGGAGGTGGCGCAGAAGGTGATCGGCCAGTATCGGTTCCAGGTGGAGGAGTTCGTGCCGGACCGGATCTCGGTGGCGATCGCGCCTCCCAAGGAGAAGGTCGGGCCCGGGCAGACGCTCGCCTACCAGGTGCAGTCGAGCTACCTGTTCGGCGCGCCGGCCGCGGGGCTGCCGGCGGAGTCGCGGGTGCGGCTGGTCGACTCGACCTTCGCGCCCAAGGGGTTCGAGGGGTTCAGCTTCCGCAACGACGACCGCAAGCTGGAGGACAAGGAGGTCCTCTCGACCACGGCCAAGCTCGACGACGAGGGCCGGTCCGAGTTCAAGGTCGAGATGCCGGCCGGCGCGCCGGTCCCCTCTTCGCTGGAGGCGGTGATCACCGCGCGGGTGCAGGAACAGGGAGGGCGCGGGGTGGCGGCGATGCAGCGGTTGCAGGTTCACCCCTACCCGGCGTACGTGGGTCTGCGGCGGGCTGGCAGCGCGGGAGGAGAGGGCTTCGCCGATCCTGGGAAGCCCACCGGGTTCGAGTTCGTGGTGGTGTCTCCCGAGGGGAAGGAGGTGCCGGGGAAGGCTCTCCGGGCCGATCTCTTCGAGGACCGCTGGAACACGGTGCTGCGCAAGACGCCGGCCGGCGGTTGGCGGTATGAGACGACGCGCGATCCGCGTTTGATCTCGTCGCAGGCGATCCCGGCAGGCAAATCGCGCGGCACCTTCCAGGTCACGCCGAAGAGCTACGGCAGCTACCGGCTGGTGTTGACCGACGCGGACACGCAGGCCTCGGCGGCGGTCGAGTTCTACGCCGCCGGCTGGGGGACGTCGCCGTGGGCGATCAAGAACCCGGCGCGGCTGGAGCTCGATCTCGACAAGACCGAATACGCGGCCGGCGACAAGGCCGTGGTGCAGATACGGGCCCCCTTCCCCGGCAAGATCCTGCTGACGGTGGAGCGCGACAAGGTGCTCGATACGCAGATCTACGACCTCAAGGGGAACACGGCGAAGATCGAGATCCCCATCCGCGGCGAGTACCGTCCCAACGCCTACGTCACGGCGACGCTGATCCGGCCGGTGGGCGCGCTGGAGCCCGGCTCGGCCGGCCGCGCGTTCGGAGCGGTACCGATCTCGGTGAACCGGACGGCGAATCACTTGGCACCTCAGATCGTGGCGCCCGACCAGATGCGGCCGGGGCGCGACCTCGCGATCACGGTCAAGGCGGCGCCCAACGCGGTGGTGACGGTGGCGGCGGTGGACGAGGGGATCCTCCAACTGATCGCCCAGAAGACGCCGGAGCCGTTCGACTTCTTCTACCGCAAGCTGGCGCTGGGGGTGAGCTCCTACGACACCTTCAGCCAGCTGCTGCCGGAGCTCAAGAGTCTGACGCCCGGCGGCGGCGAGGGGGCGGAGGCGAACCAGTACGTGCGGACGGAAGGGATCCGCCGCGTGCAGCCGGTCGCCTTCTGGTCCGGCCCGCTGACGGCGGACAAGGACGGGAACGCCAAGGTCTCGTTCAAGGTCCCCGAGTTCCAGGGGGCACTGCGGATCATGGCCGTGGCGATCGACGACGACCGCTTCGGCTCGTCGTACCGCCTCACCCGCGTCCGAGACCCGCTGGTGCTCCTCCCCACCCTGCCGCGCATCCTCTCCTTCGGCGAGACCCTGCAGGTGCCGGTGACGGTGCGGAACGACACGGCGAAGGCGGGCTCGATCCAGGTCGGACTGACGGCTCAAGGAGGAGTACAAATCGAGAAGCCCACACAGGCGGTGGACATCCCCGTGGGGCGAGAGCGGACGGTCTACTTCACCGTCAAGAGCGGCAATACGGAGGGAACCGTCACCTTCCTGGCCACGGCGTCGGGGAACGGCGAAAAATCGAAGTCGACGACGGAGGTGTCGATCCGGCCCGACCTGCCGCCGATTTCCGTCGAGGACGCCGGCGCGGTGGGCGGCGCGTCGGTCGAGGTGGCAGGCAAGAACCTGGACACATATCGTCCCGAGACACTGCGGCGCGTGGTGCGGGTGAGCCCGATCCCCATCGTGCAGTTCGCGGGCAAGCTCGAGAACCTGCTCCACTACCCCTACGGCTGCCTTGAGCAGACGACGTCGACGGTCTTCCCGCTGATCTACCTCGGGGACATCGCCAAGGCGCTCGATCCCGAGCTCCTCGACCCGAAGAAAGGCCACGCCGATCCCGCCACGCTGGTGCAGGCGGGGCTCCGGCGGATCGCCTCGATGCAGCTCCCCGGCGGCGGCTTCTCGCTCTGGCAGGGGGAGCAGACGGTGAGCCCGTGGGCGAGCGTGTATGCCACCCACTTCCTGGTCGAGGCGCGGCGGGCGGGGCATCCGGTGGAGGACGGCCTCTATCGCAACGCCCTGATCTGGCTCGCCGGCGAGGTCAAAGCCAAGGGGACCTACGGCAGCGAGGAGCTCGAGCGGACGGTCTACGGTCTCTACGTGCTGGCCCGCGCGGCAAAGGCCGACCTGGGGACGATGGACTTCCTGCGCCAGAAGCAGCTGAAGAACCTGGCGCCCGAGTCGCGGGCGCTGCTGGCGGCGGCCTACGCCTCGGCGGGGAACCCGCGGGCGACGCAGAGCCTCACCGCCAACCTCGGCGACGTGGCCGAGATCCAGCGCCAGACCGGCGGCAACTTCGACTCGGCGATCCGCAACCGGGCGCTGCTGCTGCTGGCGCTGATGGACGCCGATCCGAAGAGCCCGAAGATCCCCGCCCTGCTCGACCGGCTGGCCCGGGACGCTCGCGCGGACGACGGGTGGACCACCCAGGAGGAGAGCTTCACGCTGCTGGCGATCGGCCAGTTCATCCGCAACCAGGCCCAGCAGCCCCCCTACAGCGGCACGCTCTTCGTGGGCGACAAGAAGATCGGCGCGTTCGACAACAAGACCCTCACTTTTCCGCCGATCGTGGGGAATGGCCCGATCCGCCTCCAGATGAACGCGGGCTACAAGCCGGGGGCGGCCTTCTACAGCGTGATGACGCGCGGCGTGCAGAAGGATGACGCCTTCCAGCCGGCCGCCAAGGGGATGGAAATCCAGCGCGAATTCCTCGACCGCGACGGCAAGGCGATCGACCTCAACAACGTCCGGCAGGGGGATCTGGTGGCGATCAAGACGAAGGTGCGGAGCGTCAGCGGGGCGATCCAGAACGTGGTGATCGTCAACCTTCTCCCCTCGGGGCTGGAGGTGGAGAATCCGCGCCTCCAGAGCACCGAGCAACTCCCCTGGGTGACCGACGCCAACCTCCAGCCGCGCTACATGGACCTGCGCGACGACCGCATCCTCCTCTTCGCCGACCTGCCAGCCGATTCCTGGCAGACCTTCTACACGCTGGTGCGGGCGGTGGCGCCGGGGCAGTTCCGGCTGCCGCCGGTGCAGGTGGAGGCGATGTACAACCCGGCGATCCGGGCGACGGGGGAGCGGGGGACGATGGAGGTGAAGGTGCGGTAGAGGGGGAGAAGGCCCTCATCACCCCGGCCCTCTTCTCCCAGCCTC
>DATBAW010000291.1:0-3913 GCA_036271335.1 Thermoanaerobaculia bacterium
GGCCGTGACCATGCGGCCGACATCTACCTGCGAGACCTCGCCACTTCCCGGCAGCACTGCGCGATCGAGACGAGAGATGGCCGGTTTCTCCTCCGCGATCTGGAAAGCCGCCACGGCACCTTCGTCAACGGCGTGCCGATCGGCGAGCGATTCCTGGAGCATGGCGACCGGGTCACCATCGGCGCCTCCATGTTTCTCGTCCACCTCCGCGTCGACACGCCGAGCGACGCCAGCGATGCCGTCCTCGTCGACGACGGCCCCTGGCCCGCGGAGACCACGATCCATCTCGCGACGGATCATTTCGATCTCTTCGGGCTCGCCGAGGATCTGCCGGCCAGGGCCAGGGTCCAGCGGGATCTCCAGGCGCTGCTGCGGATCGCCAACGCTCTCCACGAGCTGCGGGCCACGGCGCCGCTCGCCCGCCGCCTGCTCGAGCTGGCGCTGGAGACCGTTCCCGCCGAGCGCGCGGCCCTGCTCCTCCTCGATCCGACGGGCGCCTTCTTCGTCGCCTCCGCGCTCGACCGCCGGGGACGGATCGAAGCCTTCTCCATCTCTCGCACCGTGATCGAGCGGGTGGCGGCGGACCGCTCGGCGATCGTGGTGAACGACGCGTTGCAAGGCGAACGCTGGGAAGGCGTCGACAGCGTGCACGCCGCCCGCCTGCGGTCGCTCCTCGCCGCGCCGTTGAGCGGCCGGGAGGGAGTGCTGGGCGTTCTCTACCTGGACACCCGCGAGCCGGGAGCCCGCTTCGACGAGCGCCATCTGGAGCTGACGACGGCCGCAGCCGGCATCGCCGCGGCGGCGCTCGCCAACGTCCGGTACCTGGAAGCGCTGGAGGACGAGAAGCAGCGGATCGAAGGCGCTCTGGACGCCGGGATGGTCGGCGAGAGCTCAGCGATCCGCGAGACCCAGCGGCTGCTCGCGCGCATCGCTCCCACCGGCTCCACCGTGCTGCTGCGCGGCGAGAGCGGCACCGGCAAGGAGCTGGCGGCGCGCGCCCTCCACCGCGGCAGCCTGCGCGCCGGCAAGCCGTTCGTGGCGGTCAACTGCGCCACGCTCTCCGAGTCGCTCCTGCAGAGCGCGCTCTTCGGCCATGAGCGGGGCGCGTTCACGGGGGCGGTCGAGCGCAAGATCGGCAAGGTCGAGGCGGCGCAGGGAGGCACCCTGTTTCTCGACGAGGTGGGCGAGATCCCGCTGGCGCTCCAGGCGCCGCTGCTGCGCGTCCTGGAGGAACGGGAGTTCGAGCGCGTCGGCTCCACGCGACCAATCAAGGCGGACATCCGGCTGGTCGCCGCCACCAATCGCGACCTGGAGAAGATGATCCGCGAGGGGGCCTTCCGCGAGGACCTCTTCTATCGCCTGAACGTGATCTCCGTGGCGCTGCCGGCCCTGCGCGAGCGCCGCGAGGACATCACGATCCTCGCCAGCTATTTCGCCGCCCGGTTCAGCCGCAAGCTCGGCCGCCTGCCGACGGGCCTGACCTCCGAGGCCCGCGCCTGCCTCCTCCGCTACGACTGGCCCGGCAACGTCCGCGAGCTCGCCAACGCGATCGAGCGGGCGGTGGTCCTCGGCGAAGGCGAGCTCATCCGTCCCGAGGATCTGCCGGAGACCGTGCTCGAAGCCACCCCCAGCGTCGAGCCGGGAGCCCCGATCGGCAAGTACCACGACACGGTGGCCGCGCTCAAGAAGCGCCTGGTGCTCGACGCCCTGGAGCAGTCCAACGGCAACGTCACCCGGGCGGCGGAGCTGCTCGATCTGAACCCGACCTACCTGCACCGGCTGATCCGGAATTTCGGTCTTGGGGACAGGAAATAAGGGACTTCAGGGACGACAGCGACTCCAGGGACGAGAAGCCGCGAGCGAGGCAGGTGCCCTTCGTCCCTGTTGTCCCTGCTGTCCCTTGCGTCCCTTGTTCTACCCCCCGATCTTCGCCAGCACATCCGCCGCCGTCTTGAACGCCATCGCCGCGATGGTGAGCGTCGGATTGGGGGTGGCGACCGTCGGGAAGCTGCCACTGCCGACGATCCAGAGATTGCCGTGGTCCCAGGAGCGCTGGTTGGCGTCGGTGATGGAGAGGGCGCGGTCGGAGCCCATGCGGTGGGTTCCCACCACGTGGCCGGCGCCGAAGAAGACGTAGGGCACGCCCTGGTATTCGAAATAGCCCGGCTGCGATTGCGACTGCGAGTAGTCGGTGAACTCGGGGGCGTTCATCGACTGATAGATCGCGCTGCACGTCTGGCGGGCGGCGGCGAAGCCTTCCAGCGTGTAGTCGTCGAAGCCGTAGGCGATCTTCGGCCGGGCCAAGCCGAGACCGTCCTTGTAGGTGGGATCGAGCGTGATCCGGTTGCTCGCCTGCGGGCTCTGCTCGAGCAGGCAGGCGATGCGGAACTGGCGGGTGAGACGGTCGTTGATCGCCTGCGCCAGCTCGACGCCGCCGAGCGCCTGCGGCGCCGCGCTGCTTGGGCTCCCCGGCGGACTGATCGGATTGAGCTTCGACACGTTGGTGCCGTTGATGAAGTCCTGGACGGTGACGTAGGGATCGCCGATCGGGAAATTCCACCCTTCGTTGCCGATCTCCATGCGGAACGCCGCGCGCTTGCGGCGGAACTCGCCGTCGCGCAGGCTCTCGATCCCGGAGGTGCTGAGCGGGCCGCGATAGGGGAAGACCGGCTGTCCGTCCGGCATCAGCGCCCAGGAGAGGTAGAGGACGTGATCCATCAGGTTGCGCCCGAGCTGGTCGCTGCTGTTGGCCAGACCGTGGGGGAAAGCCTCGTTGGCGGAGAGCATCAGCAGCCGCGGGTTCTCGATGGCGTGGGCGGCGAGGACGTAGGCCGCGCCGGTCACCGTCACCGGCGTCGGTGGAGTGGGATCGAGCGCCTGCTGCCAGGGGAGGTACTGGACGCCCGAGATGCGGCCGTTGGCGTCGGTGAGCAGCTTGCTCGCCACGGACTGGGAGAGGACGGTCACCTTGCCGGTGTTCAGCGCCTTGCCGAGCGTGACCGTGGCGTCCCATTTGGCCTGGATCGGGCAGATCGGGATGCAGTTGGTGTTGCCGGCGCAGACGCGGCGGCTCTGATAGGGCTGCGAGTTGCGGCCGGCGGGGGTCGGCGTGACGAAGACCGGCTTGTCGTCCGACGACGGCAGGGCGAGGCCGGCGACGCTCTGCGAGACCGCCTGGTCGACGAGCGACAGGGGGATCGGCGCCAGCGGATACTGATAGCCCGGCGGGTAGGTGAGGCCGATGGCGTTCTCCAGCGGCGCCTGCTGGGCCACGCTGGCCGAGACGCCGATCTCCGCCTCGGCCTTGCCGTAGAGCTGCGAGAGCTCGTCGTAGCCCAGCGGCCAGTCGGTGCCGGGCTCGAAGACCTTGTAGTGGGTGTGCATCTCCAGGTCGTGCGGCACCAACCGCAGCGAGGTGCCGAGCCAGTGCCAGGTGGTGCCGCCGCCGACGCGCTCGGTGGTGCTGGCGAACGGGAGGTTCTGCGGCTTCGGGGTCATCGGTGCCGGCTGGATCAGATAGCTCTTCTGCGGATCGGTCCAGTTGTTGAGCCCGAGGATGGTCGGGCGCGGCGTCGCCTCCTGCCCGGGCTGGAGGCCGAGCGGCGGATAGGGCGATTCCGGCGTCTTGGCGTTCGAGAGATAGAAGTTGTCCATGTAGGCGCTGCGGTTGTCGGGCACGGCAGGTCCCGCCTCGAGGATCAGGACGCGCTTGCCGGCCGCGGCCAGCTCGGAGGCGATGATCGAGCCGGCGACGCCGGCGCCGACGATGACGACGTCGTACTGCGGCTGGTCAGCCATTGTTGCCTCCTTCCGGCAGGTCGACGCCGAACGCCGCGAGCGACGGCGGCACGGAGCTCCAGTAGCCGAACGAGAACTGGCTGTAGCCCATCGGATGCGCCTGCGCCGCCTTCCA
>DATBAW010000292.1:0-16912 GCA_036271335.1 Thermoanaerobaculia bacterium
ATCAGCACCTTACGGGATTGGGAGCAGCACCGCAGCACTCCCGACGCACCCGCCCGCGCGTTGCTGCGAGCGATCGAACGCGAGCCCGAGACGATGCGACGGCTGTTGTCTCAGGCGGCTTGAGGACCTACCAGATCTGCCGCCCCTTCGGGGCTTTGGGGTCAGGTGGTGCGCCTGTCCCTGGGGCTCGCGCCCCAGGCTACATGCCTTGGCTCCTTCGGAGCCCTATTCCGCGCCGATTCTTGGGGGTAAGAGCCGTCTCTACCCGAACCTTCGAAACAGCGCCTCATATCGCCCCATCGTCTCCTCCACCGAAAAGTGCCGCTCGATCTCCTCGACCGCCTTCACGAAGCGCTTCCGATCCCTCAGCACCTCCACGATCCCCTCCCCCAGCGCCTTCCAGTCGTCGCGCGGCACGAGCCGGCCCATGCCGGTGAGCTCGACGGGGACGCGGCCGCCGGGGGTGTCGGTCATCACGACGGGGGTGCCGCAGAGCATGGCTTCGACCTGGACGAGGGCGAAGCATTCGGTGTCGCTCGGGAGGACCAGGACGTCGCAGGCGGCGTAGAAATTCGCCATGTCCTGCGGCGAGGGGACGACCCCGAGGAAGACGAGCTGGTCGCGGTATTGATCCACCAGCGGCTGGTGGCGCGGCCAGTAGGACTCGTAGGGGATCTGGTGCTGGCCGGCGAAGACGACGCGGGCGTCCGGGTAGGCGCGATTGACCACCTCCAGGGCACGGATCAGCAGGTCGGGCCGTTTCTCCTCGACGAATCGGCCGGCGAAGCCGAGGATCGGGCCGCCCCTCGGCGACCAGGATCGCCGCAGCTCGTGGACGCGCTCGGGGTCCGGCGCCGGCACGTCTACGAAGGGGGGGATCACCACGACCTTGTCGAGGTAGGGGCTGAGATAAGTGGAGTGGCGGGCGTAGTCGAGGGTGTGGCAGACGAGCGCGGCGGCGCTCCTCGCGAGGGGGCGGTAGAAGGCATACATCAGCGTCGTGATCAGCCGGTTGAGCGCGCCCGCGGGGAGCACCAGGTCGCCGTGGTGGGTGACGACCACGGGCTTGCCGGCGGCGCGCGCGGCCAGCGCGATCAGGGCGGTTTCGAGCAGCGGCGTGTGGACGTTCACCACGTCGTGCTCGCGGAGCAGGCGGCGCAGGGCGCGCGGGTAGCCGGGGAGGATCATGCCGCGGCTGATGGCGAAGGGGAGCGGCTGGAGGCGGATCACGCGCACGCCGTTCTCGATCGATTCGCCGAGCGGGGTGTCGGGCGAGTGGCGCGCGCAGAGGACGGTCACCCGGTGGCCCCGCGCCACCAGCCGCTCGGCGAGCTGCTGCGCGTAGAGGGTCAGCCCCGTGCGGTGGGGGGCGTAGTAGAGGAGGCAGAGGAGGATGCGCACGGGGGTGGGGGGATGGCGGCCGAGCACATAAGGATGGGGAATCGCCTCGCCGCCCGGGATTGAAATCCCGGGCTACCCACGGTCGCCCCTCCCGGGGCTTAAGTCCCGGATGGGACGATCGTCAGTAGCCCGGGATTTCAATCCCGGGCGGCGAGGCTGCGCCGACCTGTTCCTCATGAGGCGAAGGGACCGAGGGTGAGGTCGCAGGCCACGAACAGCTCCGATCCCGAAAGATCTGTAGAAGAGGGTGATCTTCAGGCCCGGGCGGCGCATGCTACCATCCGCCGCGAATCCCCGGCAACCGAAGGACCTTCCTCCATCCAGCGATGACGATCGACGATTCCGACGACGCTTTCGAGGCCGATCCCGAGGACGTATCCACGGGCGAGCCCGAGGTCCCGGTCGAGGCCGAGGCGGCGGCCGGCTGGCGGCGACGCTGGATCGGCATCGCTCTCGCCGTGCTGCTGGTGTTCAGCTTCGGCCTGCGCGCCTGGGATTCCAGCCAGGGGCTCAACGCCAAGCGCTATTACGATGAGCGCTTCCCGCTCAAGAACGTCTCGGGGATCCTGCTGCATGGCGAGCTGCGGCCGCGCCACGCCTTCTACCTGAGCCTCTCGTACCTGCCGCAGACGGCGGCGCTGGCGGCCAGCCAGTGGCTCTACGAGGTCACCCGCTACGAGCCGTTCGCGATCTACAGCCAGACGAGCGACGGCTACTCCCCCACCGCCTACCTGATCTGCCGGATGCTCAGCGTGATCTACGGCACCCTGAGCCTCTGGGTGGTTTTCCTGATCGGCCGGCGGATCTATTCGCCGGCGGTGGGGCTGCTGGCGGCGGCGATCCTGGCGGCGTTCGGCCGGCACGTGCTGAGCTCGACCGAGTTCAAGCCGGACATCCTGGTGATCTTCCTGGTGGCGCTCACGTTCTATTGGGCGCTGGCCGCCGCGTTCTGGCCTTCGCTGCGCCGGTTCCTCTGGGTGGGGGTCGGCGTCGGTCTCGGCGTGTCGACCAAGTACACGGGGATCGCGGGCGCCCTTCCGATCACGGCCGCGGTGCTCGCCGAAGGGCGGCGCGACCGGCGGCGATGGCTCTGGCTGGTGCTGGCGGGCGTGGCGTCGGTGATCACGTTCGTGGCGCTCAATCCGTTCCTGGACGTGGTGTTCGAGTTCATCCCGATCCTGGTCAACGGCTACGCCGCCAAGGGGGTCGAGGAGCAGAGCGATCACTGGGTGGTGTTCGAGCGGCAGGTGCAATTCCTGATCGATCATCACGGTCCAATCGTCACCGCGTTCATCGGCCTCGGCGCGCTCTGGCTGCTCGGCGGTCTGCTCTGGCGGTGGCTTCGTCCCACCTCCACGATCGGTCCTACCTCCACAATCGTGGGGCTGGACGACCGCGAGCGGCGCCTGGGGTCGATCCTGCTGCTCAGCGCGCTCCTCGGCTATTCCGTGCTGCACACGGCGGCGATGACGCTCTTCCGCGGCCAGAATTATCTGCCGGTGGTCCCCTTCTCGTCGTTGGTCGCCGCCTGGGCCATGGTCGCGCTCTGGCAGGCGATCGTCGCCCGCCTCCCCTGGCTGGCGTGGAAGCCCCTGGCGGCGCTGATCTGGCTGGCGGTGGGCGTCGGGCTGCTGGCGCAGCAGTGGACGATCGTCTATTCGCGGGTGGTGCCCACGACGTTCGAGCTGACCAACGCCGCCGTGCGCCGCGAGCTCGATCCGGTCGGCCTGCGCCACGTGGTCTACGAGGAATCGCTGGGGGGCTTCGACGTCGGCGGCAAGCCGCGGCGGCCGCTGGTCACCAAGGTGCCGAAGATCAGCGCGCTCGCCCCGGAGCTCCTCGATCGCGCGGACGTCGAGATCTTCCCGCAGAGCCGGCTCGACGGCGCGGACGGCGCGTTCTATCGCGCCCGCATGGCCCACCGGCCCAAGGGACAGGTGGAGATCGTCGACGACCAGTGGTTCCGGCGGCGCGGCGAGCCGATCGTGATCCTGCGTCATCCGTGGACGCTGGTGGCGGACCCGATCGATCTCGAGGTGCGGCGGCCGGAGGACAATCCGCCGTTCCTCACCGCCCGGCTGCCGGAGGGCCTCGCCAAGCCGGGCGAGACGGTGTCGCTCGTCTACTGGGTCCCGCGCGGCTCGGAGTCGGAGGACGACGACGAAGCGGTGCTGCGGCTCGATCCCGGCGGCGTGCCGGTGAAGGTGGAGGACACCGGCCGGCGCCTCAACCGCCTGTTCCGCACCAGCGCGCGCTTCACGCTCACCGGCCAGGAGGAGCGCGTGCGCATCCCGTCGGTGGACGACGGTCCGCGCGGCTACGGTTTGCAGCTCTACTCGTGGCGGCCGGCGGCGGCTCCGGCGCACCCTTGAGCCCGCTTTTGAGCTCAAAGACGAGCGGCCGTCTGGCGCCCTCCGGCCTGCTCGGCGGCAGCGCGCTGCTGCTGATCACGCTCAACCTCGCGAGCGCGCTCCATTTCGCCTTTCACATCGCCATGGCGCGGCTGCTGGGGCCGGCCGGCTACAGCGCGATCGCGGCGCTGCTCGCCATCCTCTACGTGCTCAACGTTTTCGCCGAATCGGTGGCGACCGTGATCGCGCGCTACGCCGCGCACGAGCCCGACCCGGCGCGGCTGCACGACCTCCTCCGCCGCGGCCTGCGGAAAGGGCTCCAGGCGACGCTGGTGCTGGCGGTGATCTATCTCGCGGCGGCGGTGCCGCTGGGGCGCTGGCTGCGCATCCCGTTTCCCCTGATGGCCCTGTTCGGGCTGTCGCTGGTGGGGGTCGGGCTGCTGCCGGTGCACCGCGGCGTGCTCCAGGGATGGAAACGTTTCGGCGGCCTCGGGCTCAACATGATCTGGGAGGTGCTGGCGAAGCTCGCGATCGGCATCGGCCTGGTCTGGTTCGGCGCTGCCGAGTATGGGGCGGTCGCGGGGATCGGCCTCAGCCTGTGCGTCGCTTTCGCCTTGTCCTACCTGCCGCTGCGCGACATCTATCGCACGCCCGCGGCGCCGGCCGAGACGCCGGACATCTATCGCTACAGCCTGCCGGTGTTCACGGTGACGGCGACGGTGATGGGTTTCTACAGCCTCGACGTGCTGCTGGCCCGCGCCTTTTTTCCGGACGCGGTGGCGGGGGGCTACGCGGTCGCCTCGTTCCTCGGCAAATCGATCCTGCTCGGCACCGCGGCGGTCACCAAGGCAGCGTTTCCCCACTCCGCCGAAGCCGCGCGGAGCGGCACTTCGCGGCACGTCCTCGTCAAGACGCTCGGGCTGCTGGCGCTTTGCGTGACGCCGGTGATCGCGATCTTCGCAATATTTCCCGACCTGCTGATGCGGGCCGTGGGTGGCCGCGGCTATCAGGGGGCGGCGGCGTTGGTGCTGCCGCTGGGGATCGCGATGTCGCTGATGTCCTTCAGCAACGCCCTGCTGCTCTACCGCCTGTCCACGGGAAGGCTGCGCTTCTGGGCCTGGCTGCCGCTGCTGGTGCCGCTGGAGGCCGCGGTGCTCAGCGCGTTCCGGGAATCGACGGTGGAGCTCGCGTGGGCGGTGGCGGCGATGAACGGGGTGTTTTTGATCGTGGCGGCGGGGGTGGTGATGGCGGGCAGGCCCGAGGCCAACAAAACCTTTCTGTAGCCCTGGAAGGGCGACGTTTGATCAGCCTGGGGTTTCAACCCCAGGCGCGCGGCGCGGGCGCCTCCCGCCTGGCCGCAATCGTGGCCATCTTCCCGCCTGGGGTTGAAACCCCAGGCTGATCAAACGTCGCCCTTCCAGGGCTACCCCCCTACCGCACCCGCACCTTCAACCGCTCCGCCAGCGTGCGGAACCGGTGGACCCATTCCGCCGCCGTCGCGTCGCCGGCCTCGCTCTTCTCCTTCTGGTCCGGATAGATCGACTGGAGCAGCTCGTAGCAGCCGTTCTGGGCCCGCCAGAGGTCGACGTCGAAGGGGGGCGTGCGGGCGAGGGCCACGGTGGCGTCGACGCGCTGCAGGCGGTCGGGATCGGTGGGGAGCTCGCGCAGGCGGTCCATCTGCGCGTCCAGGGCTCCTTTGAGAGCGAAGGAGAGGTCCTGGACGTCCAGCTCGACGCCGAGCGAGGCGCGGGCGGCGAGGAGCCTGGCGACGGTCTCGGGATCGATCTCCGGAACGGTGTCCGAAGCCGTCAGGGCGCGCCGCAGATCGACGTTCAGCACCAGCTCGGCGGCGGCGGCGAAGGCTTTCGGCAGCGGGGTGCCCAGGGTCTTCAGGAAGCGCATCAGGGGCGCGTGCTGCGCGTAGACCTGGCGCAGCCCGCCTTCCGCCTCGTCCACGTTGGAGGCGAGGATGCGGCCCAGGATGCGCCGCTGCTCGTCGCGGAAGAGCGAACGCAGGGAGTAGGGCATGCCGCCGAAATGACGGTCGAGCAGCCGCACCACCTGCGGCAGGTCGCCATGCTCGAAGGCGGCCCCAGCTTCGGCGATCAGGTTTTCATAGGCTTCCAGATCACCCTCAGGCCCATCGTCGGAAACAACGCCCGCGTTGAGATTGTGATCGCCGAAATGCAGCACGCCGTACGCGAACGCTTCCGTCTCGCCGGTCAGGTTGGAGGTGACGCGGACCCTGCCGATCGACAGGCGTGACCGGCCGGCGCGGAACGGATGGCCGTCGTCGCGCGCCACCGAATAGCAATAGATCGGCGCCGGGTTCGGATACTCCTCGAAAAGCGCGGAGACCGCGTAGTGCGCCGCCACCTGCGGCGGCTCCACCATCGACGGCCGCACCAGTTGCTCGTAGAGGTCGCGCCCGCTGCCGGTGGCCGGCACGTTGCTCTTCGCCATGTCCAGGCGGCGCAGCAGCTCCGGCTCGAGGTCGACGCCGAGGAGCTCGCGCGCCAGCTGCACCACGCGGCCGGCGTAGCGCAGGATCTGGACCGTCTCGATCCCGCCGACGTCGTTGAAGAACCAGCCGCAGCTCGTGTACATCAGCAGGGCGTGGCGCTGCAATTCCAGGAGCTTCAGGGCTCGGGGGTCGAGCGGCGCCGCCGGGCCGGCGAGCAGGACCTCGATATATTCGTCGCGCGCGCTCCAGGGGTCGGCGAAGAATTTCGCGGCCTCGCGCTCCCAGAGCGGCGCCAGCTCGTCGCGCAGGCCGTCGAGCGCCTGCCGCAGGGGCGCGCGCCAGGCTTGCGTCCACCCCGGCTGGCCGCCGGTGTGGCAGCCGCAGTCCTCGCGCCAGCGGCCGACGCCGTGGACGCAGCTCCAGGCGGTGTTCTCGACGACCTCCACCTCGTTCTCCGGCGGATGGCTCGCCAGGTATTCGCCGTAGTTGGTCAGCCGGGCGAGCCCGTTCACCTCGACGTGATGGAGGGCGTAGGAGAGCGCCATCTCGCCGTAGCGATGGTGATGGCCGTAGGTCTCGCCGTCGGTCGCGATGTTCACCAGCCGGTCGTGCTCGGGCTCGGCGGGCACCGTGGAGAGCAGGCGGTCGGCGAAGCGCTCGCCGCTCATCAGCAGCCCCTCGAAGGCGACCGCCCGCGACACCGCGCCGTCGTAGAAGAAGACGGCGATCCGCCGGCCGTCGTTGAGCTTCACTTCGTAGGGGACGGAGGGGTCGATCGTGCCGCCGCCGACGTCCGTCCACGGCTCCTTGCCCTTCGCGTTCTTTACTCGCACGCGCTGAGCCTGGTGGGGCTCGAGGAGGGTGAACAGGATGCCGGCCTCGGCCATCAGATCGAGCGATTCGAGGTCCACCGCCGTCTCCGGCAGCCACATCCCCTCCGGCTTGCGGCCGAAGCGGCGCTCGAAGTCGGCGATCCCCCAGAGGATCTCGGTCCGCTTGTCGCGCCGGTTGGCGAGCGGCAGGATCGAGTGGTGGCAGGCCTGCGCCAGCGCCGAGCCATGCCCCGAGAAGCGCGCGCGGCTCTGGGAGTCGGCCTCGCGGATGGCGCGGTAGACCTCGGGTTGCTTCCGCTCCATCCAGGCGAGGAGGGTGGGGCCGAAGTTGAAGCTGATCCGCGAGTAGTTGTTGACGATCCGTTCGATCCGGTGATCGCCGTCGAGGATGCGCGAGGCGGCGTTCGGCGCGTAGCACTCGGCGGTGATCCGCTCGTTCCAGTCGTGGTAGGGGTGCGCCGAGTCCTGGACCTCGATCGCCTCCAGCCAGGGATTCTCGCGGGGCGGCTGGTAGAAGTGGCCGTGGATACAGAGATAGCGCTGCATGGGAGGGGGGATCGTAGCAGACGCGATCGTGGCTCCGTTTGGAGGACGCCGCCTCGCCCGCCCGGGCATAAATGCCTCGGGCTACAGTGGAAACGAAAAGCCGGCTGAAGCCGACTCCCAACGCGGCCGGAGGGATTGAGCCTCCTTCAGGAGGCTTTTTGGTTGCAGCGTAGCCCTGGCATTCATGCCGGGGCGGGCGGCGATGGGAGAGCGTCGAACCCACCTCGGCAGACGCGATTTCGTGTATTCTCCGCCGAAAGCTGAAGCTCCATCTCGAAGCGATCCGCCGATGCTCTCGTTCCGCTGGCTCCAGGCCGTCCTCACCCTGTCCCCGCTCGTCCTCGCGGTGCGGATGGAGCGGGAAGGCGCGCGGGAGGAAGCGTCCACGGAAGATCTCGCCGACCTCGTCCGTCGCATCCAGGCGGGCGAGGCGGCGGCCGAGAACGCGCTGATCGCCCGCTTCAGCCGCGGTCTCCTGCTGATGCTCAGCCGCCTGGTCCAGAACGCGGCGCTCGCCGACGATCTCCATCAGGAGACTCTCGCGCTGGTCCTGGTGAAGATCCGCAAGGGCGAGGTGCGGGAGCCCGAGCGGCTCGCCGGCTTCATCCGCAGCACGGCGCGCAACCTGTTCATCGCCGACCGTCGCAAGGAGGCGCGCTACCGTGCCCTCGACGACGGCCGGGAGGGCGACGAAGGGGCACCGCCCGAGAGCACCCTCGCCGATCGCGGCCCGGCGCCGCTCGACCGCGTCCTCGCCGAGGAGGAGGCGCGGCAGGTGCGGCGGCTGCTCGACGAGCTCCGCTACGACCGCGACCGCCAGCTGCTGTTCCGCTTCTATCTCTCGGACGACGGCAAGGAGGAGATCTGCGCCGAGCTCGGGATCGAGCCGGAGCGCTTCCACCAGGTGCTGTTCCGCGCTCGCGAACGGCTGCGGGAGCTCTGGGAGCGGGCCGAGAAGCGGCAGCGCTTCTTCGCCGGAACGCAGAGAATTGTCGGCAGGATCGGCGGCGATCCTTCACGAAGGCCTTAGGGGCTGGGGAGAGGCGACGCCATGGACCATCGCAGCATCGACGCCGAAAACATCGCTGAACGCTATGTGGCGGGCCGCCTGTCGCCCGACGAGGCCGCGAGCTTCGAGGAGCACTACCTCGACTGCCCTGCCTGCTGCGCGCGGGTGGAGGCCGCCGAACGCCTCCAGCGCGGGCTGCGGCGGCTGGCCGAGGCGGCCGCGGTCGGCGCTCCCCGCGTATCGCGCTGGAGCCGCTCGCCGCAACTGGCCCTGGCCGCCGCGGCCCTGCTCGCCATCGGCCTGGTGCCGGCCTGGATCGAGCTCCGCGAGGTCCAGCGCCTGCGCTCCGGCCTCGCCCGCAACAACGCCTCTGGAGATCGCCTGGCGGCCGTGGCGGGAACGCTGGAGCAGACCCGGCGCGACCTCGCCACCGAAGCGGCGAAGCGCGAGGCCCTCACCCGCGAGATCGCGGCCGACCGCCTGCCGCAAGCTGCACTGCCCGTGCTCGCGTTGACGCCGGTCCGCGGAGAGGCTCCCGCGCGCATCCTCAAGCTGCCCGCCAGGCCCGGTTGGGTGGCGCTCTGGGTCGAGCCCGGCGACACCGATTTTCCGGCCTACCGGGCGACGCTCACGAAAGAACAGGGCGCCGTCGTCGTCTTCCAGGCGTCTCGCCTGGCGTTGAACGATCTCGGCGCCCTGCTGGTCACGGTGTATTCGACCTCGCTCGCTCCCGGCGCCTACCGGCTCGACCTCGAAGGTCTGCCGGCGAGCGGAGCGCCGGTGCCGGTCGGCCGATTCTCCTTGCGGATCGAATGATCGCCGAGCTCCGGCTCGTTCCCAAGAAACGGCTCTTTCAGCAATCCTGGTCCCCGGTGGAGTTGTCCTCGGCGGTCCAGGTGCCGCCGATCGGAGTGTGAACCTTGCGTCTGAAGACAATCTGCAGTCGAATCTCGTACTCTTCGCTCTCGATCCGGTTGGTGCGTTCGCAGTAGCGTGCCTTCCCATAAGGTTCCCGGCCGTTGCACTCGATCTTCACCTCGTTATCCGTCTCGCAAATCGTGACCTTCTCGTCCGTCTTGCACTCTTCGGAACCCGGATGGAGAACTTTCCAGCTTTTCTCGAAGTCGCTGAACGGCATGATCGATTCTCCTTTGAAGGGAAAAGAGGGTTCAAAGAACTGCTCCCTACGATCCGCACTTTCCCGGCACCGGAGCCGGAACGATCGGCGCGTTGCCGACCTTGGCCCACGAATAGTTGCGTACCTTGTCGGTGGCGAGGATATTGATCGCCGCCCGTAGCGCGGCATTCCAATTGCTTTCGGAGTTGAGCGTGTAGGCGCGAGTGGCGAAGCCGCCGGCCGCCTGCGCCCGGGTCGCCAGATCGCACCAGCCCGACGAGCCGTAGGCGATGCTGATGAACACCCGGTCGCCTTTCGTGTAGGGTGGCTTGCCAGGGTCGTTGCCGGCCGTCCGCTGATCGATGTCGACGAAAGCCAGACGCTGCTTCGTGTCCTGTGACAGATAGGCTCGCCGCCTTGCCACGGCGCCATTGGAGTCCTCGCCGGTGAAGACCAGGATGAATTTGTTTCTCAGCTGATCGATCGTGGGCCAACCGTTGGCGCGGGCACCGGCGAGGAGCGTCGCGGCGCTCCCCTGCAACATGCCCGGAGTGTAGAGGTTCTCGGCGCCGAGGGTGCGGGTGAAGGTCTGCTCGATCTTGCGGGCATAGGTGGCGTCATCGCCGGGCGCGTTCTTGAGGTCGAGGCTGATGGTGACCACGTCGTGGTCGGGGTTCGCCTGATGCCAGTTGTGGACGATCCTCAAGGCGTCGTCGAGGGTCGCCACTTTCCAATCGTAAGAGTCGCCGTGCTGAAGCGTGCTCGGCCAGTCGTCGTCCGGCCCGAGATAGACGTTGGACAGGACGAGGTCGAATTCGAGGTTGCGGACGCCGCCTTGATACGGTTTTTGCGGGTCGAACGTCAGCGCCTCGGTCAGCGTCTCGTCGCGCTGCTCGGTGTTGTGCGAGCCTTTCTGCTGCGACTGGTTGTAGGCGGGCGAGGCGGCCTGCGCGGGGAGCGCTGCGACGGCGAGGGCGGCGGCCAGCAGCGGGATCGCGAGCTTGGCGATGGCCTTCATGCGGTCTCCTTTCGGTTTGAATTATCCGACAGCTCATGAGGAGGCAGCCGGAAGGAGCCGGACCTCGGAGGTCCGGCGTCCTCCCGGCTGAGACGGGCAGAGCCGCGAGGCTCAGGACCGCTCTGCTACTTCACCTCGACCGACTGGTTCTCGTTGCTGGCGATCACCTTGCGGGTCGTGGTGCCGTTGCGGAAATAGGTCATGCCGAAGTTCTTCTGGCCCTTGTAGGGATCGCCGAAGAGATCATTGTTGGGCTTGAACTCGGTCTGCCCGGCGTCCAGCATGGACTGCACACGGCCGGTGACGTCGTACGATCCGCCGGTCGGATTGTTCTTGTCGAAGGCTCCATAGGACGCGCCGACGACCGTGAACTCGCCCCGGGTCTCGTAGTTCTTCACGTGGACCATCTCGTTTTCCTTGCAGGCGTAGGAATACGTGCTGGAGCCGACCTTGTAGGTCATCGCGAAGTGCTTGTCGTGCCCCTTCGCGGGATCGGGGCCGAGAGTCGCGTTGTCGGCCTTGAAGTTGAGATCCCCTTTATCCGCCAGATCCTGCACCTTGGACCGGACGTCCGCCGATCCCTGCACCGCACCATAGACCGCCTGAATGATCGTGATCGGCGCCAGCACCTCGTTGCTGCTCATAGTTTCCTCTCCCTTTCTATCTTGAGTGAATCGGACCGCCGTCGAGCTTCGCCCGCCGTTCGGGCCTCGTCTCGCGGCTCGCTTCGACTCAGTAGTGAGGGGCTGGCGCGGTTTGTTCCAAGAAATTTTTCGACGATCTCAGCCGCCGCTGTCGCCTGAGGAATTGTCCTCGGCGGTCCAGGAGCCTCCGCCGCCACCCTCGGCGTCATTGGTGAAGGAGGCCACGAGATGGTGCTTGGGGTTTGGGGGCAGAATCATGATGGTGTATTCGCCTGCCCGTTCGACACGCTCGCCCAGCTTGCCCTCCGCGGGGAGGTATGTCCCCGGACGGTAGGGAGTCTCGCCGCAAAGGACGGCCACTTCGTTGGCGGGACCTCTGAAGCGGACGATCTTGTCGCGCCCGCAGGACGTCGAGGATTCCAGGATTCTCCAGGGCCGTTCGGTGAAGTCGCTGTAAGGCATGGCGTAAGTCTCCTTGTCAGGTCGGGAACGTTCGACAGCTGGGGTGCAGGCGGAGCGGCAAAGATCTCAGGTTTCTTCACGGCCCCGACGCTCACCGCCAATCGCCCTGGAGCACGAAGGCACCCCAGTACGCGGGATCGCGGAAACGGGGCTGGCGCGCCAGCGCGAGGCGGGCCTTACGGAGCGCCGCGGCGGGACGCAGGCCGTCGACCCACATCGCCCGGTAGAACATCGCCATCAGCGTGGCGGTCGCGCGGTCGTCGATCCACCAGAGGCTCGCCACCACCCGCGGCGCTCCGGCGTAGAAGAATCCACGGGTGATGCCGAGCAGCCCTTCGCCGCGGATCTCCTTGCCCAGCGCCGTCTGGCAGCCGGAGAGCACCACGAGGTCGGCGGCGAGGTCGAGGGCGTAGACGTCGCGCAGGCGCAGGAAGCCTTCGCGCGGCCGGCCCTCTTTGTCGACCTGCGAGAGCGCCAGGCCCGACAGCTCCGGCCGCTCGGCGTCGAAGATGCCGTGGGTAGCGAAATGGACGTAGCGGAACTCGCGCAGCCCTCCGGAGAGAGCGAGGTCGCGGTCCGCCGCGAAATCGAGCCGGGTGGTGACGGCTCCCGGCGGCGCCAGAGCGGCGATCCCCAGCGCTTCCTGGCGGGAGAAGCGGAGACGGCCCAGACTGAGAGCCGAACCAGGGCTCTCCGATCTCCTGGTGGCCACGCGAGGGTCGTCCGTCCGGAAGACCGGGTCGGCGAGGATGATGGCCAGCTCGCGCGCCTGCGGGCGCCGCGCCAGCTCCCGCCGCCCGGCCGCGAGGACGGAGGCCGACGGCAGCTCGACCACCTCGTGCCGCAGGAGGAGGGGAGACGGCGAGCCGGGCCGTCCAGGCTCGGGCAGCGCGTCGAAAGGGATGTAGTCGAGGGCGCCGTCGGCAACGATCGCCAGGCGCCGCTCGCCGAGCTCCCCGGCCACCGGACCGAGGAGCATGCGGCTGAGCGTCCTGCCGGCCGGTGAGGAGCCCTTGCCGCCGCCCGGCGTGCTGACGGCTTGGAGGAAGGCGCGGGCGGAGCGCTCGATCTCCTCGCGTCCGGGGAGGACGAAGGCGCGCAGCCCGGTCGCGTCGACCGCCCAGAGATAGCCCCGCTCGCGTCCGAGGGAGTATTCGAGCAGGAGGGTTCCCGGATCGAGGAGCGCCTGGATCTCCCTGGCGCTCGCGGCTCCGGGCTGCGTGAGATCGGCGTAGCGCGGATTCGTCCGTCGGATCTCGGCGTCGAGGGCATCCAGCTCGGCCCGCAGCCGCTCGCTCTCGATCTCCAGAGCTTGGATCGCCGCCGGATCTCCCTTGCCGCGGGAGAGAAGGGCCTGCAGGCGATCCTGTTTGAGGGCGAGGCGGCGTTCGAGGTCGCGCTGCCGCGCCGCGAGCGCCGGATCGACGCCTTTCCGGATCTCCGCGCCGCTCTCGCGTACCGTGTCGAGCAGAGAGCGCGCCCGCGCGTCCTCGCTGGCCTCGAACGCCGCCCGTTCGAAGCCCTGTCCGGGATGCGCCGCCGCCAGACGCATCAGGAGGTCGACGCGAAGCTCGTAAACGTCGCCGCGGGAGCCCAGGAAGCTGGCGCGAAGCTCCGGATTGCCCAGCCGGTCGCGGAGCGATTCGAACGCCGCGATGGCGGCCGCGGCGTCGTTCGCGGCGCGGTCGAGCTCCCCCAGGCTGCGCAGCGCGCGGGCCTGCGCCGCGAGGGTCACGCCCTCGTCGAAGCGGTCGCCCAGAGCGCGCGTGAGCGCGAGGGACTGCGCGAAGAGCGGCAGGGCTTCCGCGGGCTTGCCGATGGCGGCCTGCGCCTCTCCCTTCCGATGCAAGGTGATCGCCTCGTTGGCGCGGTCCCCGGTTTGACGCTGCAGGACGAGCGCCCGGTCGAATTCGGCGAGCGCTTCACCGCCGCGGCCCGCCGCCGTCTCGGCCTCGCCGAGATAGCCGCGGCTGATCCCCTCGTTGCGCGCGTCGTGGGTGGCGAGGGCGACCTCCAGGGCTTGGCTGTGGAGGGCCGCCGCCTTTTCGGCGGCGCCGCTCTTGCGCTCCAGCCAGCCGAGGTTGTTGAGGGTCACGATCTCGCCCCGCCGGTCCTCCACCGCGCGGCGGAGCGCCAGCGCCTGAGTCAGATAGAGTCGGGCGCGCTCTTTTTCGCCGAGGGCGTTGTAGAGCACTCCCAGGTTGTTCAGGGTGGTGGCCTCCTGCCGGCGGTCGTCCAGGGTGGCGAGGATCTCCCGCGCCTCGCCGTAGGCCTTGAGCGCCTCGTCGATCTCGCCCAGGCTGCGGTAGAGCACGGCGAGGTTGTTGAGCGCCTGCGCCTGACCCGCGCGGTCGCCGATCGACCGGCGGATCGCCAGCGCTCGGCCGTAGCTCTCCTCGGCTGGCTGCGGCTCGCCGAGGCCGAATTCGGCGAAACCGAGGTTGTTGAGCGCGTTCGCCTCGTCCTTCGCCTCGCCGAGGCTCCGATAGAGATCCAGGGCCTCGCGATAGCAGGCGAGCGCCTTCTGGACCTCGCCCTTCGCGTGGAGGATCAGGCACTGATTGTTCCGCGCGTCGGCCTGGGAGTACGGCAGGGCCAGGCGGCGCGCGAGGTCGAGGGCGTGGGCGAAAGCCTCGTCGGCGGCGGGAAGATCGCTGGTCTCCCAGAGGACGAGCCCGAGGTCGTTCCAGGCCTGCATCTCGCGCTCGGGCCGGTGCAGCTCCTGCCAGCGCGAGACCGCCTCGCGGTAGAGGCCGACGGCCTGGCTCTGCTTGCCGAGACGATGGGTGACGGCGGCGGTGGCGTCGACCGCCTCGGCCTCGCCCGGCCGGTCGCCGGCGGCCTGGAAATGAGCCCGCGCCTCCTGGCAGGCCGCCAGGACCTTGTCGAGGCTGCCGGTGGGAGTGCTGCGCAGGATCGTGCCCGCCTGCGTCATCGCGGCCAGGGCGGCGATCCTCTGGCGTTCGGCCGGCGTCGAATCGGAAAGCTCGTCCAGGCGGATCTCGAAACGACCGGCGCCGACGCCCTTGGTCTCCGCGCGAACCTCGACCGCGAAAGCTCCCGAAGCGGTGGGACGGAGGAGAATCGTTTCGCTCCCCCAGCGGTCCAAGGGGGAATCGACCGCGGCGACGCCGGCGCCGTCGGGCCCGCGCACGCCGGCGACCAGATGGATCCCCCGCTGCTCGATCGATAGGAGATAGAGCCTGCCGGCTTCGAGCCCAGCGCTGAAAACCTGCGAGTCACCGGCGGCGAAGGCTCGTTCCAAGGCCGCACCGGCGGAGAGCGAGAGCGGCGGCGTCTCGGCGCCGCCGCCGCCGGCCGCCAGCGCGAGGAGCGCGGTCAGAGCTGCCCGGCACAGGCCTCGGCGGCGTCGCATGTCATCTACTCGTACGGAACGTCGTCGAAGTCCTCATCGAGGTCCTGCTCACCCTCCTCCACCCTCGGCTCCTCGATCGCCTCTTCCTCGGGCGACTCCCGCTTCAGGAAGAGCACGCCGAGCGGCGGCAGCGAGAGGGTGAGCGTGTGGGTCTTGCCGTGCAGCGGCACCGGCCTCGCCTCGACGTCGCCGCTCCCCTGGTCACCGCCACCGTAGGCGGCGGAGTCGCTGTTGAGCAACACCCGCCAGGTGCCGCCCCCCGGAACGCCGATGTCATAGGGCTCGCGCGCCACCGGCGTGAAGTTAAAGACGATCGCGATCGGCGCGGCCGGCGGCTTGCCGCGCCGCAGGAAGGCGATGACGCTCTGGTCGGCGTTCGAGCCGTCGATCCATTCGAAACCGCCGGCGGCGCAGTCGAGCTCGTGCAGGGCCGGATCGTCGCGGTAGAGACGGTTGAGGTCGGCGACCCAACGGGCGATGCCGGCGTGCGCCGGATTGTCGAGCAGCTCCCAATCGAGGGCGCCGTCGTGGTTCCACTCGCGATATTGCGCCAGCTCCGCGCCCATGAACAGGAGCTTCTTGCCGGGCTGGGCGAACAGGTTGCCATAGAGCAGCCGGAGATTGGCGAGCTTCTGCCCGTCGTTGCCCGGCATCTTGTTGACCAGCGAGCCCTTGGCGTGCACCACCTCGTCGTGCGAGAGCGGCAGCACGAAGTTCTCGTTGAAGGCATAGACCGACCGGAAGGTGATCTTGTTGTGATTGAACTTGCGGAGGATCGGATCGTTGGCGAAATAGTCGAGGGTGTCGTGCATCCACCCCATGTCCCACTTGTAGCCGAAGCCGAGGCCGCCGACGTAGATCGGGCGCGACACCATCGGCCAGGCGGTGGACTCCTCGGCGATCGTCTGCGCGTCGGGAAAGCGGGCATAGACTTCCTGGTTCATCGCGCGCAGCAGCGAGATCGCCTCCAGGTTCTCGCGGCCGCCGTGCACGTTGGGCTCCCACTCGCCTTCCTTCCGCGAGTAGTCGAGATAGAGCATCGAGGCAACGGCGTCCACCCGCAAGGCGTCGGCGTGGTATTTCTCCAGCCAGAACATGGCGCTGCTGATCAGGAAGCTCCGCACCTCGGGGCGCCCATAGTTGAAGATGTAGCTCGACCAGTCGGGGTGATAGCCCTTGCGCGGATCGGCGTGCTCGTAGAGATGCGTGCCGTCGAAGAAGGCGAGGCCGTGCTCGTCGCCAGGAAAATGCGAGGGCACCCAGTCGAGGATGACGCCGATCCCCTGCTGGTGGAGATAATCGATCAGATACATCAGGTCCTGCGGCGTGCCGAAGCGGCTGGAGGGCGCGAAGTAGCCGAGCGACTGATAGCCCCAGGAGCCGAAGAACGGATGTTCCATCACCGGCAGCATCTCGACGTGCGTGAAGCCCAGGCGGTGCATGTGCTCGGCGAGCAGTGGCGCCATCTCCCGATAGGTCAGGAAACGGTTGTCCTCGCCTCGCCGCCAGGAGCCGAGATGGATCTCGTAGATCGACATCGGCGCCGTGAGCGACTGTTTGCCGCCGCGCGACAGCTGCCAGTCGGCGTCCCACCAGTCGTAGTCGAGATCCCAGACCACCGAGGCGCGCTGCGGCGGCGTCTCGGCCCAGAAGGCGAACGGATCGGCCTTGTCGGCGCGGTAGCCGCGGTG
>DATBAW010000293.1:0-6783 GCA_036271335.1 Thermoanaerobaculia bacterium
GGCGCCGCCTTGGCGTGATCCGCCGAGCCGCTCATCAGCACGGCGACCGGCTGCAACGGACCGACGTTCTCGCAGATGATCTTGATCGAGGACATGATCGGCACCGAGAGGATCATCCCCCAGGGTCCCCAGAGCCACCCCCAGAAGAGCAGGGCGCTGAGCACCAGCAGCGGGCTGAGGTCGAGGCTCGAGCCCATGATCCGCGGCTCGACGGCGTTGCCCATCAGGAACTGCAGCGCCCCGTTGAGCAGCGCGATCAGCAGCGCCAGCCCAGGGGAAAACTGGAGGAAGAGGAAGATCGTCGGCAGCGTCACCGAGATCACCGCGCCGACGCTCGGAATGTAGTGGGCGAGGAAGGTGAGCAGCCCCCAGAGTAGCGGGAAATCGACCCCGAACGCCGCCAGCAGGAGGGTGACCATCGTGGCGGTCGTCAGATTGAACAGCGTCTTGGTCAGGATGTACCGGCGGATGCCGGCCTCGATGTTGTGCATCATGCCGTCCAGCCGCTCGGCGTTCTGCGGCATCGCCCGCCGCAGCTTGCGCGGGAACTCCTCGCTGCCGGAGAGGATGAAGACCAGGAAGAGCAGGATCAGGAAGGCGTCGTTGAAGAACAGGAGGAACGAGCCGACCGTGGTCGCCAGGAAGGCCGGCAGCGACGTCGCCTTGAGCGTCTCCTGCCAGTTCAGGCGCTGGACCTGCGCCTGCAGCCAAGGGATGCCGGCGAGCCAGCCCGCGACCTCGGTGAGCAGCTGCTTCGAGCGCTGCTCGTAGCGGGGGAGGGCGGCGCTGAAGGACTGGGCGCTGGAGTAGACGGCGAAGCCGAAGACCGCGAGGACGCCCGAGACCACGATCAGCACCAGCAGGATCGACAGCGCCAACGGCACGCCTCGCCGCCGCAGCGCGGCATTGAGCGGGCCGAAGATCCGCGACAGGAAGACCGCCACCACGCAGGGGAGCAGGATCGACTGCAGGATGTGGAGCACGAAGCCGACCGCGATGAAGACCAGGATGCCCAGGAAGATCAGGACCAGCTTGCCGTCGCGCATGGCGGAAATCCCTCGCGTTGCCCGCGTTGGAGGTGAAGAGCTGAACCGAGCCTAGCACGCCGCGAGGCCGGCCTCCGATCGGTCGCCGGCTGACGGGCGGTCAAGCGACCGAGGTCAACGCAAGGATCGACTTCTGCATTGGGGCCAGGTAATCCGGCCTTGGCTCACCGAGGTGAAGATGGCAGGGGCAGGGCTGGACGGCCCGATCGTCCCCCAACCTGCCCTTTGCCGGTCCTCTTCGGCGGCGCCAAAGGGCACCGTGTTGTCGATCATGCGATCTTGAAATATTTCTTAATTTCAGTATAGTCACCCCTCTCGAATGAGGCTCAGCTGGACCCCCGGGCTCGCCGTGGGCTGGCCGATGCTTTGTCCCGAGCCGGGATTCGGCCCGGCTTGGATCCGATTCAGAGGAGGGATAGGTCGATGATCGCGTACGGAAAGATTTCGAAGATCGCCGCTCTGCTGCTGGGTGCGGCTGCCCTGGCCGCGCCCGCTGCCTGGGCGGAGAAGCCGGCCTGTACAACGGACCCGGTTACCCTGAGCCACCCCGCGGGTAGCGTCTGCGGCATCAAGCGCACCGCCCCGGGAGCCGAGGGGCAGGTAAGCGCCTACCTGGGAATTCCCTTCGCCAAGCCCGTTCCGCGCTGGACGAACCCCCAGGAGCTCGACTCTCCATGGAACGGGAGCGAGGCCTACCACGCGACCGAATTCGGTCCCATCTGCCCGCAGCCGCACCCACGGCAGAATCCCCCGGCTACTCCCTGCGCTACAGGCTCCTCCTGCGGGACGGAGCAGCAGACCTACCCGGTGCCGGATCTTCCGCAGGACGAGCACAACTGCCTCAATCTCAACGTGTTCGTGCCGCCGGGCACCGCCGCGACCGCTAGCCTGCCGGTGATGGAGTTCATCTACGGCGGCGCCTTCCTCGACGGCTCGAACGCGTTGCCGTATTACGACGGCACCTACCTGGCCGCCAAGCACCAGGCGATCATCGTGGTCATCAACTACCGGTTGGGCATCCTCGGCGGGCTCTTCATGGAGGGGATCACGACGACGACGAACAATAACTTCGGCTTCCGCGACCAGATGCTGGCGATGGACTGGGTCCACAAGAACATCGCGGGCTTCGGTGGCAATCCGGAGAACATCACCCTCTTCGGAGAGAGCGCCGGCGCCATGAGCATCGGCCTGCACGCCCTCTCCACGACGCCGAGCCACGGCACCTTCGCCAAGGCCATCATGCAGAGCAACGAGCTCGGCCTGCCATACAAGGACGTGGCGGTCGCGTTGTCGGTCGGCAAGCGCATTGCCGAGCATGTGCTGGGGACCGAGACTCACCCCTGCGAAAAGGATTGCATGGAGGGAAAAACGGTCGCGGACCTGGTGGCCGCGCAGAGCTCTCTTGACCTGAGCGAATGGGCCGGCCTCAATCTGGGTCTGGAGGGGCTCACGCTCTGGTCGCCGGTGGTCGACGAGACCTTGGATTTGAAGAGCCAGCCCGTCGTGGCGAGTATCGACAAGCCCTTGATCCTGGGTTCCCTGAAGGACGAGGGCCCGATCTTCGCGGACGTGGCGGCGAGGGCTCTGAAGCTGCCTTTCGGTGCTGTCAAGTACCTGGGTCTCATCGACACGCTCTTCGGGCCGGGGACGGGAGTCCTTCGGCTCCCCCAGAAATACAAGTGCCTGACAGCGGATTGCACCGCCAAGCTGGCGGCCGTCTTCAACGACTTCCTGTTCACCTGCCCCAACCGGTACTACGCCGGCAGAGCCGCGCACCCGGAAAATACCTACGCGTACTTCATCACCCAGGTGCCGGACTTTGCCTGCTATTCGCCCGTGGCCTGCATCTGCGGCGGTAAAGCCTGCCACGGCACGGAAGTGCCGTTCAACTTCCATACCCCCGCCGCGGTCAAGCCCGGCTACGCGTTTAGCCTCGAGGATGAGGATCTCTCCACACGGATGCAGGACTTCTGGTTCAACTTCGCCTCCACCGGCAACCCCAACGCCTCGGGAGCCAACCCCTGGCCAGCTTTCGGATCGGACAAGTTCTACCGCATCCTGAACGCCAAAAACCCGCCCGCCGATCTCAATCCGAAGTCCCCCTACACGGGTGTCACCGGTCTCGGCGATGCCAACTGCACCTTCTGGGACACCTTCTACAGTGCCCCGGAACAGGAGGCGATGCTGCAGCGGATGAAGCAGAATCTTGCCCACCCCAACAAGGCCAAGGGTGCCAAGAAGGCCCCGAGCGCGAAGAAGACCCCGGGCGCGAAGACGCAGTAGCCCGCCCGGCGCCGGTTGGCCCGCTCTCCCAGGGCGGGCCGGCCGGCCCGCCCGCGTGGTTTTCTTCTGGCATCGGCCGCCGACTCGTTGCATAATCCCGCCAAGAAAATTCAGGGAGACCTCAGCGTCTCGAAATTCGGTTCCCTTCGACCTTGAAAGGGGGTTCAGCATGGCCAGGCGCCTCTACCCGCGTCTCGCGCTCGTTGTAGCTGTACTGCTGCTGGCGTTGACCGCTCTGCCGGTCCTGGCGCAGGACCAGACGGGCGATCTCTACGGCACGGCTCTCGACGAACAGAAGCAGCCGCTCCCCGGCGTCACGGTCACCGTCACCGGCGTGGGAGCCCCGCAGGTGCAGCAGAGCGACGCACAGGGGAAGTTCCGGTTCCTCAAGCTCTACCCCGGGAGCTATGCGCTGAAGGCGGAGCTCGAAGGCTTCTCCACGGTGGAGCGCCCCGACCTGACCATCAAGCTCGGCGGCAAGGTCAGCATCGAGGTCACGCTCAACGGCGCCGTCAAGGACGTCATCACGGTCACCGGTGAGAGCCCGCTGCTCGACGAGCGCAAGATCGACCAGGGGACCAACATCTCCACCGTCGCGCTCGACAAGGTGCCGACCGCCCGCGACCCCTGGTCGCTGCTCAGCCAGGCGCCCGGCGTGCTGGTCGACCGCGTCAACGTCGGCGGCAACGAGAGCGGCCAGCAGTCGAACTTCATCGGCGTCGGCTCCAACGGCCGCGACAACACCTTCACCGTCGACGGCGTCGTGCTCACCGACATGAACGCGGTTGGGGGCTCGGCCACCTACTTCGACTTCGGGGCCTTCGAGGAGGTCCAGTTCACCGTCTCGAGCGCCGACGTCACCGTCCAGACCTCGGGCGTGACGATCAACCAGGTGACCAAGCGCGGCACCAACGACTGGCGGGGCAACGCGCGCTACCTGGACACCGACGGCAGCCTGCAGGCCAAGCCGCAGCTGGTGGACGGCAACAAGATCGATAAGGTGGAGGAGTACGGCGCCGACATCGGCGGCCCGCTGATCAAGGACCACCTCTGGGTCTGGGGCGCCTACGGCGTCAGCGACATCCGCAACATCGTCCAGGGGGGCCAGCTCGACAAGACCAAGCTCGAGGACTACAACTACAAGCTGAACTTCCAGGCCACGCAGAACGACTCGGGCGTGCTCCACTACTGGACCAACAACAAGCTCAAGTTCGGCCGTGACGCCGGCCCCGACCGCGAGCCCGCGACCACCCACGACCAGACCACGCCGCAGGACATCTACAAGATCGAGGACACCCTGCTGGCGAGCTCGAACTGGTCGATCACCGGCCTCTATTCGCGCGACACCGGCAAGTTCACCCTCAGCCCCGAGGGTGGTCTCACCCCCAACGACATTATCGACGCCGACGGCGTCCACCGCGGCACCGACTACTTCTTCAAGCAGGACGCGACGATCGAGCAGGAGAAGCTGGACAGCAGCTACTTCTTCAACACCGGCTCCGCCGGCCACGAGCTGAAGTTCGGCGGCAGCTTCCGCGAGCAGGCGAACAACTCCGGCACGGTCTGGCCGCACGGCAACCGGGTGTTCTCCGGCGCGCTCCTCGGCCTGGACGGCGACGAGGCGCTGGTCGAGTTCCCCCGCGACCGCAAGAACAAGATCACCTCGGACTACGGCGCGGCCTGGATCCAGGACACGATCTCGGTGAGCCGCCTGACCGCTAACGTCGGCGTGCGCTACGACCGCCAGTACATGAAGAACCTGCCGAGCTTCGACGCCGGCAACCCCGACGCGCAGGGCCTGCTGCCGCCGATCAACTTCAAGGGCAACGACGCCGGCGGCTTCAGCTGGAACACCTTCGAGCCCCGCCTCGGCGTCACCTACGCGCTGGGCGAGAAGCGCCAGACGCTGCTGCGCGGCACCTTCTCCCGCTACGCCGAGCAGCTCGGCCAGCTGCCGCTGGCCACCCGGGTGAACCCGATCGGCTACAACTATGCCTACTTCTACTTCGAGGACACCAACCACAACCTGGTCCTCGATCCCAACGAGGTCGGCTCCCTCCAGTTCGCCTACACCTACAACATCGACCCCAACAATCCGTCGGCCGTGCCCAACATCACCAATCCCAACCTCCGGCCGACGCTCACCAACGAGCTCACCTTCAGCGTCGACCAGGGCTTCGGCGCCAATCTGGAGGGGGGCCTCACCTTCACCTACCGCGACATCTTCGACGTCCCGGAGCTGCGGACGCTGGTCGTCGACGAATCGGGGGCCACCCGCGTCGCCACCCGCGACGACTACGTGCAGGTCGGCACGGTGACCGGCACCCTCCCCAACGGCCAGACGGTGACCAAGCCCTATTACGACCTGCGGGACGGCCTGACGCCCACCGGAGGCACCTACTACACCAACGGCGACCGCAAACAGCGATATCTGGGCGCGACTCTCAGCCTCAACAAACGGCTCTCGAACAACTGGGGCTTCCAGGGGCACTTCACCTACAACGACTGGACCTGGCAGATCGGCCCCAACTTCAAGAAGTACGACGATCCGACCGACACCCTCAACGACACGCTCGGCTTCCCGGACGAGAACAGCGTCTTCTTCGAGCACGAGGGGGGCAACAAGGCGGACGTCTTCACCGGCTCGCGCTGGTCGTTCAACATGAACGGCATCTACCAGATCGCGCCGGAACGCCCCTGGGGGGTCAACTTCGCCCTCAACTTCACGGGCCGGGAGGGCTACATCTCTCCCCCCTACATCCGGAAGGGGGGATCGATCGGCAGCCGCGACATCCAGCTGGCGACGATCGACGAGTTCCGCAATCCGGACATCTACGTGCTCGACGCCCGGATCGACAAGGACTTCAAGTTCAGCGACTTCAACCTGACCTTGAGCCTCGACGGCTTCAACCTGACCAACCGGAGCTACGTGCTGCAGCGCGAGCGCGACGCTCTGGCGGGGCGCTTCGACCAGCCCGACGAAGAGCTCAGCCCGCGGATCTTGCGCCTCGGCGCGACGCTCCGCTTCCGGTAGGCGCGCGGCCCGGTCGGCACCCGACCGGCAGGGGGCGGGGGAATTTCCCGCCCCCCCTCGCCTGGTTCTCCTTCCTGATGGGAAAGACGTAGAATAGCTCCCGAGACACAAGATGTTCTGAAATGCCGCTGATTACGGCTGAAACCAGGAGGTGCGACAGTGCCCTACAGTGAGATGCTGGTCCGTCCGATGCGCGAGGAGCTCACGAGCGCCGGCGTCCAGGAGCTGCGGACGCCCGCGGATGTGGACGCCTTCATGAACGAGAAGTCCGGCACGGCGATGCTGGTCGTCAATTCGGTGTGCGGCTGCGCCGCCGGCATGGCGCGCCCCGGAGTGCGCCTGGCCCTCGAGGGCGAGCGCCGCCCCGACCGCGTCGCCTCGGTGTTCGCGGGACAGGACCTCGAGGCCACCGCCAAGGCC
>DATBAW010000294.1:0-6929 GCA_036271335.1 Thermoanaerobaculia bacterium
CCTTTTTATGCTTTTTTGTAGAGACGTTCCCAGCCCGTCCACGACACCCTTTCGCAGGCCACGGGGACGGCGGGACGTCTCCGGCGGAGGGTTGGCCGGCGAAGATGCCAAACGTCTGCTGGGCAGCCCGCAGCTCGAACCAAGCAGTCGTCGGGGTGGTCTTCTTACAGGCGGTGGAAGAAGGAAAGGGTTCCTCTCCGGCGGAGACGTCCCGCCGTCCCCGTGGCCTATGGAACGGTGTCGTGGACGGGCTGGGAAGTCTCTACAAGCCCTTCGATCAGCCGATTCCCGCGGCGCAGGCTCCTGGGAGGAGGGATCAATCCTCCTCCCAATGCGCCCGAAAACCGGCGACCGCCGCCAGTGTCTCCTCATAGTCGCCACGAAAACAGACCGCGCGGTCGTCCACGAAGACGTGGGCGGCTGGCTTGCGGTCGGTCACCTCGGAGACCCAGCGGTCGAGGCCGTGCTCGGTGAGCCACCTCCTCGCGTCGTCCGCCCAGCGGGTGGTGAAGACGATCACCCGGAACCCCCGCTCGTCGAGCCGCCGCAGGAACTCGGCCGCTCCCGGCCGCGGCGGGTCCCAGTGCTTCTCGTGCTTCCAGCCGGTGTAGCGGTCGAGCACGCCGTTCAGGTCGACGCAGACGACCGGGCGCGAATCATTCATGGACATGATTTTGCATCAAAAAGGGCATGCATCAAGGGAGATCCTCATGATTCAGAAAGGCGTGCAGATCGAGCCGGCGGCGGGGAAGCTGGGAGTGCTGCTGGTGGGGCTGGGAGCGGTCTCGACGACGCTCGTCGCCGGCGTCGAGGCGGTGAAGCGAGGCCTCGGCAAGCCGATCGGCTCGGTGACCCAAATGGGCACCATTCGCCTCGGCAAGCGGACCGAGAACCGGGTCCCGCGCATCCAGGACTTCGTGCCGCTGGCGAAGCTCGACGACCTCGTCTTCGGCGCCTGGGACATCTTCCCCGACGACGCCTACGAGGCCGCCCGCGAGGCGAACGTCCTCGAGCGGAGCCTGCTCGACTCCCTCCGTCCGGCCCTGGAGGCGATCCGGCCGATGCAGGGGGTGTTCGATCCCCGCTACGTCAAGCGGCTGCACGGAACGCACATCAAGGAAGGAACCAAGTGGGAGCTGGCCCGTCAGCTCGTCGACGAGATCGAGGCGTTCCAGCATCAGCGCGGCGTCGACCGCTCGGTGATGGTCTGGTGCGGCTCGACCGAGATCCACATGGCGCCGTCGGCGGTGCACGAGACGCTCGACGCCTTCGAGGCGGGCCTGAAGGCGAACCACGACGAGATCTCGCCCAGCATGGTCTACGCCTACGCCGCCCTGTCGCTCGCCATCCCCTTCGCCAACGGCGCTCCCAACCTCACGCTCGACGTGCCGGCCCTGCGCGAGCTGGCCGCCAGGAACCGGGTCCCCGTCTGCGGCAAGGACTTCAAGACCGGCCAGACGCTGATGAAGACCGTCCTCGCCCCGGCGCTCAAGGCGCGCATGCTCGGCCTCCAGGGGTGGTTCTCGACCAACATCCTCGGCAACCGCGACGGCGAGGTGCTGGACGACCCCGACTCTTTCAGGACCAAGGAGGTCAGCAAGCTGTCGGTGCTGGAGTACATCCTCCAGCCGCACCTCTACCCCGACCTCTACGAAGGATTTCACCACCAGGTGCGGATCAACTACTACCCCCCGCGCGGCGACAACAAGGAAGGGTGGGACGCCCTCGACATCTTCGGCTGGCTCGGCTACCCGATGCAGATGAAGATCGATTTCATGTGCCGCGACAGCATCCTCGCCGCGCCCCTGGCGCTCGACCTCGCCCTCTTCCTCGACCTCGCCCGCCGCGCCGGCATGCACGGCGTCCAGGAGTGGCTCTCCTTCTATTTCAAGAGCCCGATGACCCTCCCCGAGCTCTACCCGGAGCATGACCTGTTCATCCAGCAGATGAAGCTGAAGAATACTCTTCGGTATCTGATGGGCGAGGAGCAGATCACCCATCTGGGGCTGGATTATTACGCGGAGGATTGAATACGCGGAGGATGGATCCGCGGAGGATGGAAGCCCCGCCCGGGCATTCATGCCCGGGCTCTCGCCTCAGCCGCGGCGCGCCGCCTCGATGGCGGCGATGTCGATCTTATTCATCGTCATCATCGCCTCGAAGGAGCGCTTGGCGACACCGGGATCGGGATCGGTGATCGCTTGCGACAGAGCCACCGGCGTGATCTGCCAGGACAGTCCCCATTTGTCCTTGCACCAGCCGCACGCGCTCTCCTCGCCGCCGTTGTCGACGATCGCGTTCCAGTAACGATCGGTTTCGGCTTGATCCTCGGTCGCGACTTGAAACGAGAACGCCTCATCGTGCTTGAACGCGGGTCCGCCATTGAGCCCGAGGCAGGGAATGCCCATCACGGTAAACTCGACCGTCAGCACATCCCCTTCCTTCCCGGACGGAAAGTCTCCCGGCGCGCGATGCACTGCGTGGACGGACGAATCGGGAAAGGTCTGGGCGTAAAAGCGCGCCGCATCCTCGGCGCCGCCGTTGTACCAAAGGCAAATCGTGTTCTTTGCTGGTTTCACCATGTCATGTCTCCTTCGGATCAGGCCGACTTCAAGGCGAGTATGTCACGCGTACCGCCGCGTCATCCGCGCGCAGAAATCCGCGTACTCCTCCAGACATTGCGGCGGGCTGGTGTGGTGCGGCTGCACGCCCCGATGCTCGGGAGTGAAGCAGTAGGTGATCGTGACGTCGAATTCGTCGAGCGCCTTCATCTGGCGGTCGAACCAGGCGTCGGCGTCGGGTCGGAAGCTGTCGGCCCAGGAGAGGCCGGTGCGCAGCTTCTTCACTCCCAGCTTGCGGAGCCAGCGCACGGCGTCGTCCAGGCGGGGGTCCTCGAAGTGGAACCACTGGCAGATGCCCAGCTCCGGGGTGAACTCCGCGAAATGCTTGAAGGCGAGCTTGGGGGTGCCGTCCTCACGCAGGATGCCCATGTAGAAGTGGCGGTAGTAGGAGGACCCCTCGGCCTCGCGGTGGCGGGTGGTGGCCGGCCAGGCGCGCGGCAGGTCGTAGAGGCTGTACCAGTGGATGCGCGGCGCGCGGCCGAGGAGGAGCTCGGCGGTGCGGCGCAGCCCGAACTCCTGCACCTCCTCGGCACCGAAGGTCGAGATCCCCACCTCGGTCACCCAGACGGGGAGGTCGACCAGCGCCTGGATCTCGGCCAGCCGCGCCGGCCATTCCTCGAGCTGCCAGTGGTTCCAGTCGAGCGGAAAACCGTGGACGGCGATGGCGTCGACGTGGTCGAGCACCCCCTGGGATTTCATGTTCTGCACGAACCCGACGTCGATCGGCGACATCCCACCGAGGACGCGGGTGAGGGTGGCGTTCTCGCCGCGCACCGCGTCACCCGCCAGCATGGCCATGCGGGCGAACAGCCGCCACTCGGCATCGATCTCGAAATCCCAATGGGACTTGTTGTTCGGCTCGTTCCAGAGCTTCACGGCCTCGATCACACCGGCACCTCCCGTTTTTCCAGAAGCTGGATCGCCTCGCGGTAGCCGTGGAGCGTCCCGACGTCCACGTAGGATTCGCCGGCGCGCACGCCGCGGGCCTCGCCGCCGCGCGCCAGCCATTCGTTGACCAGGGTGCCCACGTAGACGTCCCTCCCCTCGCGCTCGCGCCAGAGGGCATGGAGATCGTGGAGGATCCGGCCGGGCATCCGGAACGCGCCCCAGATCCAGGAGCTGGACGCCGCCGCCTGCTTGACCTGGATCTCGCGCACCCGCCCCTCGCCGTCGGTCACCACGGCGTCGAACAGCTCGGGGTGCTCGACCGGGAAGAGCAGGAAGGAGAGGGTTTCCTCGCCGAGCCGGCGAAAGCCGTCCTCCGGGAACCAGACGGTGTCCGGCAGCCCGACCAGCACCTGGTCGCCGGCGCCGATCAGCGGCAGAGCGCGGAACAGGGCGTCGCAGAGCCCCTGCGGCTCGGGCTGCACCACGAAGGAGACGTGCGCCGGCCCCACTCCCCCGCCGTAGTACTCGACGATGTCGGACTTCCCCGGCGAGATCGTCATGCAGATGTGGGTGGCGCCGGCCGCGATCATCCGCTCGACCAGATACTCCGAGACCGCCTTGGGACGCTCGGTTCCTCGATCGACGCGGCTCCCCACCGGGAGCAGCTCCTTGGAGAAGGCGAGCGGCTGGATGCGGCTGCCGATGCCGGCGGCGGGAACGAGGCCCCAGACGCTCATGACTGGGTCCCCCGTAGGGGCGGCCCTATGTGGCCGCCCTGTTTTCCTGCGCCTTCCAAAGCAGGGCGGCCACGCAGGGCCGCCCCTACAAAGGTTTGGCCCGCCATCAATTCCACCATCTCCGCCGCCCGCCGCTCTGCCGTGTGCTCGGCCAGCGTCCGCTCGCGGGCGGCGCGGGCGACCTTGCGGACCTCGTCGCGCGGGAGCGAGAGGATCTCCGAAGCCTCGTCCGTGCCCGCCGCCGTGAAGATCTCCCGGCCGGGCTCGAAGAAGTGGTCGAGCCCTTCCCAGGTGTCCGAAAGCAGCGCGGTGCCACAGGCGGCGGCCTCGAACAGGCGCCCCGAGGGGCAATAGCCCATGCCGGCCATCGCCGCCCGCGTGACGTTGAGGGTCAGCGGCGAGGAGGCGTAGAAGGCCGGATGGTCGGCCGGCGGCAGGTGGCGGACGAAGAAGACGTTGCTTCCCCAGGGGAAATCGACGGGGTATTGCGCGCCGCCGATCACGAAGCGCTTCGCCGGCAGGCGGCGGGCCGGTTGCAGGAAGAGCTGTTCCAGAGCCTCCTGGCGGTCGGCGGCGTAGGTGCCGAGATACGAGACGTCCCCCTGGAAGTCGGGCATCGGGTCGGCCGGGCGGTGCACCTCCGGATCGACGCTGCCGTAGAGCGGCGCCACCCGGCGGGCGCCGAGGCGGTCGCGCAGCTCGTCGAGGGCGCGGCCGCCGGTGTAGGAGAGCACGAGGTCGAAGCCGCCGAGCCCTTCCGGCGGCAGATAGGGGACCGGCTCCCCGCGCGCCAGCCGTTCAAGGGTCACCGGCGTGTCGAGGTCGTAGAAGACGCTGAGCGGTCCGGCGGTGGCGAGGACCAGCTCGCTGGCCGCGGCGCCGTCCGGGCAGTACGAGGTGACCATCGCCACGTCGGCGTCCGCGGTCTCGCGCCGGGCCTCGGACAGCGCCGACGGCCAGTCCGCATAGAGCCGCAGATCGGTGCCGGGAAGCTCCCGGAGGTCGCGGTTCAGGGCGTAATAGGGGACGTCGCGCTCGAAGAAGACGATGCGGTGTCCCTGCCGCGCCAACGCCCGGCAGAGCCCGCGCCAGAGCGTCGCGTGGCCGTTTCCCCAGGAGGAGCTGAGCGTCAGCCCGAAGATCACCAGCTTCACGCGGCTCGCTCCAGAACCGCCGCCAGCTCCGAGGCCACGGTTGCCGGCAGGCGCATCCCGGCGAGATGCGAGCGGGCCGCCGGACGGAGGCGGCGCAGGGTGTAGGCGACCTTTTTCCGCGTCTGCTCCGGCCCGAAGTAGCTCAGATAGCCCGCGCTGTTGAGAGAGAAGAAGGAGAGCGCGTCCGCCTCGTTGAGCAGGGAGATCGCCTCCGCGTCGGGGTCGATCGCGGCAGGCGGTTGCTCGTGGAGGGCGATCCGCCGGGCGGTCCTTCGACGCGCCTCCGCGTCGACTCCCGCTGCTTCGAGAAGGGCGTCGGCCAGCTCCGCCCCCCGCGCCGCGTGCGCGTCCTTGAACGTCTGGTAGTCGGCGGCCTGGTGCTCGACGCGCGCGTCGGCTTCCGAGATCAGGCGCTCGACGTCGTGGAACAGCGCCGCGAGCTGTACGGCGAGGCCGGCGTCCGGCGCCAGCCGGAGCAGCCATTGCCAGGTGTCCAGCGCGTGGTTGTAATCGGCGCGCACCAGCGGCTTGGCGAGATCGTGCGCCCGCCGGTGCACGGCGAGGACCCGGTCGAAGAGAGGGCTTCGGGAGGCGGCGTTGCGGCGGTCCATCCAGCGCTGGCAGCGGGTGAGCGCCCCGCCGGCCGAGCGCGTCAGGGCCTCGCCGGTCCCCCGCAGGACGAGGGCGAACGGGCCGTCGTGCGCCTCCGCCAGGGTGTCCAGCTCGCCGTCCAGCGCGTAGAAATTGAAAGATTGGGACTCCCATTGCTGCAAGTCGAGGAGCAACCGGGGGAGCCCGCGCGCCGGCGCCCCCGGCTCGAACCGCACGTGGGGAAAGTCGCCGGCGAGCGTCCTCTCAGGCGAAGGCGAGCGAGGAGAATGCGGGCCCCCGGCGTTTGCGGGGATCACCGGGGCGCGCACGATCGCTTGCATCGACGACAAAGGCCCGTTCATGGGCGTCGCGTCACTGCAAGGCACGAGCCATGGCGACCTGCTTTCTCCTCACACGGGCGCAGCAGCCGGGCGGACGTACCGCGACTCATGGTGCGGACGCCCCGTCTCCAGCTTGCGGATCTGCCCGTCGGTAACCAGCCAGCGGAGCGAGACCGACACCTGACGCAGGTCGAGCGGTTTCTTCAGCCGCGCGGCGAAGCGCCGGTTGACCTCCTCGCCGATGACCCGCGGGCCGAAGGGCTCGCCGGGTTGCCGGTCCGCCACGACTCGCGCCACCAGCTTGTTGAACGAGAGCGTGACGGGCGGCAGATCGTCGACGGCCAGCGGTGGCGCCGAGGGGACCGGCGGCGTCAGGGGGAGCCGGGAGGCGAGCTCCACGGCGCTGGCGGCGGTCGCCTTGAACGCCGCGAAGCTCTGGGCGAGCTGCTCCAGCTCCGCCTCGTGCTCCGCCTTCCGGTTCCGGTGGATCTCCTCGCGCTCGGCGTGCAACGCCGCCTGCTCGCGGTGATGGGCGATCTGCGCTTCGAGGCTGGACAGGATCGACTCCAGAGACAGGTGGGTATCCATGGCGCTCTT
>DATBAW010000295.1:0-19791 GCA_036271335.1 Thermoanaerobaculia bacterium
GCGGACGACATCAAGGCGGCGCCTATCCTTGCCGGCCGCGAGGGCGAGGATGTCTGCGCCCCTTTCCTCGATCATCGTCGCTGGTGGTCGCGGCTCGCCTTCTGGCGCTAAAGGCGGAGCAAGCGACGGCCCACGGACTCCTTCGAAGCTTCAGGTCCGCAGAATTGCGACCCCGTATGCTCGGAATGCAGAATCGCGAGTGACGACCGTCAGGCCTTCGAGCTGAGCCTGGGCGATCAGCATGCGATCGAAAGGGTCGTCGTGATGGCGGGGTAACGTGGCGGCGGCGAGTGCATGCCGGGCGGTCACAGGAAATTCGACGAAGTCGTTCTCGTCGATTTCCTCGACCAAGTCAGCACCGTCAAGGTCCAACTTCCCCAGAGCTGCTTTGATCGACAATTCCCAGACACTCGCGGCGCTGACATGGACCACCGACGAGGGGTCGCCGATCGCCTTCCGGGCTTCGGCGCTGAGCTTCGGGTCCTCGGCGAGCCACCAGAGAAAGGTATGGCTGTCGAGGAGGAGCTTCACTCCTGCTCCCCACGAAAGGCGGCCAGGATCTCCTCAGGAAGAGGCTCATCGAAATCAGGCCCGACCCGGATCCGCCCCTTCAGTCGCCCAGGCTTGCGAGGCTCCACGGCCACACGAACCAGCTTGGCGATCGGCTTGCCGCTCTTGGCAATGATGACCTCTTCTCCCTCGGCGACTCGCTCGAGAAGGCGGGAAAGGTGGGTCTTGGCTTCGTGAACGTTGTAGACCATGAAGGCTCCCGGACTAAGTTAGTCTAGTCCAGGAGCGCCGCGCCGTCCAGGCACCACTCCAGGACCGACATGGCGCTGGTCATCTTGTGATACGCCTGCCGCAGGGCAATGCTCTGCGGACCGTCGAGGACCTCGTCGAGCACCTCGTAGCCTCGCATCGCCGGCAGGTCGTGGAGGAAGACGGTGCTGCCGTCCGCCTTCGAGACCTCGGCCATGACCGCCGGCGTCACGGTGTAGGGGCGGAAGTCCGAGAGCCAGTTGGCGTCGGCCCTCTGAACTCCCATCGTCAGCCAGCGGGTGGTGTAGACCGCGTCCACCCCCTCCCTGGGGAGCCGGCCCATGTCGTGATGCTGCTCGACCTGCGAGCCGTTCGCCGCGGCGGTGGCCCCGACCTCCGCGACGAATTCCGCCGGCAGCCCGTACCCCTCCGGCGTCACCAGGGTCAGCCGCATGCCGGGGATCCGGGCCATGGACAGCGCGATCGCCGAGGCGGAGTTGTTCCCCTCCCCGATGTAGAGGACGTGCAGGCCAGCGAGGCGGCCGAAGCGCTCGCGCAGGGTGGCGAGGTCGGCCAGCGACTGGGTCGGATGCTCGTTCGCGCTCATCGCGTTGATCACCGCCATGCGGTCCTGCGAGGCGAGCTCGCGCATCTCTTCGATCGTGTCGTTGGTGCGGATGACGAGGGCGTCCAGATAGTTGGCCAGCACCTTCGCCGTGTCCGGCAAGGTCTCGCCGGTCACGACCTGCAGGTCGTTGGGCCCGTAGGCGATGACGTGGGCGCCGAGCCTCATGGCCCCGACGGTGAAAGACGTCCGGGTGCGCGTGGAGCTCTTGCGAAAATAGATGCCGACGCAGCGGCCGGCGAGGGGACGGTGGCCGTCCCGCCGCCCCTCGGCGATGGCGACGGCGTTCTCGACGAGCGACACGAGGGTCTCACCCGACAAGGGCGCGATGGAAAGCATGTGCTTCGCGGGCATTCAGCGGTTCTCCGGGGTTGCGAGCAGGACCTGCTCGCGGGCCACGGCCTCGGCCATTCCGACCAGCACCCGCCGCGGTCCGGCGAACGGGGCGCGGCCGTGCGCGACCAGCATGTTGTCCAGCATCAGGAGATCCCCTTTCTGCCAGGGGAAGCTCACGGTCTCGCGCCGGTACGCCGCGCGCAGATGCTCCATCACCTCGGGCTCGATCGGCGAGCCGTCGCCGTAGAAGGTGTTGGTCGGCAGCTCGCTCTCGTCGAACTCCTCGAGCAGGCCGGCGGCGATCGCCGGGTCGAGGGTCGAGACGTGGAAGAACGTCGCATGGTTGAACCAGAGGGTCTCGCCGGTCCTGGGGTGCCGCACCAGGGCGGGGCGCACGGCATGCGTCCGCAGCCGGCCGTCCTCTTTCCATTCCGTCTCGATGCCGTTGCGCCGGCAGTGCTCCTCCACCTTGATCTTGTCGGTGGTCTGGAACACGGTCTCCCAGGAGAGGCCGAAGCCGTCGCCGAAGTTCCGGACGTACATCCACCCCTGCTTGCCGAAGCGGTCGCGAATCTCCGGATCGATGTGCCGGAGCACCCGGCGGCAGTCCGCGATCGGCGTCGCGCCCCCCTCCTCGGCCGGCTGGGTGCAGAGGAAGAAGATCTTCTGCGGCCACTGGCTCTGATAGGAGTTCTCGTTGTGCAGGAAGATCGGATAGCTCGGCGGGTAGTCCGTCGAGGTGTAGATGTTGCCGCTCACGGCGGTGCGCGGCGACGAGCGCTCGCGGTATTCGAGCGACTCGTCCGACACCGCCTGGATGACGGACTCCAGGTCCTCGGGCCCCTGGACGTTGAAGCCGCGAAAGAGGATGCCACCGCACCGGAGCAGGTTCGCCTGCAACATCTCGCGGTTCGCGGCGGCCCAGCTCGCGAGGTTGATCCCCCCCTCGACGGCGGGCTCGACGAGGAGCGGCAGATCGCCGTCCGGAAACAACGGGCTGGTCTTCACCAGCGCCTCGGTGGCCACGCTCACCGCGCGCCGCTTGATCCCGCCCAGGCCCTTGAGAGGGGCGGGGCTGGCGTCACTGGATTGGGTCATGATGCTGGACCTCCTGTTCCCTCCGACGCGGTCGGCAGGAACGAATGGATGTAGGTGCCGAGGCGGGCCTCGCGGGCCAGCTCCGCGACCCGCTGGCCGACCGCGATGTCGAGGACGCCGAGGCCGAACGGGCTGAAGACGGCGATCTTGCCGTCCCGCCGTGGCGGCTCGGTCCCCTGGAGGATGTCGGCCAGGGTGCAGCGGATGAAGCCGCGCCCGCCGGTCGCCTGCTCCGCCAGATGCAATGAGGTCTGGGCGCGGCAGACGTGGTCCGGATCGTCGACGACGTTGTCGCAGGCGAGCACCACCTCGGGCGCCAGGTCGCGGAGCGACAGGTGGAGGATGACCGCGCCCGGCCGGCAGGCGGAGAGATCGTGGACGTGGGGACGGATGGCGGTGGTGGCATACGAGATCAGCGGGCAGGCGGCCAGCACCTCCTCGCCGCTGGCCGCCATCTCGACCTCGATCTCCGCGCCCAGGGACTCGCGCAGCGCCGCCGCGAAACCGCGGGCCCGCTCCTGGTTCAGGTCGAACAGCAGGAACCGGCGCGCCCGCGGCAGCGCCGCGAGCAGGAAGCGCGCGACCTCCAGGTTGATCACGCCGGTGCCGATCAGACCGATCCGCTCGGGCACCGCGCCCTCCAGCAGCACCCGCGCGGCCAGCGCGGCGCTCGCGGCGGTGCGGCGGGCACTGATCACCGAGCTCTCGAGAACGACCTCGGGCCGGCCGGTCTCGCACGAATTGAGGATCAGGACCGCCGAGGCGCGCTCCATGCCGCGCTCGACGTTGCCCGGAAAGGAGGCGATCCATTTGATCCCGGTCACGTCGAAATCGCCGCCGAGAAAGGCCGGCAGCGCGATGATCCGGTTTCTCTCATCCCCCGGAAAGCGGAGGAACGTCGAGTGCGGAAGCGAGCTCGCGCCGTCGCGGTGGACCTCGTAGGCCCGACCGATCAGGTCGATCAACTCGGCTTCGCGTGCCTTCAGCAACGACGTCACGTCGTTCCCGCTCAGAACCAGGAGGCTGCCGTCGTCCATTTCATCCTTTCTTGCAGTTTCGTACCGGCGGGAGTACGCCAAGCGCTGAACCGTCTCTTTTTTCGACTCTTCCCTAGGAGTGGCTTTAAATAATCTGGAGAATCGGGGTTTCCGATCATAGCATGAGGCGCCGGAGGTCCCGCGCGACGATCAGCAGCGGGTCCACGGCCCGCGGATCGAACCGGCCATGGCGCCGCTGCAGCTCTTTGTGCAGAATGTGGAGCTCGGTGCAGCCGAAGACGAACCCCTGGCGTCCATAGCGGACCGGCAGGGCCTCCAGCCAGGAGAGACAGTCCGTAAGCGGCTCATTCGCCTTGATGCGATAAATCCAGTTGTGCAGAATGATCTGATCCTCTTCATCGAGATAATTCACCCGGTCCGCCACCAGGTTCCAGCGTGGATGGCTCTCGAAGATCCGGGCCGTCCGGGTGCCGCTCGTGCACAGCAGCAGCAGGGGTCTGGGGTCGCGGAGGATCTCATCGATCGTCAGATCGATCAAGGAGATCACGGGTTCCCGCAGATCGGCCGCGATGTCCGGCAGGATGTGATGGATGGTGACGCAGGCGATCACCATCCGCTCGGCTCCGAGCGTCCGCAGCGCCGCCAGGCCGCGGGCCAGGCACTCGGTCAGCTCGCCGGTGTCGGCCCGCAGAATGGCCTGGGTGCGGTCGGGGAACGAAGGATCGGAGTAGAGGACACACCTGGGAGCCTCCTGCTCAGGTCCGTTCAGGTTCAGCTTGTACACGGTATCGAGGAGCTCCGCCGAGGCGAGAGGGCCCAGGCCGCCGAGGATACCCAACATCTTCATCTCAGTTTTCCTTCAAGCTCACGGCGCGTTTTTGCCAGCACGATGCACTATCCAATGTGCGGCGGGCTTCCCGAACGGGACAGTCCGTGGAACGGGGATCAGGAGTGGAACACCGCTCCGCGTAGCCAGGAGCGAGGTGGTTCAAGTGAAAGCGGTAGCGATGAAGTCGGAGGAGGCGCAGGATCGGAGCGTGGGACGTCCCCGGGAGAGCATTCTCGATGCGATCGGTAACACCCCCCTCGTAAGCCTCGAACGGTATTTCCCGGCGGGAGGGCCGCGGCTCTACGCCAAGCTGGAGAATCTGAATCCCGGCGGCAGCATCAAGGATCGGCCCGCCGTGGAAATCGTGCGGCAGGCCCTGGAGTCCGGAGCCATCGACGCCGGCACGGTGGTCATCGAGTCGAGCTCCGGCAACATGGGGATCGGCCTCGCGCAGGTCTGCCTCCTCCATGGCCTGCGGTTCATCTGCGTCGTCGATCCCCGGACCTCGCCTCAGAACGTCCAGCTGCTCAAGGTCTATGGCGCCGAGATCGACCACGTCTCCGAGCCCGATCCGGCGAGCGGTGAGTTCCTGCAGGCGCGGATCAACCGCGTCCGCGAGCTGCTGCGCCGGTACCGCAACGCGTTCTGGCCCAACCAGTACGAGAATCTGGCCAATCCGGGGACGCACTACCGCACGACGATGCACGAGATCGCCCAGGCGCTCGACGGGAGGCTCGACTACCTGTTCGTGGCGACCAGCACCTGTGGAACCATCCGGGGCTGCGCCGAATACGTCCGGGATCATGGGATGCGGACCCGCGTCATGGCCGTCGACGCGCTCGGCAGCCTGATCTTCAGCGACGTCAAGGCCAAGCGGATGATCCCCGGTCTCGGCGCGGGGATGAGGCCGCCGCTCTGCGACCTCTCCCTGGTCGACGAATGCCTGCACGTGAGCGACCTCGACTGCGTGGCGGGGTGCCGCAAGCTGGTGATGCGGGAGGCCATCCTCGCCGGCGGCTCGTCGGGCGGCGTGCTGAGCGCCGTCGAGAAGGTCCGGCACCGCCTTCCCGCCGGAGCGATCTGCGCCGCGATCCTGCCGGACCGGGGCGAACGGTACCTGGACACCATCTATTCAGACACCTGGGTCCGGCATCATTTCGGCGACGTCGACCACCTCTGGAACCCGAAGGCCTCCGTGCAGCTCGACGCCGTGCTGTCGCAGGAGCATCTCTGATCGCGGAAGGGAAGACCGGGAGCATGGTTTTTGGATTGTAGGCTCGTCACGTCCGCAGCTGCAGCACCCCACCATGAGCCGCAGCAACAGGCTCCATCCGCGAGCGGGGCGGGGCTTTCTTCGGCAGGCTTCAGCGGGCGGGCGCCGATTTTGGTGAAAGAGAGATTCGATTGACCGAGGAGCACAACGGAGCGCGATGATCGTCGAGCGTGTCAGGCCGAACGAGTGCCGGGATCTGGTGGCGCTGCTGCGCCAGCGGGCCCAGGACCGTCCGGACGTGGGCTTCACCTTCCTGCACGACGGGGAGGCGCAGGCCGAGGAGCTCTCCTACGCGGAGCTCGACCAGCGCGCCCGCGCGCTGGCCGCGCGCCTGCGCCACGCCGGCGCCGCGGGGGAGAGGGTGCTCCTGCTGCTCCCCCAGGGCCTCGACTTCATCGCCGCGTTCTTCGGCTGCCTGTACGCCGGGGCGGTGGCCGTACCGGCCTATCCGCCGCGCCTCCATCGCCCTGACGCCCGGTTGCGCGCCATCGCCGGGGACTGTGCCCCGCGGGCAGTGCTGACCACCGCCGCCACCCTGTCCCGCGCCGCGGCTCTGCGCGAGCAGGTGCCCGCGCTCGACGGCGCCTCCTGGCTCGCCGTGGACGCGGCCGACGGCACTCCCCCACTGGACGAGGTGACGGCGCCGGGAGGCGACGCCCTGGCCTTCCTGCAATACACCTCCGGCTCGACGGGCACGCCGAAGGGCGTCCGGGTCAGCCACGGCAACCTCCTGCACAACGAGGAGATGATCCGCCGGGCCTTCGGGCAGTCGGCCGGCTCCCGGATCGTGGGCTGGCTCCCCCTGTTCCACGACATGGGGCTGATCGGCAACGTCCTTCAGCCCCTCTACCTGGGCGCCCCCGCGGTGCTGATGTCCCCGGCCGCCTTCCTGCAGCGGCCCCTCCGCTGGCTGCGGGCGATCAGCCGGTACCAGGCCACGACCAGCGGCGGCCCCGACTTCGCCTATCAGCTCTGCGTCCAGCGGGCCAGCGAGGCCGACCTCGCCGGCCTCGACCTGTCGTGCTGGGAGGTCGCCTTCAGCGGCGCCGAGCCGGTCCGCGCCGAGACCCTGGAACGGTTCGCCCGCGTCTTCGCCCCGGCCGGGTTCCGCCCACGCGCGTTCTATCCCTGCTACGGGCTGGCCGAGGCGACCCTGTTCGTCGCCGGCGGGCAGCCCGGCGAGGGCGCCCGGATCCAGGATATCGATCCCGCCGCCCTGGAGCGGAACGTGGTGGCGCCGGCGACCGCGGAGCGCTCCCGCGGGCTGGTGAGCTGCGGCGGGCCCTGGCTCGGCCAGGAGCTGGAGATCGTCGACCCGGAGACCCTCGAAGCCTGCCCGCCGGGCCGGATCGGCGAGATCTGGGTGGCCGGACCCAGCGTGGCCGGCGGCTACTGGGGGCGCCCGGAGGAGACGGAGAGCACGTTCAACGCCTACCGGCGGGATGGCCGGGGACCGTTCCTGCGCACCGGCGATCTCGGGGCGCGGCTCGGCGAGGAGCTGTTCATCACCGGCCGCCTCAAGGACCTGATCATCCTCCGCGGCCGCAACCTCTACCCCCAGGACGTCGAACGGACGGCGGAGGCGAGCCACCCGGCCTTCCGCGCCGCCGCCAGCGCCGCGTTCCCGGTGGAGGCCGGAGGCGAGGAACGCCTGGTCGTGGTCCAGGAGGTCGAGCGGAGCGAGCGCTTTCGCGTCGACGTCGAGGTGGCCGCCGCGGCGCTGCGCCGCGCCGTCGCGGAGGAGCACGAAGCGCAGGTCCACGAGGTGGTGCTGATCGCGACCGGCTCGATCCCCAAGACCTCCAGCGGCAAGATCCAGCGCCGGGCTTGCCGGCAGGCCTATCTGGACGGTTCCCTGGAGGTCCTCGGCCGCAGTCTGGCGGGCGCCGGCCAGGACGAGCCCGCGCCGGCCGGCACCGGCGCCGGCCGCGAGGATCTCCTCGCCCTGGAACCCGCGGCGCGGCGCGACGCGCTGCTCGCCTACCTGTCCGGGCGGATCGCGAAGCTGGCGGGCGCCCCGGTCGCCGCCGGCGATCTGGAGCGCCCGCTCTCCTCCCTCGGTCTGGACTCGCTGGCCGCGGTCGAGCTGAGCAACGACCTGGAAAGCGATCTCGGCGCCTCCGTCCCGCTCTCCGAGCTGCTGGAGAGCGCCTCGATCCGGGAGCTGGCGGAGGTCCTGGCGAAACGCCTCGGCCAGACGCTCGGCAGGAGCGGGATCGCGCCGCTCCCTCCGGAAGAGGCTTTCCTGCCGCGGCCCCTCTCCCCCGGCCAGCGCGGCCTGTGGCTCCTGGAAGGCTTGAGCGGCGGCAGCGGCGTGGGCAATCTGGGAGGGGCCGCGCGGGTGCGCGGCCGTCTCGACGCCGGCGCTTTCCGCGAGGCCTTGCGGCGCCTGTCCCTGCGCCATCCCGCCCTGCGCCTCACCTTCGGCGAGCGGGCCGGAGTGCCCTGGCAGCAGGCGCACGAGCGCCTCGATCCCGCGTTCGAAGCGGTGAACGCCGCCGGCTGGAGCGCGAGCGAGTTGCGCGCCCGCCTCCAGGAGGAGATCCACCGTCCCTTCGATCTCGCGGGCGGGCCGCCGGTGCGGGTCGTCCTCTGGTCGGGCGCCGCCGGCGACGTGCTCTCGCTGGCGGTCCACCATCTGGTGGCCGACCTCTGGTCGCTCACCGTGATGGTGCGCGACCTGGGCGCGCTCTACGGCCTGGCTTCAGGGCAGGGCGGGGACGATCCGCCCCTCCTGGAGGTCTCGCCCCTGGACGTCTACGCCTTCCAGGAGCGGCGGCTCGCCGGACCCGAGGGCGAGAGGCTCTGGGACTACTGGCGGCGGCAGCTGGCGGATCCGCCGCCGACATCCGAGCTGCCGGCCGACCGGCCCCGGCAGGCCACGCGGACCTTCAGCGGCGGCGCCGTGACGTCGCGGGTCCCGGCGAAGCTGGCCGGCCGGCTGGGAGCGCTGGGCCGGGAACGGGGGGCGACCCCCTTCATGGTGCTCCTGAGCGCCCTTCAGGCCCTCCTCCACCGCCACACCGGCCAGGAAGACCTGGTGGTCGGCGCCCCCACCACCGGACGCGGGCTGGCTCGCATGGCCCCCCTCGTCGGCTACTTCGTCAATCTGGTGGCGCTCCGCGCGAGCGTGGCGGGCGAGGACTCCTTCGCGACGCGCCTCGACCACACGCGGGAGACCGCCCTGGAGGCCTTCGCTCACGAGGACTACCCCTTCCCGCTGCTGGCCGAGCGCCTGCAGCCGGAGCGGGACCCCGGCCGCTCCCCTCTCTTCCAGGTGGTCTTCGCCTTCCAGAAGCCTCACCTGGGACGGCTGGCCGGCCTGGCGGCTGCCACTCTGGGCGAGGACCGCGCGGAGATCGACCTCGGCGCCCTGGTCCTCGAATCGCTGGGCCTGCCGACCCGGGCCGTCCAGTTCGACCTCACGATGATGGCCGCCGAGCGGGACGGCGGGCTGGGCATCTCATTCCAATACGACGCCGCCCTCTTCGACGAGGCGACGATGGCGCGCCTGGCGGCGCGCTTCGGCCGGCTTCTCGAGGGGATCGCCGAGGAGCCCGGGCGCCCCCTGGCGGACCTCCCCCTCCTCCCGGTCTCCGAGTCCCGGCAACTCCTGCTGGAATGGAGCGGCGTGGCAGGGAGCGATCGCGCTCCCGGAATCCCCGTCCATCTCCAGGTGGCGGCCTGGGCCGCGCGGACCCCCACGGCGCCGGCGGTCGTGGAGGAGACCGGAGCCCTCACGACCTATGGCGAGCTGGGCGCCCGGGCCGGCCGGCTGGCCCGTCGCCTGCTGGCGTCGGGGGTCGGCGCCGAGGACGTGGTGGCGCTCCTGCTGCCGCGGTCGGCCGACCTCGTCGTGGCCCAGCTCGCGGTGCTCTCGGCGGGCGCCTCGTTCCTGCCCATCGATCCCGCCTACCCCCCCGAGCGGCAGTCGTTCCTCCTGACGGATTCCGGAGCGCGCGCCCTGGTGACGCGCGGCGGCGGAGCGCCGGCAGGAGTGGACGTCGCGGTGATCGATCTCGACGGGGAGGATCCGACCCCCGGAGAGGTCCTGGAGAGCCCCGCTGCCGTCGACCCGGACCGCCGGGCCTACGTCATCTACACCTCGGGCTCGACCGGCGTGCCCAAGGGGGTCGAGGTCCCTCACCGCGGGCTGGCCGCCCTGGTCTCCTGGCACGGGGAAGCCTACGGCTCCGCCGCCGCCGCCCGCGCCACCCTGGTGGCCTCCCCCGCGTTCGACGCCTCGGTCTGGGAGATCTGGTCCGCCCTGGCGGCCGGCGCGAGCCTGCACGTGGTGCCCGACGCCCTGCGCTCCGCCCCCGCCCCTCTCGCGGACTGGCTGGTGGAGAGCGGCATCACCCTCAGCTTCCTCCCCACTCCCCTGGCCGAGGCCCTGCTGGCCGAGCCGAGGCGGGGCCTGGCGCTGCGCTGGCTGCTGACCGGCGGCGACCGGCTCACGCGGCGGCCGCCTCCCGAGGCTCCCTTCGTCCTGGTCAACCACTACGGCCCCACCGAAAGCTCGGTGGTGGCCACGGCGGCTCGCGTGGAGAGCGTGGCGGCCGGCGCTCCCGCCATCGGCCGTCCGATCCCCGGCACCCGGAGCTACGTCCTGGTCGGAGGCCGGCCCGTGCCCCCCGGCGTTCCCGGCGAGCTCCACCTCGGCGGCGACGGACTGGCCCGCGGCTATCTCGGCCGGCCGGACCTGACGGCGGAGGGGTTCGTACCGGACGCCTTCTCCGGCCGTCCCGGGGCCCGCCTGTACCGCACCGGCGACCGGGTCCGCCACGGCGCCGGCGGCGAGCTGGAGTTCCTCGGCCGCACGGACGACCGGGTCAAGGTCCGGGGCTTCCGCATCGAGCCCGGCGAGATCGAGAACGTGCTGGGCCGCGCCCCCGGCGTCACCACCGCCGCCGTGGTCGCCCGCGAGGAGGGGCCGGGCGACCACTTCCTCGCCGCCTATGTGACGGGCCCCGGCGGCGCGGAGCCGGCGGCGCTCCGCGCCTTCCTGCGCGAGCGGCTGCCCGAGCATATGGTCCCCGCGGTCTTCGTCGCACTGCCCGAGCTGCCGCTGACCGTCCACGGCAAGCTCGACCGCCGGGCGCTGCCGGCTCCGGAGCGCGGAGCCGGTACCCACCGCGCCCCCTCCTCGCCCCTGGAAGAGCTGCTGGCCGGGATCTGGTCCGAGGTCCTCGATCGCGAAACCGTCGGCGCGGACGACGACTTCTTAGCCCTCGGGGGCCATTCGCTCCTCGCCGCTCGGGCCGCGTCCCGCGTCCGCGCCCTCACCGGCGTCGACCTCCCGTTGCGGTCGCTGTTCGAGCATCCGACCCTCGCCGGCCTCGCGCGCCGGATCGAAGAGCTGCGAGGGACCGGCGAGGAGGCCGGCCCGGCTCTGGTCCCCGCGGCCGACCCGGCCGATCGGGAGGATTCGCCCCTCTCCTTCTCCCAGGAGCGCCTCTGGTTCCTGGATCAGCTCGAGCCGGGGCTGGCCGTCTACAACATCCCGGTGGCCCTGCGGCTCACCGGTCCACTGTCGCCGCCGGCGCTGGAGGCGGCGGTGCGCGCGGTGGCCGGGCGGCACGAGGCCCTGCGGACCACTTTCGAGGAGGTCGACGGCCGCCCCGCCCAGCATGTGCACCCCGAGCCGGAGCTGAGACTGGAGCGGCTCGATCTCAGACGGTGTCCCCAGCCCGCGCGCCAAAGCGAGCTGGAGCGCGTCCTGGCGGCGGAAGCTCGCCGTCCGTTCGACCTCCAGCGGGGTCCGCTCTTCCGGGCCGCTCTCGTCCAGCTCGCCGAGGAGGAGCACGTCCTGCTTCTGAGCCTGCATCACATCGTGGCCGACGGCTGGTCGATCGGCGTGCTGGTCGGGGACCTGGCGGAGCTCTACGGCGCGGCGTTGGCGAATCGTTCCGCGTCCCTGCCGCCGTTGCCGGTCCAGTTCGCCGACTTCGCCCGCTGGCAGCGGCGCTGGCTGGACGGGCCGGCCCTGGCCTCCCGGCTGGCCTTCTGGCGCGTCGCCCTCGCCGGAGCCCCCACCGCCCTGGATCTTCCGACCGACCGGCCGCGGCCGGCCAGGCCGACCTACCGCGGGGCGGAGGAGCCGTTCCGGCTGTCGGCCAGCCTCTGCGAAGAGCTGCGGGCCGTGGGAGCCCGGCGCGGTGCCACCCTCTTCATGACCGTGCTCGCCGCCTTCCAGGTCCTGCTGGCGCGCCATGGCCGCCAGAGCGAGGTCCTGGTGGGATCGCCGGTGGCCAATCGCGAGCGCCCCGAGCTCGAAGGCCTGGTAGGGTTCTTCGTCAACACGGTGGTGCTGCGAGGGGACCTGCGAGGCGAGCCCGATTTTGCGGCCCTGCTCGACCGCACCCGGGCCGTCGCCCTCGCCGCCTTCGAGCATCAGGATCTCCCCTTCGAGAAGCTCGTCGAGGAGCTGGCCCCGGAGCGGGAGCTGGGCCGCAATCCGCTCTTCCAGGCGATGCTCGCCCTGCACTCCCCCCCCGCCGAGCCGGTCCTGCCGGGAGTGAGGATGGAGCGCGTGCCGGTATCCGCCGGCGCCTCGCGCTTCGACCTCACCCTCTCGCTCCTGGAACGGGAAGGGGGCCTCGAAGGCGGTCTCGAGCACAGCCTGGACCTGTTCGATGGCGCCACCGTCCAGGGCTTTCTCGGCCGCCTGGAGACCCTCCTGCTCGCGGTGGCGGCCGGGCGGCCGGAACCGGTCTCCGAGCTCCCCTTGCTGACCGGCGCCGAGGAGGCCCAGCTCCTCGGCGAATGGGCGGACGGCGGCGCCATTCCGGCCGTGGAGGGCGGCCTGCACGAGCTGTTCCTCCTCCAGGCCGCACGCACGCCCGACGCCGTCGCCCTGCTCTGGGCCGGCGAGGCGCTCACTTATCGCGAGCTGCGGCGCCGTTCGGGCCGGCTGGCCCGACGGCTGGCCGCCGAGGGCGTCGGGCCCGAAACGCGCGTCGGAGTCTGCCTGGAGCGCACGCCGGACCTGATCGCCGCCCTGCTCGGAGTCCTCGAGGCCGGAGGGGCCTACGTGCCCCTGGACCCCGCCTATCCGCAGGACCGGCTGGCCTTCATGCTGGAGGACTCCGGAGCCTCCCTGGCGCTGGCCCGCGGGGCGCTCGGAGAGGCCCTGCGCGGCACCGGCATCCGCGTCCTCGAGCTGGAGGCCGGCTGGGCGGACGCGGACGAGCCGTCCCCGGACGCCCCACCGGTCCGCCCCGCCGGCTCCGGCAACCTGGCCTATCTCATCTATACCTCCGGGTCGACCGGCCGGCCGAAAGGCGTGGCGATCGAGCACGCCGCGGCGGTGACGTTCGTGCGCTGGGCGCGGACCGTCTTCGGCCCCGAGTCCCTGTCCGGCGTGCTGGCCTCCACCTCGGTCTGCTTCGACCTCTCGGTCTTCGAGATCTTCGTCCCCCTGAGCTGGGGCGGGCGCGCGATCCTGGTGGACAACGCTCTGGCGCTCCCCGGCGATCCGGCTGCCGGTGAGGTGACGCTGCTCAACACCGTGCCTTCGGCAGCCGCCGAGCTGGTGAGGATGGGCCTGCCGCCGTCGGTGCGGACGGTCAATCTGGCGGGAGAGCCCCTGCCGAGGAGCCTGGCGCGCCAGCTCTACGGAACCGGGACGGTCGAACGGGTGTTCGACCTCTACGGCCCGTCCGAGGACACGACCTATTCCACCTTTTCCCTGGTGGATCGCGAAGGCGACGGCTCTCCCGCCATCGGCCGGCCGCTCCCGGGGAGCCAGGCCTACGTGCTGGACGCCGCCGGCCGGCTGGCGCCGCCCGGCGTTCCGGGCGAGCTCCAGCTGGGGGGCGCCGGTCTCGCCCGCGGCTACCTGGGAAGACCCGAGCTGACCGCCGAGCGGTTCGTCCCCGATCCCTTCGCCGCCGAGCCCGGACGCCGCCTCTATCGCACCGGCGACCTGGTCCGCCATCTCCGCGCCGGCGGTCTCGATTTCTTCGGCCGCATCGACCACCAGGTCAAGATCCGCGGTTTCCGCATCGAGCCGGGGGAGATCGAAGACGCCCTGCGCCGCTGCCCCGGCCTCGCCGAGGCCGTCGTCACGGCACGGGAGGACCGCCCCGGCGAGCGCTACCTGGCCGCCTATGTCGTCGGCGTCGCGGCGGAGCGGCCGGCGGAGATCCGCGCTTTCCTCCGCGGCCGTCTCCCGGAGCACATGATTCCCGCCGCCTTCGTGGCCCTGCCGGCGCTGCCGCTGACGCCCAACGGCAAGCTGGATCGCCGCGCCCTGCCGGCGCCGGACCTGGCTGCGGGCGTTGCGGCCGGCGCCCAGCCGCGGAATCCGACAGAAGAGGTGCTGGCCGGTCTGTGGGCCGACGCGCTCGGCCGCCGGCAGGTGGGGATCCACGATGATTTCTTCGCGCTCGGCGGCCACTCCCTCCTCGCCACCCGCCTGATCTCGCGGGTCCGCCGCGCCTTCGGCGTCGAGCTCCCGGTCCGGGCCGTGTTCGAGAGTCCCACGGTCGCCGCCATGGCCGTGGCCGTGAGCGCCGCCGTCGCCGCCGCGCGCGGCGAGGCCGGCCCGGAGGCACCACCGCCCCTGCGCCGGCGGTCGTGGATGGCCACGCCTCCCCTCTCAGCGGCGCAGAGGCGCCTCTGGTTTCTCGACCGCCTCGATCCGGAGAGCGCCGCGTATTACATCGCCCAGTCGCTGCGGATCACCGGCCCGCTCTCGATCCCTGCGCTGGCCGCCAGCCTGGCCGGGCTGGTCGGTCGCCACGAGGCCCTGCGGACGCGGTTCGAGTTGGACGCCACGGGCGAGCCGGTACAGCGGATCGCTCCCGCCTCGTCGCCGGACCTGCCGGTGGTGGATCTCGCGGCTCTCCCCCAGGATCGGCGCGGATCGCTGGCTTCCACCCTGCTGCGGGAGGCCGCGCGGCGCCCCTTCAACCTGGAGACCGGTCCGCTCCTGCGCGCCCTGCTGCTCCGGAGCGGGGCGGACGAGCATGAAATCCTGCTGGCCCTGCATCACATCGTCGCCGACGGCTGGTCGATGGGCATCGTGGTCCGCGAGGTGGCGGCGGAGTACGCGGCCCGCTTGCTCGGCCGGGAGCCCGAGTTGCCGGAGCCGCCGGTCCAGTACGCCGACTACGCGCTGTGGCAGGAGGAATGGCTCAATCGGGGTGCGGTCGAGCGCGACCTGGCCTACTGGCGGCAGCGGCTGGAGGGCGCTCCGGACGTCCTCGACCTTCCTACCGATTTTCCCCGGCCGGCCGTGCGTTCCGGCCGCGGCGGCGAGCAGCCGTTCGCTCTCGGACCGACTCTCTCCGCGAGCGTCCGCGACCTCGCCAGGCGGCGCGAAGCCACTCCGTTCATGGTCCTCCTGGCGGCGCTCCAGGTCCTGCTCTCCCGCTACGCCCACTCGTTGGACATCAGCGTCGGCACCCCCGTGGCGGGGCGGCGAGCGCTGGAGACCGAGGGTGTCGTCGGCCTTTTCGTGAACACCCTGGTGGTGCGCACCAACCTTACAGGGGAGCCCGGCTTTGAAGAGCTCCTGCGCCGGGTGCGCACGGCCAGCCTGGCGGACTACGAGCACCAGGAGATCCCCTTCGAGCGCCTCGTGGCGGAGCTGGCGCCGGTCCGTGACCTCGCCAGCTCGCCGCTGTTCCAGGTTCTGTTCACCCTGCAGAACGCTCCGATGGGCCGGCTGGAGCTCCCGGGCCTGACCCTTGAGCCCCGGGACGTCGACCTGGGAGCGGCCAAGCTCGACCTCAGCCTCAACCTCGCCGAGACCGCCGAAGGCTTCGCCGGGCGCGTGGTCTACGACTCGGGCCTCTTCCTGCCCGGCACCATCGAGCGCTTCCGCGGGCACCTCTCCAGCCTCCTCACGGCCGCGATGGCGGAGCCGGACCGCCCGGTCTCCGACCTGCCGCTGCTCTCCGCCGTCGAGCTCGCCCAGATCCTCGGCGACTGGAGCGCCACCGCCCCCGGGCCGGCGTGGACGGCGCCGGTCCACGAGCGCTTCGCGGCCTGGGCGCACCGGAATCCGGGCGCGCCCGCGGTGGTCTGCGAAGGAGGGGCCCTCACCGCCGGAGAGCTGGAGCTGGAGGCCAGCCGTCTGGCCCGCCACCTGCGCTCCCTGGGCGTCGGCGCCGACGTGCCGGTCGCCCTCTTCACCGGCCGCTCGCCGGCTCTGCTGGTGGGCCTCCTGGCGATTCTCAAGGCGGGTGGCGCCTACGTGCCCCTGGACGAGTCCTTCCCCGCCGAGCGGCTGGCCTACGTGCTGGCGGAGACCGGCGCGCCGGTGGCTCTCACCGAGGCCCACTTGGCGGACCGGCTCGCGGGGCTCGCGCCCGATCTCCAGATCCTGCGGATCGACGCCGATCGCGACCTCTTCGCCGGAGCCGGCTCCAGCCTCCCCTTGGAGATGGCCCCTGAGAGCCTCGCCTACATCATTTTCACGTCCGGCTCCACTGGCCGTCCCAAGGGAGTTGCCGTGGAGCACCGGCAGCTCTCCAACTACGTCGACGGGGTGATCGAGCGGCTCGACCTGCCGGCCGGCGCCAGCTACGCCACGGTCTCGACCCTGGCGGCCGATCTCGGCAACACCATGATCTTTCCGGCCCTCGTGCAGGGAGGCTGTCTGCACGTGATCGCGCCGGAGCGGGCGTCCGACGCCGAGGCCTTCGCCGACTACATGGAGCGGCATGGCATCGACTGCCTGAAGATCGTCCCCTCGCACCTGGCGGCGCTCCAGACCGCGGAACGCCCGGAACGGGGGTTGCCGCGCCGGCGGCTGGTCCTGGGGGGGGAGGCGTCCACCCGCGAGATGGTGAGCCGGCTCCGGGAGCGGGCTCCGACCTGCCGCGTGTTCAATCATTACGGTCCCACGGAGACCACGGTGGGCGTGGCCGTCCAGCCCGTGGAGAGCGCGGCGGGCCATGGCGTCACCATCCCCCTCGGACGCCCGCTGCCGGGATCGCGGCTTTTCCTCCTCGATGAGCGGTCTCGACCGGTCCCGGCCGGAGTTCCCGGCGAGCTGTACATCGGCGGCGCCGGCGTGGCACGGGGATACTTTCGCCGGCCCGATCTGACCGCCGAGCGCTTCGTGCCCGCCCCCGTGGCGGGGCTGGAGCCGGGTGCCCGTCTCTACCGGACGGGCGACCTGGCGCGCTTCCTCCCGGACGGCAGCGTCGAATTCCTCGGCCGCGCCGACCAGCAGGTGAAGATCCGCGGCTTCCGCATCGAACCGGCAGAGATCGCGGCATCGTTGCAGCGCCACCCGGCCGTGCGGGAGGCCTTCGTGGCGGCGCTTCCCGATGCCGGCGGCCCTCGGCTGGCCGCCTGGGTGGCTCTCGCTCCGGGCTCCGGACCGGTCGAGCTGAGGACCTGGCTGCGCCATCAGCTCCCCGAGTACATGATCCCCGCCATCCTGACGGAGGTGGCCGGCATTCCCCACACGGCGAACGGCAAAGTGGACCTCCGTTCACTCCCCTCTCCGGAGGCGCCGGCGAGGGAAGAGGGCGGCCGAGGTCCCGCCACGCCGACCGAGGAGGCTCTGGCGGCGGTCTGGCGCGAGCTGCTGGATATTTCCAGGATCGACCGGAGCGACGACTTCTTCACCTCAGGGGGCCACTCGCTCCTGGCGACGCGCCTCGCCTCACGCCTGCGCCAGACGTTTCAGGTGGACATTCCGCTGCGGAGCGTCTTTCAATACCCGACCCTGCAAGGGCTGGCCGCCCGCATCGAGGCGGCCCGCCGCGAGGCGCGAGGATTGCTGGCGCCGCCCATCGTCGCCGGCCATCCCGAGGTTCACCCGCCCCTCTCCTTCGCCCAGGAGCGTCTCTGGTTCCTGGAGCAGATCGATCCCGGCAAGCCGGTCTACAACCTTCCCTACTTTGCCCGGGTGACAGGGGCGCTCCGGCCGGAGATCCTCGCCGCCTCCCTGCGGGAGGTGCTGCGCCGTCACGAGGTGCTGCGCGCCGGATTCACCGCCGGCGCCGACGGTGCTCCCGTGCAGACCCTGGCCACCGCGGCCGCTCCACGAGTGTCGATGGTGAGCCTGGAGGCGCTCCCCGAGGAGCGGCGGCGGCCCGAGGCGGATCGTCTCGCCACCGCGGAGGCCCGGCGTCCCTTCGACCTCGGGCACGCCCCCCTGCTTCGCTCGACCCTGCTCCGGCTCGATAGAGAAGAGCACGTCCTGCTCCTCACTCTCCATCACATCGTCTCGGATGCCTGGTCGCGGGGCCTCCTCGCCGGCGAGATCGCGGCGCTGTACGGGGCGCTGGCGGCGGGCGCGCCGTCCCCCCTTCCGGAGTTGCCACTCCAGTACGCAGACTTTGCCCGCTGGCAACGGGACTGGCTGCGGGGTGAGCCTCTGGACCGTCTGCTGGCCTACTGGCGCGGCCGCCTCGACGGCGAGACGGCGGCGCTCCAGCTCCCCACCGACCGTCCCCGTCCCGCCGTCCGGACCTCGCGAGGCGGCGCCCTCTCCTTCCGGCTGAGCGGCGGGGAAGCGGAGGGGACGAGGAACCTGGCGCGGAGCGAGGGCTCGACGCTGTTCATGGTTTTCCAGGCCGCTTTCGCGAGCCTGCTCCACCGCTTCTCTCACCAGGAGAGGATCGTGCTGGGGTCGCCGATCGCCAATCGCAACCGGGCGGAGATCGAGCCTCTCATCGGTTTCTTCGTCAACACCCTGGCGGTCCCCGTGAGCTTCGCCGGTGGCCCATCCTTCCGCCAGCTCCTGTCGCGCGTCCGGCAGGAGGACCTGGGGGCATATGAACACCAGGACCTGCCGTTCGAAAGGTTGGTCGAAGAGATCGTCGAGGATCGTTCCCTGGGCCGTCCGCCCCTGTTCCAGGCCGTGATCCAGCTACAGGATGGATCGCTGCCCTCTTTCGCCGGCACGGGCCTGGAATGGGCTCCCCTGAAGGTCCATAGCGGCACGGCAAAATTCGATCTCACCCTGGCGATGACGGACGACGGGCGAGAGCTGGCCGGAGCGTTGGAATACGACGCCGATCTCTTCGAGCCTGCCACCGCCACGCGTCTCCTGGACAGCTTCCGGACCCTCCTGGCGGCGGCCGTCGCCGGACCGGAAGGTAGCGTGGCCGCCCTTCCAATGCTGAGCGAGGCCGAAAGGTTCCAGCTTCTGGTGGAGTGGAACGCCGCGCCCTTGGAGAGGGGCGGTCCTTTCCTGCACGAGGCCTTCGTGGCCCAGGCGGCACGGACTCCGGAGGCCATCGCTCTCTACGACGGCACGCAGCGGTTGACGTACGCCGAGCTGGCCGGCAGGGTCGACCGTCTCGCCAGGCGTCTCCGCCGGTTGGGTGTAGGGCCCGAGGTGCGGGTGGGCGTCTTTCTCCACCGCTCCGCCGACCTGCTCGTCGGGCTGCTCGGCATCCTCCAGGCCGGCGGCGCCTACGTGCCTCTCGACCCCGCCTATCCGGCCGAACGCGTCGCCTTCATGCTTGAAGACGCCGGCGCCTCGGCGATCCTGGTCCATCAAAGCCTGCGCGCACGCCTGCCGGACGGCGCCGACGGCCTGCCGACCCTGGTCCTGGACGCTCCAGACGAAGACCGCGATGGCGCGGTCGAGCCGCCGCCGTCGCGGGTCTTGCCGGAGAACCTGGCCTACCTGATCTACACCTCGGGCTCCACCGGCCGCCCCAAGGCCGTGGCGATTCGTCACGACAGCGCCGCAGCCCTGCTGCGTTGGGCGGCGGACGCCTTCAGCGACGAAGAGATCGCCGGGGTCCTGGCCTCTACCTCCATCTGCTTCGACATGTCGGTCTTCGAGCTGTTCGCTCCTCTCGCCCGGGGTGGCGCCCTGATCCTCGCCGAAAACGCGCTGGCTCTGGCCACCCTGCCGGAACGCGACCGCGTCACCCTCGTCGATACCGTCCCC
>DATBAW010000296.1:0-22069 GCA_036271335.1 Thermoanaerobaculia bacterium
CCAGATCCTGCAAGGGGCGATTTCAAGCCGGGCGACCCTTGCGGGGTACGGATGAGATGGGCTCGGCCCGCCTGGGGTTGAAACCCCAGGCTATTCAATATTCGCCCCTCCGGGGCGAGGTCGGCCCATGACCCCTCCCGATATCCTCCTGCGGATCACCGAGCGGCGCCGGCAGAGGATCGCTGAGGTTGGAGGAGCCGATGCTGGCGCTTGGCCGGAGGGCGCGCCGCGGACGCCGTCCGACAACGCCTTCCTCGGCCACCTGCGGGCGCACCGGCGCGATCCGGCGATCATCGCCGAGGTCAAGATGGGCTCGCCGCGGCTCGGCTCGCTGCATGGCCGGGTCGATCCGGTGGCGCAGGCCCGCACCTATGCCGAGACCGGCGCCGCGGCGCTGTCGGTGGTCGTCGAGCCCGATTTCTTCCACGGCGGCTACGACCTGCTCGCCGCCTGCCGCGCCGCCTCGGGGCTGCCGGCGATCGCCAAGGATTTCATCGTCGATCCGATCCAGCTCACCTGGGCCCGCGACGCCGGTGCCGACGCCATCCTGCTCATCGCCGCTCTCTACGAGCCCGACGAGATGGCCCGTTACGCCCGCCTCGCGCGGGGGCTCGGGCTGGTCCCCTTGGTCGAGACCCACGACGCCGAGGACATGGCCAAGCTCGGCGGCGAGCCCTGGGAGATGGTGGGCATCAACAACCGTAACCTGCGCACCTTCGACGTCGACCTGCAGAATTCGATCGCTCTTCTCGCCGGATTGCCGCATGAGGCTATCAAGGTGGCCGAGAGCGGCATCCGCGACGCCCTCGACGTCGCTCTGCTCTCCGAGAGCGGCTTCGACGCCTTCCTGATCGGCGAGACCCTGCTGCTCGCCGCCGACCCCGCCGCCCGCCTGCGCGAGCTGCTGATCGGGACGGAGGCCTGATTGAGCGTGAAGGTCAAGATCTGCGGCGTCACCGATCCGGCCAACGCGCTGGCGGCGGTGGAAATGGGCGCGGACTACCTGGGGTTAAACTTCTACAGGAACAGTCCGCGATTCGTGACGACGAGCCAAGCCCGCGAGATCGCCGGGGCCGTGCGCGGACGGGTGCCGCTGGTGGGGGTGTTCGTGAACGCGCCCGTCGGCGAGATCGCGGAGATCGTGGAGCGCGTCGGGCTCGACCTCGTGCAGCTCAGTGGCGACGAGGGGCCGGACGCCGCGGCGCCCTTCGTGGCGCGCGCGATCAAGGCCTTCCGCACCGGCGGGCTCCCGGACGACGGGGAGCTGGCGGCCTGGAGCGGGGCCTGGGGGGTGCTGATCGACGCGCCCCACCGCGCGCTCTACGGCGGCACCGGAGAAGAGTGGGATTACAGCGCGACGGCGGCCCTGGCCGGCCGGCGGCTGTTTCTGGCCGGCGGCATCGGCCCTGACAACGCGCGGCGGGCGGTCGAAGCTGCCCGGCCCTACGCGATCGACGTCTGCTCGCGGGTGGAGTCCGCCCCCGGGATCAAGGATCTGGAGTTGCTGCGGCGGCTCTTTCAGGAGGTGAGGCATGGCGAGACCCCGACCCCTCCCTGACCAGGAGGGTTACTTCGGCCGCTACGGTGGCCGCTTCGTTCCCGAGACGCTCATGGCGCCGCTCGCCGAGCTGACCCGCGCCTACGACAAGGCCCAACGCTCGCGCGGCTTCCGCCGTGAGCTGACGGCGATGCTCAACGACTTCGCCGGCCGGCCGACGCCGCTCTACTTCGCCGAGCGCCTGTCGGAGGAGCTGGGCGGCGCCCGCATCTTCCTCAAGCGCGAGGACCTGCTCCACACCGGCGCCCACAAGATCAACAACGCCATCGGCCAGTGCCTGCTCACCCGCCTGATGGAGAAGGAGCGGGTGGTCGCCGAGACCGGCGCCGGCCAGCACGGCGTGGCCACCGCCACCGCCGCCGCCGCGCTCGGCCTCGCCTGCGTCGTCTACATGGGGAGCGAGGACATGCGGCGCCAGCGGCTCAACGTCGACCGCATGCGCCTGCTCGGCGCCGAGGTGGTGCCCGTCGACTCCGGCAGCCGCACGCTCAAGGACGCCATCAACGAGGCGATGCGCGACTGGGTCACCAACGTCCGCGACACCCACTACGTGCTCGGCTCGGTGCTCGGCCCCGACCCCTTCCCGCGCATGGTGCGCGACTTCCACCGGGTGATCGGCGAGGAGGCGCGCCTTCAGCTCCGGCGCCAGACCGGCACCGAGGTCCCCGACCTGGCGATCGCCTGCGTCGGCGGCGGCAGCAACTCGATCGGCCTGTTCAGCGCCTTCCTGGAGGACCGCCGGGTGCGCCTGATCGGCGTCGAGGCGGGCGGCCGCAGCGGAGCGATCGGCGAGCACGCCGCGCGCTTCGCCGGCGGCGCCCTCGGCGTGCTCCACGGCACCCGCACCATGGTCCTCCAGGACGAGGAGGGGCAGATCTCCAACACCCACTCGGTCTCCGCCGGCCTCGACTATCCGGCGATCGGCCCCGAGCACGTCTGGCTGCACGACGAGGGCCGAGTCGAATACACCTCGGCCACCGACGAGGAGGCGATCGCCGCCTTCCACCGGCTCGGCCGCACCGAGGGGATCCTGCCGGCGCTCGAGAGCTCGCACGCCCTCGCGGAGGCCATCAAGCGGGCGCCGCGCCTGTCGGGCAAGCGGATCCTGGTGGTGAACCTCTCGGGGCGCGGCGACAAGGACGTCGAATCCGTGCTCGAATGGGACCGCCAGCACGCGACGACGGGGACGGCCAAGGTGGAGTCCTTCGCCGAGGCGGCGGCCGCCCGGCAACCGCGGCAACCCCGCCAGGGAGGAGAGACGCGATGAGCGCGATCGACGAGGTCTTCTTCAATTGCGCCCGCGAGCAGCGCGGCGCCTTCATCCCCTTCCTGATGGCGGGCGATCCGGATCTCAACGCCACCGCCGAGTACATCGAGGCGCTCGCCGCCGGCGGCGCCGACATCATCGAGCTCGGCGTGCCGTTCAGCGATCCGATCGCCGACGGTCCGGTCAATCAGCGGGCCGCGGTGCGCGCGCTGGCCGCGGGCACCAAGATGTCGGGCATCCTGCAACTCGTCGCCCGCCATCGCGACAAGCTCGGCGTGCCGATCGTCCTCTTCACCTACTTCAACCCGATCTTCGCCCGCGGCGTCGAGCGTTTCGCCGAACAGGCGGCCGCCTCGGGAGTCGACGGCGTGCTCTGCGTCGACGTGCCGCCGGAGGAGGGGGAGCGGGACCTGATCCCGGCGCTGCGCGAGCAGGGGGTGGACACCATCTTCCTGCTCGCCCCCACCAGCACCCGCGATCGCGTGACCAAGGTGGCGGAGGCCTCGACCGGCTTCGTCTACTACGTCTCGCGCACCGGCGTCACCGGCGAGCAGTCGGCTCTCGCCGGCGACCTCGCGCGCGACGTCAAGCGGCTGCGCAAGCGTCTCGACCAGCCGCTCGCCGTCGGCTTCGGCATCTCCACGCCGCAGCAGGTGGCGGCGGTGGGCGACCTCGCCGACGGCGTGGTGGTGGGGAGCTCGCTGGTGCGGCTGATCGAGGAGGGCGCGGGAGCTCCCGACACGCCGCGGCTCCTGGAGGAGCGGGTGCGCGAGCTGGCGGCGCCGCTGCGCCAGCGCGCCGAGAGGCGGCGGGCTTGAGCGAGCGCCGCCGCGAGGAGCGGGAGATCGCCACCCTCGTCCACGGGCGCTATCTCCTCGAAGCGCCGCCGGAGCCGGCGGGGTGCCCGCTGCTCGTCGGTTTCCATGGCTACGGCGAGAACGCCGACAAGCACCTGGAGGAGCTGCGGCGCATCCCCGGCTCCTCGCGCTGGGTGCTCTGCGCCGTGCAGGCCCTCCATCCGTTCTACAACCGCACCAACGAGGTCATCGCGAGCTGGATGACCCGCCAGCAGCGCGAGCACGCGATCCTCGACAACATCCGTTACGTCGCCGGCGTGGTCGCCGAGGTGAAGCGCGAGCTTCCCGTCTCCGAGCGGCTGGCCTTCCTCGGCTTCTCGCAGGGAGCGGCCATGGCCTACCGCGCCGCCGCCGGCTCCGGCCACGCCTGCCACGGCGTGGTGGTGCTCGGCGGCGACGTTCCCCCGGAGCTCGAGCGTCGCGATCTCGGCCACTTCCCCCCTGTGCTCCTGGGGCGCGGCAAAAGCGAGGAGTTCTACGACGTCGCCAAGATGGAGCACGACGTCGAGATCCTCCATGCCCGAAAGGTCGAGGTCCGCACCTGCATCTTCGAGGGCGGGCACGAGTGGACGGACGCCTTCCGCGCCGAGGCGGGGCGGTTCCTGGACGAGGTGTTCCAGGTGGCGTCGTAGGTTTTCCCTGGTCCCAGGGATGGGCCGTTCCCTGGGGGTAGGGCTCTACCTTCCTGCCCCCACCTCCTGGTGGGCGAACAGCTTGACCATCTCCTGGTTGAACGCCGGGATGTCGTCCGGCTTGCGGCTGGTGACCAGGTTGCCGTCGGCGACGACCTGCTGATCCACCCAATTCGCGCCCGCGTTCTTGAGGTCGGTCTGGAGCGACGGCCACGACGTCATCTTCCTGCCGCGCACGGCGCCGGCCTCGATCAGCGTCCACGGGCCGTGGCAGATGGCGGCGATCGGCTTGCCGGCGTCGACGAAGCTCTTCACGAAGCGCACGGCCGTGGGATCCATCCGCAGCTTGTCGGGGTTCATCACGCCGCCCGGCAGGAGCAGCGCGTCGTAGGAGTCGGGCTTCGCCTGCTGGAGAGGCACGTCGACGGCGAGCTTGTCTCCCCACTCGGTATGGTTCCATCCCTTCACCTTGCCGTCGGCCGGGGAGATGATCTCGGTCTTCGCGCCGGCGGCCTCCAGCGCCTTCTTCGGCTCGGTCAGCTCGACCTGCTCGAAGCCGTCCGCGACGAGGATGGCGATCTTTTTCCCTTGCAGGTTTTCCATGATGCAGCCTCCTGTTCTGATGATTGTTCCTGCGGTGAGCCCGGGCACGGGCTCCGGGTCAGAACGGAGCAACTTGGATGCCAGAAAAAGGGGGGGTAAAACTGAAAGGGCGCCCGACTCATCGAGCGCCCTTCAAGGTCCTGCAGGAGTCGTGGTTACTTGCCCGCGGGCGGCTTGGCCATCGTGTCGGAGCCCATCGGCGACATGGACGAATCCGTGCTCATCGTGGAATCCGTGGACGTCGTGCCCATGCTGCTGCCGGAATCCGTGGACATGGTGCCCATGGAGGTCTCGGTGCTGGTGGACGTCGTGGTGGTGGTGTCGGTCGTGGTCGCGGGGGTCTCGTCGGCGTTATCCTCTTCCTTCTTGCAGCCGGCGAACGGCAGCACGAGGATAGCGAGCAGACAGAGAAGCGAAAGGCGAACGGACAGCTTCTTCATTTTGTTTTCTCCCTTGTTAAATGGAACCGACTTAAGACTACGAGGGGAGCGACGTCATCCGTTGTCGCCCACCTTGATCAGGTTGATAACCCTCTTGACACCGTTGGTTCCGCGAGCGTACTGCTCGGCCTTGGTGCGGGTCTCTTCCTTTTTGACACGCCCTTGGAGCGTCACTTCGCCCTCGTTAGTGTCGACATCGATATTGAACGGGTTGATAGCGCCGTCGGCCGCCAGTTTGGCCTTGACCTTGGCGGTGATCTCGGCGTCGTCGACCTTGGTGCCGGGCGACTTCGTCGTGCTGCAAGCCCCCAGGGCCAGAGCCAGCATCAACGCCAGGTAGAGGACCGGTATGCGTAGTATCCATGGATTACGGTTCATTGCATATCCTCCTCCTCCTCACGTATGGACCGGCCGTTCGTCAGAGTCCGTGGCTTCAGCTCCACGCTACGGAGTTGCTCTGAAGCAGAATTTGTGCCACAGCCTCCAGGGCCGAGTCCTTCCGTGAGTCGTCGGACGGCGTCGGAGTATACAACCTCAGGGGGGCCGCCTCAAGGGGACCGTTTTCCAGGAGCCGAACCGTACCGCACAACGCCACTTCTTCACTCTTCGCGGTACGTGTTCAGGCGATTGTACAACGTCTTGAGGCTGACCCCGAGGATATCCGCCGTCTTGCGCTTGTTTCCGGCGTGCGCGTCGAGGGTGGCCATGATCAGCCGGCGCTCCACCTCCTCGATCGAGGTGCCGACCTGGAAGTTCAGGCTGCGGATCGACCCGGAGTCACCGCCGACCTCGCGCGGCAGGCAGCGCGGGGTGATCTCGTTGTCGGCCATGATGAACGCCCGGTGCACCACGTTCTTGAGCTCGCGCACGTTGCCGGGCCAGGAGTGGGTGCGCAGGCGGTCGAGCGAGTCCTCCGTCCACACCTTGCCGGTTCCCTGCCGCTCGTTGAGCTGGCTGAGGAAATAGTCGGCGAGGAGCTGGATGTCCTCCCCGCGGTCGCCCAGGCGGGGCATGTGGATGGGGAAGACCTGCAGGCGGTAGAGCAGGTCCTCGCGCATCTTGCCGTCCGCCACCGCCTTGTGCGGATCGCGGTTGGTGGCGGCGATCACCCGCACGTCGACGTCGACCGCCTGGTCGCCGCCGATGCGCACCACGGTGCCGGTCTCCAGGGCGCGCAGGAGCTTGACCTGCAGCTCGATCGGCATCTCGGTGATCTCATCCAGGAAGAGGGTGCCGGTGTGGGCGCGCTCGAAGTAGCCCTTGTGGCGGCGCTGGGCGCCGGTGAAGCTGCCGCGCTCGTGGCCGAACAGCTCGCTCTCGATCAGCGTCGGCGAAATGGCGCCGCAGTTGAGCGGCAGGAAGGGAGCCTTCGACCGCCGCGACAGCAGGTGGAGGGTCTGGGCGGCGAGGTCCTTGCCGGTGCCGCTCTCGCCAATCAGGAAGACGGAGGCGTCGGTCGGCGCCACCCGGTTGAGCATCTCGTAGAGCGACTGCATCGGCGTCGAGGCGCCCAGCAGCAGGCCGAGCCGCCCCACCTCCTGCGCCTCGGACACCGGCGCGGCGCTCTGCGGGGCGGGCTGCACGCTGGCGACGTTGGCCAGGATGCTCTTCAGGCGGCCGATGTCGAGCGGCTTGGTCAGGTAGTCGCTGGCGCCGAGGCGGAGCGCCTGCACGGCGCTCTCGACGTCGGCGTGGCCGGTCATCAGCACCACCTCGGTGGAGGCACCGAGCTCGAGGTCCTTGAGCAGCTCGATGCCGCTGCCGTCGGGCAGGTAGAGGTCGACCAGCGCCACGTCCGGAGTGCGGTGACTGACCAGCGAGCGAGCGTCGCGCAGCGTGCAGGCGGTGTTGGTGGTGAACCCCTGCCCCTCGATGAGCTCGGCGAGCGCTGAGAGAAAATTGGGGTCGTCATCGACCGCGAGTGCATGTGGCATGGTCAGCTCACTCCTTGATTCCCGTTACCTGGGTTCCCTGAGGTCGGCAATTCTACCTCATATGCCTGCGGACCCCCGGCCGCGGCCTCGCCCTCCGGTCCCGCCGCGCGCGCTTCGCCGCCGAGCGCGGCGACGATCTGCCGCGCCACCCAGAGCTGAGCCGCGGAGCCCGCCGCCGAGACGCCGAGCTCGAATCCCGGCGCGGCAGCCGCTGCCACCGCCGGCATCGCTGCCGGGGCCGGAGCCGCGCTCTCCCCCTCGGGGGCGGCGCCCGCCACGCCGTAGAGGCGGAGCCGGCCGCGGCCGTCGGCGCGGTCGAGGAGCAGGTGGAGCGCGCCCTGGCGCGGCACGCCGGCGAGGGCGGCGAGCGCGAGGTGGAGCAGCGCCTGCCGCAGCAGGTGGCGGTTGCCGGCCACCGGCATCGCCCCCTCCGGCAGCTCGGTCCGCACCTGCGCCATCTGCTTGCGGGCGGGGGCCACCAGCAGCGCCGCCAGCTCCTCGGCCAGCTCGCGCAGGTCGAAGGTCTCGTCGCGGTCGCCGCGCGGCGAGATGTAGAGCAGGAAGATCTCCAGCCCGCGGTGGAGGCGCGCCAGCTCCTCCTTGAGCACGGCGGTGTAGCGCAGCAGCTTGTCCTTGTTCGCGGGGTCGGTGGCGCGGCCGGAGGCCAGCATCTCCTTGAGGATCTCGATGTTGAACACCATGGCGTTGATCGGCGCCCGCAGGTCGTGCGCCACCGCCGGCGTGATCTGCGCCACCGACCGCATCTGCGCGGTCAGCCGGAGATCGGTCTCCAGGCCATCGAGGGTCTCCAGGCGGGAGACCAGCAGCACGCCGCCGCTCTCGGGATCGCGGCGGAGGTCGAACGCCAGCCGCCGCGCCGCCGCCGCGCCTCTGGCCTCCACGGCGAGGTCGAGCTCGGCGCGCTGCTCGGCGCCGCCGCCGGCGCCGCTCCAGGTCAGGCCCGCCGCCTCCAGGCGCCCCTTGAGCTCCGCCCACAGGCGCTCCAGCTCGAACCCGTCCCCGCAGGCCAGCAGGTCGAGCGCCCGGCGGTCGGCGAAGCGCACCTCGCCGCTCGCGTCCAGGGTCAGGACGCCGGGCCGGAGCAGCGCCGCGAGGTCGTGGCGGGGCGCGCTGGACGACGGGTTCAGCGGCGGCTTCTCGGAGATATCGGAGACTTCCATGGCTCGTTCTCCCTCGGGGCGGTAGCTTTCGGGCGGGTATTTATAGAGGGTCCTTCGCCGCTTTCCAAACAGCGAGCGCGCGAATGATCCGATTGAGGCGGAATTCTTGAGCTGTGGCCGAACACGCGACGCCCTGGGCTGCAGGTTGTGTGCCCGCCCGCGGCGGCATTTCGCAACCGGTTGAGCGGACGGCGTTTATCCGCCGCTCCGGGCACGGCGGATGCAGGGGAGGAGGCTCGCCCCAGCGAACCGGGCCGCCGGAGGGGACGGCGTTTCACCTCCGACCGGGATCCCCTGAGTAATTCTTGCAAAGAGGACATGCCCATGCCGACCGCCACCGCCGCCGCTGATGACGCGGAAACGCTGGAGACGGGATTGACCGTCGCGGTGTTCGTCGATCCGGTCGAGAGCGCCAAAGCCGCCGGGCTGCGCTATGTGACGGACGATTCGCCCGGCCTCCGCCGCCGCAAGCGGGGCACGGGCTTCACCTACGCCGATCCGCAGGGGCGGACGGTGAAGGACGCGGCGACCCTCGCGCGCATCCGCCAGCTGGCCATCCCGCCCGCCTGGACCGACGTCTGGATCTGCCCGCGCGCCAACGGCCACCTGCAGGCGACCGGCCGCGATGCCCGGGGCCGCAAGCAATACCGCTATCACGCCGACTGGCGCCAGGTGCGCGACGAGACCAAGTTCGGCCGCATGGTCGCCTTCGGCGAGGCGCTGCCGAAGATCCGCGAACGGATCGGTCACGACCTGTCCCTGCGCGGCCTGGGGCGCGACAAGGTGCTCGCCACCGTCGTCAAGCTCCTGGAGACCACGCTCATCCGCGTCGGCAACACGGAGTACGTCAAGCAGAACCATTCCTACGGCCTGACCACCCTGCGCAACCGCCACGTCGACGTCGACGGGTCGACGCTGCGCTTCGAGTTCCGCGGCAAGAGCGGCAAGGACCACTCGGTCGAGATCCACGACCGGCGGCTGGCGCGGATCGTCCGCCAGTGCCGCGACCTGCCGGGGCAGACGCTGTTCCAGTACCTCGACGAGACGGGGGAGCGCCAGAGCGTCAGCTCCGAGGACGTCAACGCCTATCTGCGCGAGACGACGGGCGAGGAGTTCTCGGCCAAGGACTTCCGCACCTGGGGGGGGACGGTGCTCGCCCTTTCGGCCCTGCTGGAGATGAGCGCGGGCGGCAGCGAGCGGGAGGCCAACCACGCGGTGGTCGAAGCGATCAAGCACGTCTCCGGCCAGCTCGGCAACCGGCCGGCGATCTGCCGCAAGTATTACGTGCACCCGCTGGTGATCGAGAGCTTCCTCGGCGGCACGCTCACGGGAACGCTGGTGGAGGCCACGGCGGATTCATCCACCGGCGACGACGAAGCCGGGTTGCGACGGATGGAGGATCGGTTGCTGCGCCTGTTGAAGGGGTAGCTGAAGGGATAGGCCGAAACGGGAAGGTGAAGGTGGGGAGGATGAATCCCTGGGAGCGCCGTGGCGCCCCCAGGGCTGCGGCTCAGCAGACCATCTCTTCCTGGAAGATGAAGGTCAGATTCGCCTCTTCGAAGCGGTCGAAGAACTCCGTCCAGGAGATCTCCTCCAGCGGCTCCCCGCTGTCATAGTCGGGGAAGTCGATCCGCAGGCCTCCGGCGGCGATCTCTTCGCTCGGGGACCTCACGACCGCGGCGGGGCGCCCCCCCCGCTCCTCGGCCCAGCGGCGGATCTCTTCATGATCGGTGGTCGTTCTGTTCTCTGGCATGGCTTTCACCCCTTCCCTGGAATTGTTTCCCCGCGTTCCTCCGCGCTACTAACCCGGCCTCTGATCCCGTCGACGCCGGTAGCTCCTTGGGGGTGCAACAGAGGGCGCGCCCTGATCGGCATGCCCTCCCCAGTTAGAACACCGGCGCGGGGCCACTTCTTCCTGTTTGTCAGCGAACCATCGCTTCCTGGTTGATGTGGCTCTCGGCGAGCTGGGTCAGCTTCTCGTCGGTCTGCTCCTCTTCCTGGAGCGTCTTCTCGAGCAGGGAAACGTGGGTGCTCTTGCCGAGCATCTCGGCATAGGTGCGCACCGTGCCGTAGGCGGCGATCTCGTAGTGCTCCACCCGCTGGGCGCAGGCGATCAGGCCGGCGTCGATCACCGAGGGCTCGCCATGCATCTTGGTCATCGCGCCACCCTCCTTGAGCAGGCCCTTCATGCCGTCGCAGGTCTCGCCCTTGGGGCTCTCCTGGAGATCCTTGAAGATCTGCTCGAGGCGGCTGACGTGCTCGTGGGTCTGGAGCAGATGGTCCTTGAATCCCTTCTGCAGGTCGGGCGAAGTGGCCGCTTCCGCCATTTTCGGCAGCGCGTCGACGATCTGGGTTTCGGCTGAATAGAGATCCTTGAGCTGTTCGAGATAGAGGTCCTTCAGGGATTCGAGCTTCATGAGAGTTTCTCCTTGTCGTTGGTACCCGGTTGCTGCCGGAGCCCCGTACATCAAGGCTTCGGCTCCTGCCAGGAGACAAAGGCAAGATCCGTGCCGGAAAAGATCGGCGCTCGAAAAACCTGATCAATCGCTGCTGCGGATATGTCCGAATTTGAGCAGCGCGACGAAAAAGACGCCGCCGAGGATATTGCCGAGGGTGGCCCAGACGAGGAACTTGCCGAAGTCCGCCATCGTGGCGCCGCGGCCGGAAAAGACGCCGGCCAGCACCTCGGCCGTGCCGGCGACCGCGTGGTGCAGGTGGCAGAGGCCGATCGCCGTGGTCACCAGGCCGACGATGACGATCTGGCCGATGGTGTCGCGGCTCGCCGCCACCAGCCAGGAGAGCAGCCCCATCAGCCAGCCGGCGAGCACGCCGGAGAGCAGGATCACCCAGCCGGGGTGCTCCACCAGCCCGGACGCGATCTCGCCGAAGACCCGCGGCTCGATCACTCCGAGCCGGGGCCCCAGGAACGCGAGGAAGGCGGCGAAGGCGGCGGCGCCCGCCTGGTTGGCGACGTAGATCAGCCCCCACAGGCGCCCGAGCTGGACCAGCGTGGCGCGGCCGTCGAGCACCGGCATCACGGCCAGCGTGGTGTGCTCGGTGAACAGCTCGGAGCGCCCGAGGACCACGAACAGGAAGCCCGAGGCGTACATCATGGCGACCAGGATCTCGGAGACCGGCTTCGGCAGCACCCCCTCGGTCAGGGTGCGCATCACCGCCATCAGCAGCAGGCCGAGCGAGACGTCGAGACCCGCCGAGAGGCCGGAGAGGAGGAGGCCCAGGGCCGGGCGCTGTAGCTCGGTCAGGCCGGCGGCGATCTCCTGTTCGAGGATGGTGCCGTAGCTCTTCTGCGGCTCCTCGCTCTGCTCCTGCTCCTGGTTCCGCGTCCGGCGGGACCTGGAGGCGTCCTTGAGGTCGTCGGCCATGGCGGAGCTCCCGGTGATGGGGACGCTCCTTCAAGCGGGCAGCGCCGGGCCCTCGAGCTTGAAGTGCGGGTTTTCGATGATCGCGAAGACGTTGCCGAACGGGTCGAGCACGCTCGCCACTTTGATGCCGTCGCCCACTTCGCGGACCTCGCGGTTCTCGCGGCCGCCGAGCTCCAGAAGGCGGGCGAGGGCGGCGTCGGCGTTCTCGACCCCCCAATAGGCGTTGCTGCCGCCGCGCCCCGGCGCCCCCTCGGACGTGTCGGGATCGAGCCCCAGCTCGAAGCCGCCGACGTTGAAACCGACGTAGAAGGGCTGGTCGAAATAGGGCTCGACGCCGAGGACGGCGCTGTACCAGGCCTTCGCCCGGTCGAGATCGGTGACGCGGTAGACGACGGTGCGCAGGCCCAGGATCGGTCGATGGTCCATGATCGTTTCCTCCCGGCGGGGAGGATATCAGCGCGGCCTACACCGCGACCTGGGCGGGGTAGGAGCCGGAGTCGTCCAGCAGGGCGGCGGCGCGGTCCGCCAGAACCTCGCCGTAGGCCGCGAGGTAGCTCGCCAGCATCTTCTCCGTGTTCAGCTGGAGTGCCCGCGCCCGCGAGCCGGCGGCGAGCGAGGCGCGGCGGTCGGGGTCCTCGATCAGCCGCAGCAGCGCGCTCTCCAGGGCCTCCGGGTCGTCCGGGGCCACGAAGACGGCGCGATGGCGCCAGGTCTCGCGCAGGCTGGGGATGTCGCCGAGGACCAGGGCGCACCCCGAGAGGGCCGCCTCCATCGCCGAGAGGCCGAACGGCTCGTAGCGCGCCGGCAGGCAGTAGATCGCGGCACGGCCGAGCCAGGCGGCGAGCGCCCGCGGCGACAGCCGGCCGAGGCGGCGGGTGTGATGGGGGCGGATCTCGCCGTCGGGCTGCAGGGCCTCGCCGGCGACGAAGACATCCCACGGCAGGTTTCCCGCCACCCGCTCCAGCGCTTCGAGGTTCCGCGCCTCGTCCCCCAGCCGCCCCTCGGCGAACACCACCGGCTCCTTGGGCGACGGCTTGAACGCCTTGGGGTCGCGGCCGTTGAGGATGACGCGCGTCTTGACGAATTCGCCCGCGAGCGGGCCGTAGTGGGCCGTCAGGCTGGCCAGCATCGCCTCCGAGGGAGCGATCACCAGGTCGGCGGCGGCGAGGCCGTTGGCGACCTCCCGGGCGTAGCGCTCCCACTCGGGCGGCGCCGCCTCGCCCTTGACCGCCTGCCACCAGGAGAGGACGCAGGAGTGTCCCGCCATCACCACCGGCGCGCTCCAGGGAAGGGAGCCGTGCACGAAACCGTTCAGGTGGACGACGTCCGGCCGCACCCGCTCCTCGAGGCCGAGCAGCCAGTCGCCGGCCTTCTCCACGTCGCGCCAGGGGTCCTCCGTCCATTCCGGCTTGAAGGTGCTCTCGAAGACCCGCAGGTGAGGAATGCGGTCCGCCTTCTCGCGCTGGGAGTCGTTCAGGGGCTCTCCCATCGTGGCCAGCGCCACTTCGACGCCACCGTCCGCCAGACCCCGTGCCAATTCGATGGCGTAGGTCCAGACCCCTCCCACGGTGTCGGCGGTCATCAAGACCTTGCGCGGCATTGGCGGCATTGGACGGCTGTCACTCATGCGGTGCCTCCTGGGCCCTACGTGATGATTCCCGGGTCGTGTCTATCCAAAAACCGTGCCGGTCCCGAGGGGCGGCGGAGCGGCCTCGCTCCAGACCGTACAGAGAGGTTTACGGATGCGGACTTACCTCTGTCTGGGGTGTCAGGGATCCCGGAAAGCTTTCGGGGGAAGCCTTGTAAAGGTTGCCGCCGCGGAGGCCCCCCTTACATGCGCTCAAGGGGGCGATCAGGCGGTCAGCCCGCGGGCGGCCAGCTCGGCATGGGCCGCGGCCACGCGGTCGTCGGCGGCCTGCCCCTGGAGCCAGGAGGCGAGGGTGAGCAGCCCCTGCTCGAAGGGCATCGCCGGCTCGTAGCCGAGGATCTGGCCGGCGAGGGTGACGTCGGCGAAACAGTGGCGGATGTCCCCGGCGCGGTGGCTGCCGGTGACCTCGGGCTCGATCTCCGGCCGGCCGAGCGCGGCGGCCATGGCGCGGGCGACCTCCAGCACGGAGAGGTGGCGGCCGCTGCCGATGTTGAGCACCTGGCCGGCCGCCCCCTCGACCTCGAGCGCCAGCCGGCAGGCGCGGGCGATGTCGGAGACGTGGACGAAGTCGCGCCGCTGGCCGCCGTCCTCGAAGAGCAGCGGCCGGTTGCCGTTGAGCAGGCGGGAGGCGAAGATGGCGAGCGCGCCCGTGTAAGGATTGGACAGCGCCTGCCGGCTGCCGTAGATGTTGAAGAAGCGGAGGGCGACGGTGGGCAGGCCGTAGGCGCCGCCAGTGATCAGGCAGAGGCGCTCCTGGTCGTATTTGGACAGCGCGTAGACGCTCGACAGGTTGGGCGGCTTGCTCTCCGGCGTCGGCACCGGCGTCAGCGGCCGTCCCAGGGCGTCCCGCACCTCCCAGTCGCGGGCCCGCAGCCGGTCGCGGTGGCGCTCGCCGCCGGCCACCCGGTTGCCATCGGCGTCGCGGAACATCCCCTCGCCGTAGAGGCTCATGCTGGAGGCCACCACCAGCCGCCCGACCGGCCGCTCGATCAGGGCCTCCAGGAGCACCGCGGTGCCGAGGTTGTTGACGCTGGTGTAGCGCGCGATCTCGTACATGCTCTGGCCGACCCCCACCCGCGCCGCCAGATGGAACACCGCGTCCACCCCCTGGAGCGCCCGCCGCACCGCCGCCGGATCGCGGACGTCGCCGACCTGCAGCTCCACCTCGGGATCGAGATAGGCCGGCCGCCCCGCCGCCGGCCCGTGCACCTGCTCGGAGAGGTCGTCGAGGGCGCGCACGCGGTAGCCGTGCGCCAGCAGCTCGTCCGCCAGGTGGGAGCCGACGAAGCCGGCGCCGCCGGTGATGAGGATGTGCTGGTTCATGGGCTCTCCGTTGCCGTGATCCGTAGGGGTCTGATCCTTCATTCAGTAGGGGCGCAGCATGCTGCGCCCACATTGCCGCGCCCAAGACCACGCCTCGAATCCGGGAGAGGGCGCAGCATGCTGCGCCCCTACGACCCGGAGGGCGAGTTTCTTTGGATCGCCACCCGGAACTCCTCATACGGCAACGTGTTGAGCACGTCCTGCGGCCCCAACCCCGCCCGCCGCGCCTGCTCGACGCCGAAACGCCGCAGGGCGAGCTCGGTGGTGCGGTGGGAGTCGGTGTCGATCACGATCTTGCAGCCGAGCTGGCGGGCGAGCCGGGCGTGGGTGTCCTTGAGGTCGAGCCGCTGCGGGCTGCAGTTCATCTCGACCGCCACGCCGAGCTCGGCGGCGCGGCGGAGCACCACTTCGAGGTCGAATTCGGACGGCTTGCGATGGTTGATCCGCCGCGCCGTGGGGTGGCAGAAGATGTTGACGGCCGGGTGCTCCAGGGCGCGCAGCACCCGCTCGGTCTGCTGGTCGGCCGGCAGGTCGAGGCGGGAGTGGAGCGAGACCAGCACCAGGTCGAGCCCCTCCAGCATCTCGTCCTCGAGGTCGAGCGAGCCGTCGCCCAGGATGTCCACCTCCATCGAGCGCAGGATGTGGATCTCGGGGTGGCGGGCGCGCACCTCGTCGATCTCCTTCCACTGCTCGCGCAGCCGGTAGGCGTCGAGCCCGCCGGTCATCGCCAGCGCTTTGCTGTGGTCCGAGATCACCATGTACTCGTAGTCGAGGGCCACGCAGGCCGCCACCATCTCCTCGATCGAGCTCCGGCCGTCCGACCAGGTCGAGTGCATGTGGAGATCGCCGCGCAGGTCCTCGACGCGGATCAGGTGGGGGAGCCGGCCGGCCGCCGCCAGCTCGATCTCGCCGTGGTCCTCGCGCAACTCGGGCGGCACCCAGGCGAGGCCGACGGTGGCGTAGACGTCCGCCTCCTCGTGGCCGGCGATGCAGGTTCCCTCGCCGTCGACCTGGAACACGCCGTACTCGGAGATCCGCAGGCCTTTCTCGACCGCCCGCCGCCGCAGCTTGACGTTGTGCTCCTTCGAGCCGGTGAAATAGACCAGCGCGGCGCCGTAGCACTCCGCCGGCACCACCCGCAGGTCGACCTGAAGCCCGGAGCCGAGGACGACGGTGCTGCGGGTCTCGCCGGCCATCAGGATCTTGTCCACCTGGGCATAGGCGCGGAAGGCCTCCATCACCGGCACCGGTTCGGAGGCGATCGCCAGCAGATCGACGTCGCCGACGGTCTCGCAGCGACGGCGGTAGCTGCCGGCGACCTCCAGCCGCTCGACCTCCGGGATGCCGCGCAGCCAGGCGAGCAACGGCTCGACGGCGCGCTCGGCCTCGTTGAGGAGGAAGCGGCTCCCCTGCTGGCGGTACTCGGCGATGCCGGCGAGGATCTTCTCCTGGCTCTTGGCGCCGAAGCCGGAAAGAGTGGCGATGCGCCCCTCCTTCGCCGCCGTCTCCAGCTCATCGACCGAGCCGATCTGGAGCTCGTCCCACACCCGCCGCGCCTTCTTCGGTCCGAGCCCCGGGAGGCGCATCAGCTCGATCAGCGACCGCGGCACCTCAGCCAGCAGCTCATCGCGGAAGCCGAGGGTTCCGGTCTCGACCATCTCCTGGATGTGGCTCGCCATCTCCTTGCCGATCCCCGGCAGATCGGTGAGCGCCTTCCGCTCCTCGACCCACCGGCGCAGCGGCACCGTCACCGTCTCGACCGTGCGCACGGCGTTGCGGTAGGCGCGGATGCGGAACGTGTTGGCGTTCTGGATCTCGAGGATGTCGGCGACCTCCTCGAGGGTGCGGGCGATTTCGGGGTTGTCCATGGAGATTCAGTGAAGGACCAGGAATCCGGGAGTCTCGTCGAGCCCGCGGTCGAAGGTCAAGGTTTCCTGGCAGCCTGCACGCCGGTCCTGCCAGCCGATCAAATAGTCCGAGAAGTCCGCGGGGCCTGTTCGAAACTGCTCCAGGGCGCGCCGGGCGAGATCCCGGTCCTGCACCTGCAGAAGCCCGATTTCGAGCAGGGAAGCGAGAGTGGAGCAGATCTCTCCTCGGTCATACCGGTATTGCGACCTCAGCACCCAGACCAGCTCGCAGAGAACCGTGCTGCTGACGTGAAATCTCTCGTTCTCGGCTTCGGCTTGCTCGAAGAGGTCTCGAATAATCTGAGCTTGGCGAGGATCGTCCCGGGTGACGAAACGGACGAGGATGTTCGTATCGATTCCCTTCACGCCCGACCCTTCCGGATCCGTTCGTCATCCTCAGCCAGGTAACGCCCCACGGCGTCGTCCATCTCTTTGACGCTGGCGGCCGAGGCTCCCGGCCGGTGAAGCGCCCCGTACAAACTGAGAATCGAGCCGGAGACCGGGCGCAGCCCAACCGTTCCGCCGGATTCGATGCGGAATTCCACCTGATCTCCTGCCTTGAGGTGGAAATGCTCGCGGACTTCTTTGGGAAGCGTGATCTGTCCCTTGCTGGTCATCGTGCTGGTCGGCATGTCCTTACCTCCAGTAAGGAGATTATCACGACGAGCGCGATCCTTCCCTTCCTTCTCCCTCCTGCCCATACGCCGCCGCCGCTCCCAGCAGCTCGTTGTTCTCCACCGCCGCCCGGTCGGACAGCCGGGTGAGCACCGAGGGCACCCAGCGGGAGGAGCTCTGCCAGCCGGGACGGTTCTCCTCGCCGTCCTCGGCGGCGGCGCCGGGGAGGAGCCTCACCGCCAGCTCCATGAGCCGCGCGGTCAGGTTCGGCGCCGCCACGTTCGCGATCGCGGCGGCTTTCGCCTGCGGGGTCAGGGTGAGACTGGGCTCGCCGTAACGGCAGGCTTCCAGGATCCGTTTCGCGGCGCGCCGGCCGGCCATCGAGGCCAGCGGCAGGGAGTCCGAGATCGCGAACCAGGCGAGCTCCTCGTCCCGCTTGCCCTTGAACTGGGCGTTGACGTGCGAGCCGGTGCGCATCAGGCCCGGGGTCACGGTGGTGACATAGATCTTCTCCCGCGCCAGCTCGCTCCGCAGGCCGTCCGAGAGGCCGACCAGGGCGAACTTGCTGGCGCTATAGGGGAGGAGATGAGGGACGGAGATCCGGCCGCCGATCGAGGCGATGTTGACGATCCGGCCGGTCTCCTGCTGGCGCAGGTGGGGGAGGGCCGCCAGCGTGGCGTGGAGCGGTCCCCAGAAGTGCGTCCGCATCGCCTCATTGAAGTCGTCGACCGTCATGTGCTCCAGAGGGCCGACCTGGATGATGCCGGCGTTGTTGATCAGGATGTCGAGACGGCCGAAGCGCTCGGCCACGGCGTCGATCGCCCAGCGGACCTCGTCCTCGTCGCGGACGTCGCAGGGCAGGGCGAGGACCCGCTGGCCGCCGAGAGCCGCCAGCTCGCGGCGGGCGAGGTCGAGCTCGTCGGCGTCGCGGGCGAGGAGGGCGACCCGCGCTCCCGCCTTGACCAGCTCGCGCGCCATCAGCAACCCCAGGCCGCGCGAGCCGCCGGTGACCACCGCCACGCGATCGCGGAAGCGGATCGGCGGCCGCCGGCGGACCGCCCGCGCCAGCAGGAGCGCGGACCCGGCCAGGGCGGCTCCGGCAAAGGCAGTACGGGCGAGGAGGGCGGTCGCCGGCCGTTGCATCAGTGCTCCCGTCCGTTCGGGCCGTGGCCGTGGTCGTGACCGTGACCGTTGCCGCCATGGAAGTGCGCGTCCGGCTTCATGACCACCTTGATGCAGTTGTCCTGCTTGTCGCGGAAGGTCTTGTAGGCGGACGGCGCGTCGTCGAGGCCGAGCCGGTGGGTGATCAGCCGCGAGGGGTCGATCTCTCCTTTCTCGATCCGTTCGAGCAGGGGCTTCATGTAGTTGTGCATGTTGGTCTGCCCCATCTTCAGCGTCAGCCCCTTGCCGAAGGCGGCGCCGAGCGGGAACTTGTCGAGCAGGCCGCCGTAGACGCCGGGGATCGACACCGTACCGCCCTTGCGGCAGGCCAGGATCGCCTCGCGCAGGGCGTGCGGCCGGTCGGTGCCCAGCTTCACGGTCTGCTTCACCTTGTCGACGCGGGCGCCGAGGGTGGTGCCGTGCGCCTCCATGCCGACGGCGTCGATGCAGGAGTCCGGACCGAAGCCGCCGGTGCGGTCGCGCAGGACGTCGACGATGCCGCCGTCCATCTCCTCGTAATTGATCACCTCGGCCTTGCCCCAGGTCTCGGCGAGCTCCAGGCGCTCGGGGAAGCGGTCGACGGCGATCACCCGCTCGGCGCCGAGCATCCAGGCGCTCTGGATGGCGAACTGGCCGACCGGGCCGCAGCCGAAGACGCAGACGGTGTCCCCAGGCTGGATGTTGCAGTTCTCGGCCGCCATGTAGCCGGTGGGGAAGATGTCGGAGAGGAAGAGGACTTTCTCGTCCTCCAGGCCGTCCGGCACCTTGAGCGGGCCGACGTCGGCGAACGGCACGCGGGCGAACTCGGCCTGGCCGCCGGCGTAGCCGCCCATCATGTGCGAGTAGCCGAACAGCCCCGAGCCGGAGGCGCCGTAGGCTTTCTCCTGGATCCAGGCGTTGGGGTTCGAGTTGTCGCAGGCCGACCAGAGCCCCTTCTTGCAGAAGAAGCAGTGGCCGCAGGCGATGGTGAAGGGGACCACGACGCGGTCGCCCGCCTTGAGGTTCTTGACGTCATGGCCGACGTCGACGATCTCGCCCATGAACTCATGGCCGAGGATGTCCCCCTTCTTCATCGTCGGGATGTAGCCGTCGTAGAGATGGAGGTCCGAGCCGCAGATCGCCGTGGCGGTGATCCGCACGATGGCGTCGCGGGCGTTCAGGATCTGGGGGTCGGGAACCGTCTCGACCCGGATGTCGGTCTTTCCGTTCCAGCAAACCGCTTTCATGTTGAATCTCCCGGCCTCGTCGACGAGGCGCTGTTGTTATCGGTGCGAGAGGGTCAGATCGGGTTGTGCAGCCGGCCGAGGAGCGAGCGCTCGCCGTGTGCCTGGCCGTCGGTGGTCGGGATCTCGCCCGCCTCCATGAGCTGCTTGAAGCGGCGGAGGTCCTCGCGCACCTGCTGCTCGGTGACCGAGCTCAGGGCCTTGCCGACCGCCTGGCCGATCCCCGTGCCGCGGAATTCCAGGCTGACCCGCACCACCGTGCCGCGGCCGCCGGGGGCGTCGTCGAAGAAGACGGTGCCGGCGTTGTCGACCTGGGAGCCTGGCAGCGAGCGCCAGGAGAGCAGCTTCCCTTCCACCTCTTCGAGGATCTCGGCGTCCCACTCGACCTTGAGGCCGAGCGGGCTCCGGCCCACCCAGTGCGAGCGGCCGCCGCCGAGGTCGGAGACCTGCTCCAGGTTCCGCATGATCCGGGGGAGGTTTTCCAGCCGGCGCCAGAAGGCGTAGAGCTCGGCGCTCGGCTTGTCGATCGTAACGGCGGTCTCGACCGGGGCTGAGGCCATCGCGTCCGAGGCCTTCTGCGCGACCGATTCCGGCACGGGCCAGTGGCCGGTGGCGCCGCGGTAGGCCAGCGGCGCTCCGGCGAGCGCGGCGGCGCCCAGGGTCTTCCACCGGCCCTGCTTGACGGCGAACGCCACCAGCGCCGCGCCGCTCAGCACCATGGCGGCCTGGCCGAGCCGGAGCATCGTGTTGGAATCGTTGGAATCGTCGAACCCGGCGGCCTGGCCGGGGGCGGAGCGAGCGAATGATCCCGTGCCCTGTGGGATGGAGCTGGCAGCTGTTGAGTCTCGCACGTGGATGCCTCCTTTGAATATGTTCCGAAACCTCTCCGGCGAACCGGCCGGAGCCTGATCGAACCGCAAGAGGCATGCCACTCGGACACGGAGAATCCAGGCTGCGAAGCTTTCTGGGACGTCCCGGAAAGCACGGATACCGGTAGCGGCTGCCCTCTTTGCTTTCCTTCCCGGTTTCCTCTACATTCCGCGCCGCTCCCCTGAGGACACCATGACCGAGACCCTCCCCGAAGTCACCATCTACACCGACGGCGGCGCCGATCCGAACCCGGGCGCCGGCGGCTGGGCGGCGATCCTGATCGATCCGGCGAGCGGCGCGGCGCGCGAGCTTTCGGGCGGCGAGCCGCGCGCCACCAACAACCGGATGGAGCTGACGGCGGCGATCCGGGCGCTGGAGGCCCTGAAGGTCCCCTGCCGGGTGCGCATCTACACCGACTCCCAGTATCTGCGGAAGGGGATCACCGAGTGGCTCCCCGGCTGGATCGCGCGCGGCTGGCGGCGCAAGGAGGGGGTGCTCCAGAACGAGGACCTCTGGCGCCGTCTCTCCGAGCTGATCCAGGCGCATCCGATCCGCTGGGACTGGGTCAAGGGGCACGCCGGCAACAAGTGGAACGAGCGGGCGGACGTGCTGGCGACGCTGGAGATCCGCAAGCAGCGCGGCGCCATGGCCGTCACCGCCGCCGCGGCGCCGGCGCCGTCCGAGCCGCCGGCGGCGGAGGTCTTCCTGCGCGTCTCCTGCGCGGGGCGGCGAGGGGGGTGGGCGTCGCTGATCCGCCACCGGGGCGAGGAGACGGTGCTCACCGGCGGCCTCCCCGTCGCCACCGCCAACCAGCTCGACCTGCTGGGGGCGATCGCCGCGCTGGAAGCCCTGCCGCCGGGGATCTCGGTGGCCCTCCACACCGGCTCAGACTATTTAAGGAATGGCGCCTCCCGCTGGATCGACGGCTGGAAGCAGCGCGGCTGGAAGACCAAGGAAGGACAGCCCGTCATGAACCGCGACCTCTGGGAGCGGCTCGATCGCGCGATCGCCGCCCGCCGGGTCAGTTGGCCGGACGTGAAGGGTCGGGAGATGGCCGAGCTGAAAGACCTGGGAGCGAAGGCGAAGGCGGCGACGGGGAGCTCCTAGGACGTTGATTGACCCGTGGGTCCAGTTCGTCGCCCCGGCTTACCTCTACTTTGTCAGATTCACCTTGGCTGTGGCGTTGGCCCTCATCACCCCAGCCCTCTTCTCCCGTCCCCTCCCGCCCTCCCTCACCGGGAGAAGAGGGAGAAAGTTAGTGGGGGTCGCGCGTACCTGAGAGAGCCCGGCTGTCAGCTTGCCTGGTCTCCCCTCTCCCGGTGAGGGAGGGGGGTGGTGGGGACGGGAGAGGGGCCGGGGATGAGGGCTCGAGCGGGGGACCGCCCTGAAAGGGCGGGCTTTGATCAGCCTGGGGTTTCAACCCCAGGCAGCCTGCGATGAGGCCGCTCCTGAATCTCCGCGCTGCTG
>DATBAW010000297.1:0-6323 GCA_036271335.1 Thermoanaerobaculia bacterium
CCGAGCAGGAAGGGCTCGCCCCAGGCGCCGAGGCGGGGGATGTCGGTGGTGTACTTGACGATGGTGGTCTCGAAGCCGGGGAGCGACCCGAGCTGTATGGCGGGCGTCTCGCGGATCTCCGCGATCCGGGCTCCCGGGACGGCATGGACCGCCTCGGCAAGCCGCCGCTTCAGCTCCGCCGCCGGCCCCACGGTGCGGACGGTCACCTCGGCCTGAGCCTGATCCGCGACCACGTTGGCGGCCCGGCCGCCGGCGAGGGTGCCGATGTTGAGGGTCGTCTCGCCGAGGATCGGGTCGCTGGGGAGCGGTAGGTCCCGCAGCCGCGCCAGGACGTCCAGGAGCCGGTCGATCGCCGACTCCCCCAGCTCCGGATAGGCCGAATGCGCGGCCTGTCCATCGGCCTCGATCCGCAGGTAGAGGAACCCCTTGGAGCCCAGGGCCAGCCGGTTCTCGGTGGGCTCGCCGTTGATCAGGTAGCGCGAGCCGCGCGGCTGGCGGTTGGCCACCTGGGCGCCGAGGCTGTCCGTCTCCTCGCCGACCACGAACAGCAGCCCGAGGCCGCGCACCCCCTCGTCCAGCAGCTCCCGCGCGGCCTGGAGCATGGCGGCGATCCCCCCCTTGGTGTCGCAGGCGCCGCGGCCATGGAGGTACTCGTCATCCTCGGAGGAGGGGAAAAACGGCGGCACCGTGTCCATGTGGGTCGAGAGCACCACCGCCGGCTCCCCCCAGGAGGCGAAGACGTTGAACCGCCCCTCCTCGACCGCCATCCGCTCGACCACACCGCCGGAGGTCCGGGCGAGCTCCTCGATATAGCGAAAGAGGAACTCGCCGACCTCCCGCTCGCGCCCGGTGGTCGAGTCGATGTCGATCAGGGCGCGGGTCAGCTCGAAGGGGTGCATGGGGAGGCCGATCATACCCGAGGCCCGTCTCCGGAACGGATCGGATACCATACGCAGCCATGATCGAAATCGACCTGCAGGGCAAGCGTGGACTGGTCATGGGAGTCGCCAACTCGCGGAGCCTCGGCTGGGCGATCGCCGAGCGGCTGCACGAGGCGGGCGCCGAGCTGGCGTTCAGCTACCAGGGGGAGCGGCTCCGGGCCGACCTCGAGAAGCTCACCCGCGACTGGCCGGGGACCCGTCTCTCCCAGTGCGACGTCACCGTCGACGCGGATCTCACGGCCACCTTCGCCGATCTCCGGGACGCCTGGGGGAGCCTCGACTTCGTCGTCCACTCCATCGGTTTCGCCCCGCGGGCCGCGATGGACGGGCGCTACATCGAGACCACCCGCGAGGACTGGCGGGTGGCGCTCGACATCTCCGCCTACTCGCTGGTCGCCGTCGCCCGCGAGGCCGAGCCGCTGCTCAACGCCGGGGGCTCGATCATCACCCTCACCTATTACGCCGCCGAGAAGGTGGTGCCCAAGTACAACGTCATGGGCATCGCCAAGAGCGCGCTGGAGGCGAGCGTCCGCTACCTCGCCTACGAGCTGGGCAAGAAGGGCGTGCGGGTCAACGCCGTGTCGGCGGGACCCGTGCGGACCGTGGCCGCGCGCTCGATCCCCGGCTTCATGAAGATGTTCAACAAGGTCGGCGGCATCGCCCCGCTCGGCCGCAACGTCACCCACGAGGAGGTCGGCAACCTCGGCCTCTTCCTCCTCTCGCCGCTCTCCGGGGGGATCACCGGCGAGACGGTCTACGTCGATTCCGGCTTTCACATCATGGGAATGGAGCTCGGCGAAGAGTAGGCGAGCCTCAGCCGCCGCAGAGAGGGTTTCCATTCGGGTCTATGCCACACCCTACCTTCGAGCGGCTCCGGGTGGAGCGCGCGGGGTGCCTCACGACCGGGAGCCCATCCCACCAGAGCGCCAGCTTCACCAGCACCTCGGGGCTTGGCAGCCAGGCCAGGGGAGTCGCGTGGGAAACGCTCGACGTGGAGAGGCAGAGGACGACCGCGGTGGCGACAATTCTCTTGTTAAGCATGAATAATCATTCTCCCGGACAAAAAGGTTCGATGAGGAACAACGGATTCAGACCGACTCAGCCATAGTGTCGTCGGAATGAAAAACCGGGGCATGCGTGTACCTCAGGCCGCCGCGCCGGCAGGGGGCCGGGTATACTCCGCCGCCATGCGAAATCGGATCGAAAGGTTGAACGGGAGACGGGCATGCGGGCGCTGATCCTGGCCGGCGGCAGCGGCACTCGCTTCTGGCCCCTGTCGCGCAAGTCGCGGCCCAAGCAGCTCCTCGCCCTGGAGGGCGAGCGGACGTTGCTCCGCGACACTCTGGAGAGGCTGGCGCCGGTGATCGGCCCCGAGTCGGTCTGGGTGTGCACCACCGAGGCGCTGGCCGACGCGGTCCGACGGGACCTGCCGGAGGTGCCGCCGGAGCAGATCCTGAGCGAGCCCGAGGGGCGCAACACTGCCCCGGCCATCGCCTGGTCGGTCCGCTCGATGCCCGAGGCGGCGCGGCGCGAGGTGGTGGCGGTGCTCCCCGCGGATCACCGGATGGGGGATCCGGCCGCCTTCCGCGATGCCCTGGAGCGGGCGGCGCGGGTGGTCGAGCGGGAGGACCGGATGATGACCCTGGGCGTGGTGCCGCGCTGGGCCGAGACCGGCTACGGGTATCTGGAGCTGGAGCCCGATTCAGATTCCCAGGACGTGCGGCGGGTGCGCCGCTTCGTCGAGAAGCCCTCGGAGGAGAACGCCAGGCGCTTCCTGGAGTCCGGCAACTACCTGTGGAACGCCGGCATCTTCCTCTTCCGCGGCTCGACCCTGCTCGACCTGGTGGCCGTTCACCAGCCGGAGCTCTCGCGCGGGCTCGCGGCGATCGCCGCCGCTCCCGAACGCCTGCGCGAGCTCTACGCCGGCCTCCCCGCCGACTCGATCGACTACGCGATCATGGAGAAGCTCGACGGCATCGCCACGCTCCCCCTCGACTGCGGCTGGAGCGACCTCGGATCGTGGGAGGCGCTCGACGAGATCCTCGCCAGGGACGGCGGCGGGAATACCGGCCGGGGGGACACCCTGGCCGTCGACGCCCGCGGCAATCTGCTGTTCGCCGACCAGGGGACGATCGCGGTGCTGGGCGTCGAGGACCTGGTCGTCGTCCGCACCGGCGACGCGGTGCTGGTGATGCCGAAGTCGCGCTCGCAGGAGGTGCGGAAGCTGGTGAACGAGCTCGCGGCCCGCGGCCGCGGGGACCTGCTGTGATCCAGCCGGCCCGGATCTCGACCGCCGCCGGCGACCGGACGCTCGCGGTTCTCGCCGCGCCGCTGCCGCTCGACGAGCTGGTGGCCGGAACCTCTTCGGGATCGGTCGACTGGGAGGTCGAGATCGGCTTCGGCAAGGGGCGCTATCTCCTGCGCCGCTGCCGCGAGGACGCCGGCCGCCGCTTCCTGGGCGTCGAGGTGGCGGGGGAGTATCACGGTCTGTTCGTCGACCGCGCCCGCCGTCACGGCCTGACCAACTGGCTGGCGCTGCGCGGCGACGCCCTCTACCTTGCCTCCGCCGTGCTGCCGGCGGGCTTCGCCGCGGCGCTCCACGTCTACTTCCCGGACCCCTGGCCCAAGCTCCGCCACCACAAGCGCCGCCTGTTCGATCCCGAGACCGTCGATCTGGTCTTCCGCCTCCTCCGCCGCGGCGGCCGCTTTTCCTTCGCCACCGACTTCCTCGACTACGGCGAGCGGGTGGCGGAAATCCTCGCCGGCTATCCCGGCCTGCGCCTCGCCCGCCGCGAGGGCTCCTGGGACGAGGGGCCGCGCACCAATTACGAGGCCAAATACGAGCGTGAGGGGCGGCCGATCCTCCGCCTGGAAGGCGTCCTGGAGATCGACGGCGGCGACGCCCCGCTGCATCCCGAAGGCGCCCGCGCCGTGCGGGTGGCGCCGAATTCTGCCTGACGGTGCCGCCGGTCCCAGGGAGGCGAATAGCGTCCCCTCCCGGTGACACTCGCTGGCCGCGCGGGCGGAGATCCCGCTGCGGGCGCCGGGGTTGGAACGGAATTTGAAACTACCCGCAGGAAGTCGCCCCCGCGAGGGTTTCTGGGGGCAGGAGGAAACGAAGATCATGACTACCAAACGAATCGCCGCCTTCGCCGTCGTCCTGACGATGCTGGGTTCCGTCCTCGCCTTCACTCCGCCCGCCTCCGCGTTCCAGCGCGTCGGCGTCCGCGTCTTCGCCCCGCTGCCGCCGATCCGCCAGGAGCGGGTGATCGTCCGCCCCGGACCCCGGCACGTCTGGGTCCCCGGCTACTACCGCTGGGAGAACCGCAATTACGTCTGGGTCGGCGGCTCCTGGATCCTCCCGCCCTATCCGCGCGCGGTCTGGGTCGCGCCCCGCGTGATCTACCGCCACCGTCACCCCTACTACTACGGCGGCTACTGGCGCCACTGATCCCTGAGGCCCCTCCACCCGGGCTCCCGGGCGGTGATATCCTTCCGCCCCGGGAGCCCATGCCTTGTTCAGCCGACTCAAATATCTCTGGCCTTATCTCTACCCCCATCGCCGCAAGCTGCTGATCGGCCTGGCCACGGTGGTCGCCGCGACCGCGCTGGGACTGGCGAGCCCGCTGCTCGTCGGCAGGGCGATCGACGCCCTCCGCCACGGCGCCTCCTACGCGGGCCTGGCCGGTTTCGCCGGCCTGATCGTCCTCTTCTCGTTCAGCACGGGGGTCTTCAACTACTACCAGCGCATGATCCTGGTGGCGATGAGCCGGGACGTCGAATACGACCTCCGCAACGTCTACTTCGGGGCGCTGGAAAAGCAGGCGCCCGGCTTCTTCCACGACTACCCCACCGGCGACCTGATGGCCCGGGCGACCAACGACCTGCAGGCGGTGCGGATGCTCTGCGGGCCGGCCATCATGTACATGGCCGGCACCCTCTGCACGGCCACCGGCGCCCTCTTCTTCATGACCCGGATCAGCGTGCCGCTGATGCTGATCGCGCTCGCCCCGATGCCGCTGGTGGTGCTCGCGACCATGTTCGTCGGGCGCCAGGTGCACGCGCTGTTCACCGGCGTGCAGGGGAAGTTCTCCGACGTCACCTCGAAGGTGCAGGAGAACCTCTCGGGCGTGCGGGTGGTGCGGGCCTACGCCCGCGAGACCCATGAGGAGGCGGAGTTCGACCGCGTCAACGAGCTCTACCTGGACGGCAACCGCAAGCTGGCCGTCTGGTCGACGGCGTTCATGCCGCTCCTCCAGGTTTTCATCGGCATCGGCTTCGCGGCGGTGCTCTGGTACGGCGGCCTGCTGGTGATCCGGAACCAGATCTCGATCGGCGAGTTCGTCACCTTCCACCTCTTCCTGGGCCGCCTGATCTGGCCGATGATCGCGGTCGGCTGGGTGGTGAACCTGACCCAGCGCGGCACCGCCTCGCTCGTCCGCATCCGCAAGATCCTGGACTCCGTGCCGGCCATCCAGGACGAGGAGCCGCTGGTCGATCCCGGCGCCATCCGGGGGGCGCTCAGCTTCCAGGACCTCAGCTTCTCCTACCGCCAGGGGGTGCCGGTGCTCGCCGACATCAACCTGCAGGTGCCGGCCGGGCAGACGGTGGCGGTGGTGGGTCGCACCGGGTCGGGCAAGAGCACGCTGCTGGCGCTGATCCCGCGGCTGATCGATCCGCCGCACGACGCCCTGCGGGTCGACGACGTCGACATCCGCCACCTGCCGATGGCCCGCCTGCGCGCCGCGATCGGCATGGTGCCGCAGGAGACCTTCCTGTTCTCGGCGACGATCCACGAGAACATCGCCCTCGGCCGACCCGACGCGCCCGTCGAGGAGGTGCTGGAGGCCGCTCGCCTGGCGGGCCTCGACACCGACCTCGGGTCGTTTCCCAAGGGGCTCGACACGCTGGTCGGCGAGCGCGGCCTCACGCTCTCCGGCGGTCAGAAGCAGCGGGTGACCCTCGCCCGCGCGCTGCTGCGCCAGCCGAGCATCCTGCTGCTCGACGACTGCCTGTCGGCCGTGGACACGCAGACGGAAGAGCAGATCCTCGGCAACCTGCGCACCGTCTTCCGCGGCCGCACCGTCTTCCTGGTCTCGCACCGGATCTCGACGGTGAAGGACGCCAACGTGATCCTGGTGCTCGACCAGGGGCGTATCGTCGAGCGCGGCACCCACCCCCAACTCATCGCCCACGGCGGCCTCTACGCCGAGCTCCATCAGCGCCAGCTTCTGGAGGAGGAGCTCGCGGCGGTGTAGGGAGCAACAGCCATGAGGATCGTGATCACGGGGGGCTCGGGCCTGATCGGCAGCGCGCTGGCGCGGGAGATGGGGGGCGCCGGGCACGAGGTGGTGGTGCTGAGCCGCGATCCGTCCCGGGTGA
>DATBAW010000298.1:0-23127 GCA_036271335.1 Thermoanaerobaculia bacterium
GCCTCGGGCTCTCGTGCGCCGCTGACGGCGTAGCGGATCCTGTCCTTGACGAACGGGGCGCGGGCGAACGGGCAGAGGTCGAGGCCGATGACGGCGGCTTCGAGCCAGTGTCGGGTGGCGGCGAGGACGTCTGGGGTGGGCGGCATGTCGATCGGCTCTCCGCGCGGATCATATCGCCGGGGCTGACGGTCGATCCGCCGGGGCTTGCGGGCGATCCGCCCAGGCTGGCCGGCGATCGGCCCGGGTGGGCGGATGAGGCGTCTGGGCTGGCGGACGATCGGCCTGGGTGGACCGGAGATTCGCCAGGGTTGGCCGGCCTTCGGCCCAGGCAGGCCGGTGATCCGCCCGGGTTGGATGACGGTCTGTCAGGCTGGGCCGATGATTCGCCAGGGCTGGCGGACGGCCGGCCCACCGCGGCGAGTCGTCCGCCCACAGCGGCGGATCGACATTTTACCTGGGCCGGAAGGCCGGATCAGGGAGCGACGGGCCGCGGGAGGAAGACGGTCCCCCCTTTCATCACGAAGCGCACCCGTTGCAGCTCGGTGACGTCGGCGAGCGGGTCGCCGTCGACGGCGATGAGGTCGGCGAAGCGGCCGGGAGTGAGGGCGCCGACGCGGTCGCTCCAGCCAAGGAGGTCGGCGGCATTGACGGTCGCCATGCGGATCACCTGGGCGGGCGTGAGGCCGAGGTCGAGGAGGGAGTGGAACTGATGGGCGTTCTGGCCGTGCGGGTAGACCCCGGCGTCGGTGCCGAAGGCGAGCTTGACGCCGGCCGCGATCGCGCGCTTCCAGTTGGCGATCTGGTGCACGCGCAGCTCCTTCTCCTTGGCGAGCATCTTCGGCGGCAGCCCGAGGTGGTCGGCCTCGGCGACGATGTACTCGTCGGTATAGATGTCGGGCACCAGGTAGATCCCCTTGGCCACCAGGAGCTGGATCCCCTCGTCGTCGATCAGGCCGCCGTGCTCGATCGAGGTGACGCCGGCCCGCGCCGCGCGCTTGATCCCCTCGGCGCCGTGCGCGTGGGCGGCGACCTTCTTGCCCCACATCTTCGCCTCCTCGACCACGGCGTTCATCTCCTCCTGCGAGTACTGGGGCGCCCCCACCGATTCCTCCTCGGAGAGCACGCCGGCGGTGGCCATCACCTTGATCAGGTCGGCGCCGTTCTTGACCTCGAAGCGCACCAGCTTGCGGATCTCCTCCGGGCCGTCCGCGACGCCGGAGAAGCCGTTGAAGTGCAGGTAGGGCGAAAAACCCGAGGTGTCGTTGTGGCCTCCTGTGGAGCCCACCGCCAGGGTGGCCACCTGCATGCGCGGCCCCTCGACGTCGCCGCGGTCGATGGCGTTGCGCAGGGCCACGTCGATGAACTCGGCGGCGCCGACGTCGCGGACGGTGGTGAAGCCCGCCTCCAGGGTGCGGCGGGCGTAGACGTGGGCGACCACGGCGGCGTCGATGGCGCTGCGCCGGAAGAGGTCCTCGTAGTAGTTCCCGGACTGGTTCGTGATGTGGGTGTGGCAGTCGATCAGCCCCGGCAACACGGTCTTCTTCGACAGATCGATCACCTCGGCGCCCGCCGGGATGGCGAGCCCGGGGCCGACCGCGGTGATCCGGTCGCCCTGGATGAGGATCACGGCATCGCGGACGGGCGCGCCGCCCAGGCCGTCGATCAGGCGGCCGGCGCGGACGGCGACGATTTTCGCGGGTGGCGCGGGGTCCGGCGCGGCGGCGGCGAGGCCGGAGACGGCGAAGAGAGCGAAACCGGCGAGAATCCGGGCAGCGGATTTCATGGACACCTCCTGGGTTGGTCCCGAGAAGTCTATGGTAGTGCCGGTTGGGTGGATTGCGCGCTACGCCAGGAGCGATCCTCCGGGCGGTGGACCGCCCCGTGAGGGCGGGCTTTGATCAGCCTGGGGTTTCAACCCCAGGCGGGCGGCCGGATTCCTGGATCGTCCGAGATCTTGGTCGCTCGTCTGGGGAGGCGCGGGGCTCCGCCTGGGGTTGAAACCCCAGGCTCTTCAAAGCCCGCCCTTCCAGGGCGGTCCCCCGCCCCACCGGATCAAAGAGGCTCTCGACACGGCCGACAGAGTGGGCAGGCCAAGGTCCCGAGGGTGCCTGTGGTAGTGCCGGTCGGCGATCGAGAGCGAGATCAGAGCCGTTGGGCGCCTTCGAGCTTGGCGAGGCCGCGGTCGAAGGTGCCCAGCGGCAGATGACCGGCCTTACGGGCAACTTCCAGAATCAGGCAGTCGGAAAAACCCAGCGCCGGCCGGTTCCTGAACTGCTCTAGGGCGGCCTCGACGGTGCCGGCGTCCTGAATCGTCAGATCCTGGTGCTGGAGGAACATCCCGGCCGCCGTGGCGATCTTCTCGGGCCCGAGCTCGTAGACGGACGCCAGAACCCACAGGGCCTCGACCAGGACGAGATGTGACACCCAGGCTCCAGCGGCGACGAAGGCCTCCGCGGCCGCGGTCTGCTCCGCGTCGTCCCGGGTGGCAAGCCGGACCAGGACATTGGTGTCAACGGCGCGCATGCCGGCTAGCGACGTATTTCCGGACTCCGTCCTTCAGATCCTCGAGGCTCCGGGGCTCCGGAGGCGTCTCGAACAGCGCGCGATGGATGTCCTCCGAGGTGTGGCGCCCCGAGCGGCGGACCACCATCCTTTCCCCCTCCTCCTCCCACTCCAGCACCGAGCCCGGACCGATGCCGAGCCTCTGGCGGACCTCCTTGGGTATGGAGATCTGTCCCTGCGCGGTCAGCTTCGAATAAGCGATAGCCATAGACGTCATAGTACCACGGTAATGGGAATGGCGCCTTGGACGTTTTCCCATCCATCACCGGAAGAGTTGTCCAAACCCGAGGACGCCGAGGCCTCTTCGGGACGCTCGTTGAAAACTGAAACGTTTTCTCTCCACCCCATCGGGGAGAGGCGGCCCTCCCGCGTCTCTCCCGCGCCATGGCTCGGGTCTTGCAATTCTTCGGGGTTATTGGGAAAGTCGCACCTTACGACCCCGAGAAAGAGGTCCTCATGAAAACGCACAACCTCGTTTTTGCAACCTTGCTGGTGGCCGCGGGCTCGAGCCTCGCGGCCCTGGCTCAGAACTATCCGCCGCCGGGATACCCGCCGCCGGGCTATCAGACGCCGCCTCCGCCGCCGCCGTCGGACGCTGGGACGTACGATCCGCAGGCGGCCCCGGCCCCTCAGGGCTATGACAACCAGGGCGGCAACCCGGGCTACGACGACCAGCAGCAGCCCTATTACGACCCGCGGCCGGATGGCAACTACGGCGATCCGGGGACCGATCAGGCCCCGGCGCCCGCCTACGACAGCCAGGGGCCGGTCGACCAGAGCGTCTTCTACGATCAGCTCTCGCCTTATGGCCACTGGATCCAGCGCGACAACTACGGCTGGGTGTGGGAGCCGAACCAGGTGCCGGTCGGCTGGCGGCCATACACCCAGGGGCATTGGGTGGACTCCGACTACGGCTGGACCTGGGTCTCGGACGAGCCCTGGGGCTGGGCCACCTATCACTATGGCCGCTGGACGCTCGACAGCGAGTACGGCTGGCTCTGGGTCCCCGGCAGTGAGTGGGGTCCGGCCTGGGTGTCCTTCCAGGAGGGCGACGGGTACGTCGGCTGGGCGCCGCTTCCCCCCGCCGTCGGGTTCCGGGCGGGCATCGGCCTGGAGCTCGGGGGCATCAACCTGAGCGTGGCCATCGATCCCTACGCCTATTCGTTCGTGTCGGAGCGGTCGTTCCTGGACGCGCGGCTGGAGATCCTGCCGCCGGCCCGCAACGTGACCTTCATCCACACCACGCGAAACATCACCAACATCACCGTGGTCAACAACCGGATCGTCAACCGGGGCATCGAGGAGGCGCGGATCGCGCAGGCGACCGGCCGGCCGGTTCATCACTACCAGATCGCCGAGGTGAGGAATCCGAGACAGCGGATCACGCAGGTGCAGGGCGACCGGATCTCCATCTTCCGCCCGGCCGTCACCCTGGCCAAGCCGCGGCCGAACGTCACCCCGATGGCCATCGCGCAGCAGCGCCAGCAGCGGATACGGCAAGCGCAGCAGGGGCGGCCGGGCCAGCCGACGGTCGATCCGATCCGGCCGGGTCAGCCGGGCCAGCAGGCGCAGGTGCGGCAGCAGGCCGTCCGGCCGACGTTCACCCCGGCCGATCTGCCGCGCAAGCACCAGGCCGAGCAGCAGCAGCTTCAGGCCCGCCAGGACGCGGAGCGCAACCGGCTGACGCAGATGCAGGAGGCTGAGAAGAGCTCCCGGCAGAACGACCAGGCGCGGTCCGCCAATCTGGCGGCCCAGCACCAGGCCGAGCAGCAGGCCCTCCAGCAGCAGCAGCAGCGCGAGCAGCAAATGCTGCAGGGCCGCCATCAGCGCGAGCAGCAGGCCGTCCAGAGCCGCCCGCAGCCGCAACAGCAGCGGCAGCCCCCCACCCAGCGGGAGCCGAAGCGCGAGCCCCAGCACGACCAGAAGCCGCCGGTCTAAAGACGTTCCCGATCGTCTCCATGATAGGGCGCGCTTCGACGGGGCGCCCTTTTTTTGCTTCCCACCCTTTCGCCGGAGGGCATGCGTTCCGCTCGGCACCGTCCCCTGTGAACGCGCCGGCTCCTCGTTTGTCCGTTCTCCTGGACGTTGCCCTTGGTCGCGCCCACCCGGGCGGAGAGCGGTGGCGGGCGTTGCGGTCTGCCCTCCGGCGGAGACGCCCCGCGGTCCCCGTGGCCTCCGGGACGTTGTCGTTCAGGACCTGGGGCGTCTCTACCACCTCCGGCGAAGGGTCGTCCCTATCCCAGCACGATCCTCACCGCGTGCCGCCCTTCCTGGACCAGCTCGATCTCCGCCACGTCTCTCGCCAGCGGCTGCGGGGCGCCGTCGAGCTCGACGGCGGTGATCCCGCGGGTGGCGCCGCGGGGGTTCTCGACGGCGATCGCGTATTCGGCGGCGTGGTAGCGGAAGGTGATCTCGTAGCGGTCCCAGGCGCGGGGGATGGCCGGGTCGATCGTCAGCCGGGCGCCGCGCAGGCGGAAGCCGAGGATCGACTCGATGCCGGCGCGGTACATCCAGCCGGCCGAGCCGGTGTACCAGGTCCAGCCGCCGCGGCCGGCGTGGGTGGATTCGGCGTAGACGTCGCCGGCGACCACGTAGGGCTCCACCTTGTAGCGCTGGATGCCGGCGCGGGTCTTGCCGTGGTTGATCGGGTTGATCAGCGAGAAGAGCTCGGCGGCGCGGTCGCCGTCGCCCAGCGCGGCGAAGGCGAGGATGCACCAGACGGCGGCGTGGGTGTACTGGCCGCCGTTCTCGCGCACGCCGGGAAGATAGCCCTTGATGTAGCCGGGGTCGAGCGGCGTGTGGTCGAAGGGGGGCGTGAAGAGCAGAACGAGGCCCTCCTGCCGGCGCACCAGCTCGCGGTCGACCGAGGCCATGGCCTGCGCCGCGTGGGCCGGCTCGCCGGCTCCCGAGAGCACCGCCCAGGACTGCGCGATCGAGTCGATGCGGCATTCCTCGCTCTGGGCCGAGCCGAGCGGCGTGCCGTCGTCGTAAAAGGCGCGGCGGTACCAGTCGCCGTCCCACCCCTCCGTCTCCAGAGCCTTGGCGAGCGCCGCGGCGTGATCGCGCCAGGCGGCGGCCCGCGCCGTTTCGCCGCGGCCTTGAGCGATCGGGGCGAAGCGGGTCAGCAGCGGGTGGAGGAACCAGCCGAGCCAGACGCTCTCGCCCCGCCCCTCGCGGCCGACGCGGTTCATGCCGTCGTTCCAGTCGCCGGTGCCCATCAGCGGCAGGCCGTGGCGCCCCACCGCGAGGCGGAGGTCGAGCGCCCGGGCGCAGTGCTCGTAGAGCGTCGCGGTCTGGCGCGAGACGGTGGGGGCGAAGTAGGCGTCCTCCTTGTCCGGCGGGATCGCCGCTCCCTCGATGAAGGGCACGACCTCGTCGAGCAGGCCGGTCTCGCCGGTGACATCTATATAGTGGAGCGCCACGAAGGGGAGCCAGAGGAGGTCGTCGGACATGTGGGTGCGCACGCCGCGGCCGGTGGGGGGGTGCCACCAGTGCTGGACGTCCCCCTCCACGAACTGGCGGGCGGCGGCGCGCAGGATCTGCTCGCGGGTGATCTCGCGGCGCGCCACGGTAACCGCCATCACGTCCTGCAACTGGTCGCGGAAACCGAAGGCGCCGCCGGCCTGGTAGAACGCCGAGCGCGACCAGATCCGGCAGGCCAGGGTCTGGTAGAGGAGCCAGCGGTTGAGCAGCAGGTCCATCGCGCGGTCGGGCGTCTTCACCTGAAGGGCGCCGGCGACGTCTTCCCAGACGCGGGTCACCGCCGCCAGCACGGCCTCGACGTCGGCGCCGCGGTAGCGCTGGGCCAGCGTCCGCGCCTCGTCCGCGCTCTCGCCTTCGCCGAGGAGGAAGACGATCTCCATCCGGGCCCCCGGCGCCAGCTCGACGGTGGTCTGGAGGGCGGCGCAGGGGTCGAGACCGGCGCCCACCTTGCCGGACAGGCGGTCGTTGCGTTCGAGCGCGGCCGGATGGTCGAGGGTGCCGTTGCGCCCCAGGAACTCGGTCCGGTCGCCGGTCCAGGCGAGCGGCTTGCCGGTGGCGTCTCTCCCCGCGCTTCCGAAGGCGGCGAAGGCGACGCGGGCGCCGAACTCGCCGTTCCAGGCGTTGCGGGCCAGCATCGCTCCTGTAGCGGCGTCCATCTCGGTCACCACGAAGGGCGCCGAGGCGCCGCGCGAGGTGCCGAGGACCCACTCGACGTAGGCAGTCACCGACAACTTGCGGGGGCGGCTCTCGAGGTTGACCAGGGTGAGGCGGGAGATCTTCACCGGGTCGGCGACGGGGACGAGCTGGAGCAGCTCGAGGGAGATGCCGTGCGCGGTGTGCTCGAAGCGGCTGTAGCCCTGGCCGTGGTGGGCGACGTAGGGCCACGCCTCCTCGCGGATCGGCAGCACCGTCGGCCCCCAGAGCGCGCCGCTCTCCTCGTCGCGGACGTAGAAGATCTCGCCCGGCGGATCGCTGACCGGGTCGTTCGACCACGGGGTGATCTGGTTCTCGCGGCTGTTGACCGACCAGGTGTAGCCGGCGCCCGATTCGGAGACCTGGAAGCCGAAGCTGGGATTGGAGACGACGTTGATCCAGGGGGCGGGCGTCCACTGCCCCTCGCCGAGAATCGTCACGTACTCCCGTCCGTCGTCGGCGAAGCCGCCGAGGCCGTTCCAGAGCTCCAGCCGGGGGCGTGCCGGAGCGTCGGCGGGCGGCGTCGCGGCGGCGTCGCGGGCCGTGGCCGCGGCACGGCGGGCGCGGCTGGCGGAGACCCCGGGGGGGATCCGCCGCGTCTCGGCCCGGATGCGCCGCTCGATCTGCTCGAAGAGCGAGCCGTCGCTGGCGTTCAGCACCGCCCGCGCGGCGGTGAGCAGGGTCCCCCGCACCTCCGGCGCCATCAGATCGGCGCGCAGGGTGAAGGCGCCGCCGTGCGCCGGGTTGGCCTCGCCCGGATGGGCCGACTGGCTGCTGCGCACCAGCGCCTCGAGGGCGTCCTGGAGGTCCTGGACGTAGGAGGCCGCCTTCTCGTTGAGGATCACCAGGTCGACGGAGAGCCCCTTGAGGCGGAAGTACTCGTGGGCTTTCAGGGCTTGGCGCACCACTCCCAGATCCTCGATCTCGTCGACGCGCACCAGCAGGATGGGGAGGTCGCCGGAGACGCCGTGGGCCCAGAGGGCGGGCGCCCCCTGGGTGTTGCGCGCCAGCACGTCGGCGGGGGAGCGCAGGGAGGGGTCCGAGTAGAGAATGCGGTTGGCGAGGCGCTGGTAGAGGCTGGCCTCGTCGGGATCGATGCCGAGGTGGCGGAGCTGGACCTGCGCCTGCGTCCAGGCCAGCGCCGAGGCGCGCTCGAAGGCCGCCGGATCGCGGTATTTGTCGGCGAGGGTGAGGGCCGCCTCGCGCGACGGCGCCACCAGGGTGGTGAAGGTGATCCGCGCCGTGCTGCTGGGGGCGAGGCGCACCCGGCGCCGCTGGCTGAAGATCGGATCGAGCACCGGGCCGACGCTCCCCGACAGCGCCTGGCCGTCGATCACCGACATCGGCGTCCGGATCCCCCGGCCGCGGCCGAGGAAGCGCGCGCGGTCGGTCTCATACTCCACGCCGTCCCCCTTGGCGCCGCCGTCGCCTCCACTCCCGCCGGACACCGCGACGACGTGCGCGGCCCACAGGCGGGGCTCGTCCTGCGCCCGCGGCCGGCGCGATGCCAGCAGGGCGCCGAGGCCGGGGATCCATTCGGTCTCCACGAACAGGTTCGAGAACGCCGGGTGGGCGAGGTCGGCGGCGGGCGGCGCGAGCACGATCTCGGCGTAGGAGGTCAGCTCGATCTCGCGCACCCGCAGGCCGTGGTTGGTGAGCGTCACCCGGCGCACCTCGGCGTCGTCCTCGGGGGTGACCACCACGTCCAGCCGGCTGGAGATCACGCCGTCGCGGCGGGTGATCTCGGCGCGGTCCTCGGAGAGGGAAGCCTCGTACCGGCTCGGCTCGACGCCGCTCGGCTGATAGGCGGCGGACCACACCTCGCCGCTCTGGACGTCGCGGAAGAAGACGAAGCTCCCCCAGGCGTCGCGGGTGGTGTCCTCGCGGAAACGGGTGACGGCGATGTCGGCGCCGGAGTCGTTACGGAACTTGCTGTAGCCGGCGCCGGCCGTGGTCAGCATCACCGTGTAGCGGCCGTTGCCCAGCAGGTGGCTGTTGGGCACGGCATGGTGGGGGGAGGTGTAGCGCCGGACCACGGGCGGTGTCAGGGTGTCCGACTTCGCCGCCGCCGCCACCTCCTCGGCGCGCGGCCGGGCCACGGCGACGTCGCGCGGGGTGCGCTCCTGGAGCAGCAGCTCGGTGGCCTGCACCAGGGGCGCGGCGTGGAAGCGGGCGGGCATGCCGCCGTCGCCGCGGACGTCGAGGACGTTGGCGAGCGAGAGCAGGGCCATCCCCTGGTGATGCGCCATATAGGCATGCACCACGGCATGATCCTGCCCCTCCGGCAGCCGGGTGGCGGTGTAGTCGATCGCTTCGCGGAAGCCGTAGCTGCCGCGGGCGCCGGCGCGCTCGAGGGCGGCGAAGTTGAGCACCGCGGCGCGCGGCTCGAACATCGCCGCCAGCGCCGTGGCGTAGGGCGCCACCACCAGGTTCTCGGAGAGCCCCCGCTTGAGGCCGAGGCCGGGCACCCCGAAGTTGGAGTACTGGTACGTCAGCTCGATATCGCGGGCGTTGAACGCCGACTCCGAGACCCCCCAGGGCACCTTGCGCTCGGCGCCGTACTGGATCTGCCGCCGCACCACCAGCCGGCAGGTCTGGTCGAGCAGGCTGCGGGCGGGGGAGCGCATCACCAGCGCCGGCATCAGGTACTCGAACATCGAGCCCGACCAGGAGATCAGCGCCGCGCCCCGGCTGACCGGCGTCAGCGCGCGGCCGAGCTGGAACCAGTGCGCTACGGGCACCTCGGCCTTGGCGATAGCCAGGAAGCTGGCGAGCCGCGCCTCGGAGGCCAGCAGGTCGTAGAAGCTGCCGTCGAGCTCGCCGGTGTCCACCCGGTAGCCGATCGAGAAGAGCTTGCGCGCCGGGTCATAGAGGAAGCTGAAGTCCATGCCGGTGAACATCTCGGTGGCGAAGCGGGAGATCCGCTCCAGCCGGCGGACCAGGGTCTCCGAAGGGAGCCGTCCGGCGGCCGCTTCGACCGTCAGGTCCCGCTGGTGGCTTTCGACGCTCGCCTGCGCCAGCTCGGCCCAGGCGAGGGCCTCGCCCCAGGCCGCGGCATCCGCGCCCTGCTTCTGCTCGCGGGCCAGCGCCCGCGCCACGTCCACCACCGCGTGGATACCGTGGGCGATCTCCTCCAGGCGGGCTCCCCAGTCCGCCGCCGTCGCCGGGGCTTCCCGCGCGAGGGAAGGGGCGAGCGCGTCGAGCGCTTCGTCGAGCTGGCGGCGGGTGACCGTCTGCGTCCGCCGGCCGGCGGACGCGGGGGCCGAGGCGCGGATCAGCGCCACGGCGTCGGCGATGCCGAGGAGGGCCTGGGGGCCGAGCAGCGGCTGGCCGCGGAGCTGGTCGCAGGCCGCGGCGAGGGTCAGCAGGTGGCCGGCGAGGTTGCCGCTGTCGACGGTCGAGATGTAGCGCGGCGCCAGCGCGCGGAGGTCGCGCGTCTCGTACCAGTTGAACAGGTGGCCGCGGTGGGGCTCGAGGCGCCCCATGGTGTCGAGCGTCTCCTCCAGCCGGGTGACGCAGTCGGCGGTGCCCAGCCAGCCGAAATCGCGGGCGGCGACGGCGGCCAGCAGGTAGAGCCCGAGGTTGGTGGGCGAGGTGCGGTGGGCCACCACCGGCCGCGGATCGTCCTGGAAGTTGTCGGGCGGTAGCGCGTTGTCCCCGGGGGTGACGAAGGTCTCGAAGAAGCGCCAGGTGCGACGGGAGATCAGCCGCAGCGTCCGCGCGTCGCCGTCGCTCATCGGCGTCGCCTGCGCCGGCTTCGGGGGGAGGCTGATCCAGCGCGCCACCGCCGGCGCCGCCGCCCAGAGCAGCAGCGGCAGCAGCGGCCACTCCCAGAGCTGCCAGGAGCCGGGGCGGTGGCGCAGGCCGCCCGAGATCGCCACGGCCGAGGCGGCCAGCAGGGCGAAGGTGACGCCGCCGTCCATCCGCCGGTAGAAGAGGCCGAGCTCAAGCCCGAGGCCCGCCTTCGCTTGCGCCGCGGTCACCCACTGGAGCAGCCGGCGGTGCGTGACGTAGAGCCGGGTCAGCGTGCGCGCCACGGCGTCCGTCATCAGCCAGGCCTGATGGGCGAGGAAGACCACCGCCAGCGCTACCTGGGCGGCGGCGAGACGGGCGTCGGCGACGATGGCGAACAGGTGGCTGCGCTTGGAGATGCCGCGGCGGCGGGGGAGGAGCCCGCCGATCACCCGCAGGATCGCCGGCAGCGCCATCGTCGCCAGCACGAAGAGGGTCCAGAGCGCCGGGGTGGCGTTGGGCAGCGTCCAGCCGGCCACCAGAGTGAGCAGGGCGGCCGGCGCCAGGAGCGTCCGCCGCAGGTTGTCGATCATCTTGTAGCGGCCGATGATGGGGATGGAAACCGGGATGGAATCAGGGACGGATTCCTGTAGGGGCGGCCCTATGTGGCCGCCCTGGGGGGCAGGGCGCCCCTGCCCTGCGTGGCCTCCCTGGGGGGCGGGGCGCCCACGCAGGGGTGCCCCTACGGAATCCGTGCGCGGCCCCTTTCCCACGATCCACGGCAGCAGCTGCCAGTCGCCGCGCGCCCAGCGGTGCTGGCGGGCGGCGGCGGCCTCGAAGTGGGAGGGGAACTCCTCGAACAGCTCGATGTCGGTGGCGAGGCCGGTGCGCGCGAACGTTCCCTCGAACAGATCGTGGCTGAGCAGCCGGTCCTCCGGCACCTTGCCGGCGAGCGCCGCCTGGAAGGCGTCGACGTCGTAGATCCCCTTGCCGGTGAACGAGCCCTCGCCGAACAGGTCCTGATAGACGTCCGAGACCGCCGCGGCGTAGGGGTCGATGCCGGCCGGGCCCGAGAAGATGCGCTGGAAGAGCGAGCCGTCCTCGTCCGTCGGCAGCGTCGGGGTGATCCGCGGCTGGAGCACGCCGTAGCCGGCGGTCACCCGGCCGAGGAGGGGGTCGAAGCAGGGCCGGTTCAGGGGGTGCGCCAGGGTGCCGATCAGCCGCCGGGCGGCCTCGCGCGGCAGGCGGGTGTCGGCGTCGAGCGTCAGTACGTAGCGGATGCCCGCGGGAGCGGGGGAGATCCGGGGGACCGGCAGGTAGGTGGTGTCGGTGGCGCCGCGCAGCAGCCGGTTCAGCTCCTCCAGCTTGCCGCGCTTGCGCTCCCAGCCGAGCCAGCACTCCTCGCTCCGGTTCCACACCCGGCGGCGGTGGAGGAGGAGGAAGCGCGAGTCGCCGGCGGGAGTGGGACCGTGGAGGTCGTTGAGGCGCGCGATGCCGGCGGCCGCGGCGGCCAGCAGGCCTTCGTCCTCGGGGAGCGTCTCGGCGGGGGCGTCCCGCCAGTCGGAGAGGAGGGCGAAACGGAGCTCCGGCTCAGGGTTGGCGAGGTAGTGCACCTCCAGGCGGCCGATCTGCTCCGCGATCGCCGTGGCACTGGTGAGCAGGGTCGGCACGGCGATCAGGGTGCGCAGCTCCGGCGGCACGCCCCCCTTGAGCTCCAGGCGCGGCAGCGGGCGCGGTCCGAGCTGCCGCATCACCCACGAGTTGAGCAGCTGGATCGCCAGGTCGGAGGCCGGCAGCAGCGCCAGCAGGGCGAAGCCGATCAGCGTCCGGATCCCGCCCCCCCGCAGCCCCTCGATTTCCAGGGGGAGGGCGAGGAACACGGCGGTGACCAGGGCGATCGTGCCGAGATAGCCGGGCGTCGACCAGGCCACGAAGGCGCGCCGCAGCCAGCGCCCCGGCGTCAGGCGGTAGCCGAGCTCGCGCTCGAAGGCGGGGCGGCCGCGGGAGATCAGGTCGTAGCCGGGGTCGGCCGGCTTGTCGGCGTCGTCCTGCGGGTCCGCGCCGGCCCTGGCGGCGGCCTGCCGCACGGCGCGTTCCGCCACCTCGCGCTCCGGCAGGCCGGAGCCGCGTGCCAGCACCTCCACCGCGTGGCGGTAGCGGTCGCGCGTGCCGAAGTTCATCGCCTTGTAGCCGGGATGCCCGGCGAGCGCCGCCTCCACCAGGCTGACGCTCTCGACGAATCCCGGCCAGTCGTACGCCGAGATCAGCCGCATGCTGGTGATCAGGTTGCGCACCGTCACGTTCATCGTCGTCTGCCGCCGGTACTCCAGGGCGACGATCTCCTCCGTGGTCGTCCCCTGGGCCGCCAGCCGTTCGTGCAGCCAGCCGAGGGCGGGGGTGACCGCCGGATCGTGGTCGCGCAGCCGGCTGAGCAGCGCCACCGCGAAGGGGACGTCGAGCGGCTTCTCCTCGTAGCGGCGGAGCAGCGAGAGCGGCCCCGGGTTCTCCTCGTCGAGCAGGAGGTCGGCGAGGTCGTCCGCCTCCTTGCGGGCCACCCGGGCGCGCACCATCCGCTCGGCCAGCCGGCGCAGGTTCTCGACCAGCACCAACCGCAGGGAGATCGCCACCGCCCAGAGCTCGCCCAGGGTCAGCGGCTCAGCGGCCTGGAAGGCGGCGATGAACCGGCGCAGCACCTCGGGATCGAACAGGCTGTCGGTATGGGCCACCAGCTCGTGGGCGAGGGCGTAGACCCGCGGGTAGTCGCGGAACGGCCCCTTCTCCAGCTTGGGGAGCTCGCGGTAGAAGCCGGGGGGGAGGTCCTCGCGGATCTCCCGCACCTGCTCCTCGACGAGATGGAAGTTGTCGACCAGCCACTCCGCGGCCGGGGTGACCGCCCGCTCGTCGCGCATCGCCTCGGCGATCGAGCGGTAGGAGGCGAGGAGGACCCGGCCGTTCTCCTGCACGCGCGCCGCCAGCTGGCGCCCGCGCCGCCGGCCGGGGCGCACCCGCTGCGACACGGCGAGGCCCGCTGCGTGCTGCTCCAGCCGTTCGACCCCCCAGAGCTCGCTGCGGATCGGTTCGGGGACGTCGGTCAGAGAGGCGACGGGGGACCGCTGGACACTGCGCATGAAGAGGCTCCAACCACGACAAGCCGGGCTGCCGGGAACGAGGGGAAACGGGGGAACGCGAGGCCGGACCACGGGCGGTCGACGGCTCTCATCATCGCACGGCGCCGGCGCGCGGAGGATCGCCACATCCTCCGCGGCCGCGCGGTGTCGATCTGCGGGCTTCGGCCTTCCATCCAGCCTCTTCCCGATTCACATCCCGTGCCTGGCGTAATCTGCCTCGTAATCTTCGCCTGCCAGGATGGGGTCCTCATAGATTCCCCAATGTGACGGCCGGCTTCCATGCCGGCCGCTTTTTTTGCTCCCCTTCGGACGCGCCGGCCGGCCGCCTACAGGATGATCCAGGCGTCCCCCCAGACGACGGTGCCGGAGGCCGCCTCTCTCGTCGAGGAACACCACCAGGCTGCGCCCCTGCGGCGCGGCGCCTGCCGGCTTGCCGCCGATCTCGGCGAAGGATTCGGAGACGGGAGTGAGTTGCTGGGCTTTCAGAGACAGAGTGCAAAGGGGGACGCTATCCAGTGACGGCGCCGCGACCGCCGCGGAGAGTCGAGCTCTCGGCGACGGCCAAGGTTCGGATGGAGAGGCTTGCTTTTAGCAGTAGCGCGTGGTGCAGGTATTCCGGGTGTTGCAGGTGTTGCACGAGGTGAGCTGACAGCTCACGTTAGCGGAGACGCCGCCGGCGACGCCGACGAGATCCGAGCTCTCCAGAGCGAGCACCGTCTCACGGCTGAGCTGCAACTTCGTGCTCTTGAGCTTCTTCATGGACTCTCCTTCCCTGCGAAGGGGTGCGGGCCAGACCGGTATGGGCTGGCGCCGAGCCGCATGAGTATAGCTGCAATCGTGCATACAACATGTCCGCTCGAATTTGCCGTGGCTCGGCCTCAGAATTAAGATACGATACTTATCGTAGATGCTGATACTTCGCAGTGCCGACCCGTCGAGGAGCCGAAGCCATGGGATTTCTTGATCAGTACGATGCTCTGGCGAAGTCCGGAGAGCCGCCGCAGAAGGTGCTGCCGGAGCAGATCGGGTTGTTGCAGCAGTGGATGTTCGCGCATCCCGCCGAGCTCTTCGCCGAGCTGCGGGCGAACCGGCCGATCTTCGTGGTGCCCGGGCCCGGGCCGGCCGTGATCACCCGCTACCGCGACGTCGTCGAGGTCGCGGACGTGGGGAGCGTCTTCGGCGTGCGCCCCTACGCGGCGACCAACGGCGTCATCCTGGGCGGTGCCAACTTCCTGCTCGGCATGGACGACAGCCCGCAGTACGCCTTCGAGGTCTCCGCCCTGCGGCTGGTGGTGCGGCGGACCGACCTCGACCTCATCCGCTCGACCGTGGCGGCGAACGCCCGGGCGCGGACCGCGGCGGCGGGGCCGTCCGGCCAGCTCGACATCGTGGAGGGCTTCGCCCGCGCGCTGCCCCTCCAGCTCGCCGGCCAGTACTTCGGCGTGCCCGGGCCCGATCCGGCGACGCTGGGGAGCTGGATCCGCGTCCTGTTCACCGAGCTGTTCCTCAACCTCAACGAGGACCCCAAGATCGCCGCCGCCGGTGCCCAGACGGGCCAGCAGATGGCGGCCTACCTCGACGGCCTGATCGCCCAGCTCCGCGCCGATCGCCAGGGGGGAGCGGCGGCCACGGACGACATCCTCGGCCGGCTGCTCACGGCGCAGAACGATCCCGCGACCAGCCTGACCGACGACCGGGTGCGCGACAACCTGATCGGCCTGCTGGTCGGGATGATCGACAACACCGAGATGGGGGTGGTCAACGCCATGGACGTCCTGCTCGGCAACCCGGACAAGCTGGCGGCGGCGGTCGCGGCGGCCAAGGCGAGCGATCCGGGCCAGCTGCTGCCGTTCGTCCTCGAGGCCCTGCGCTTCCATCCGCCGGCGCCCGTCCTCCTGCGCCTCACCACCCAGGACTATGTGCTGGCCAAGGGGACCGACCGCGAGACCCATATCCCCGCCGGCAAGGTCGTCTTCGCCGCCAACGCCTCGGCGATGATGGACGACACCGCGCTGGACGCGCCGGCGGAGTTCCGCGAGGGGCGCCCGGACTATCACTACCTGCTCTTCGGATGGGGCATGCACACCTGCTTCGGCAAGTACATCTCGCAGGTGCAGATCACCGAGATCGTCCGCAGCCTGCTGGTCCTCGACAACGTCCGCCGCGCTCCGGGGGATGCCGGCAAGCTGGTGTACGACGGTTTCTTCCCGAAGAGCTTCGGCGTCGCATTTGGCTGAGGCGTTCGGTTGCGGCGTCCGGTTGGGGGTAAACTCCCCGGGTTCACTTCGATCCGGGGGGTCTCGATGAAAAAGCCGCTCCTTCTTCTCGCTTTGCTCCTGCTTGCCGCCATTCCCACCCTGGCGGCCGATGCCACAGGTGCCGACGACACATCGCGGCTCCACGATCTGTTCAAGCGTGAATGGGAGGCGCGGCTGAAGGCGGACCCGCTCGAGGCCACCTCCGTGGGGCGTCACGAGTACGACGCTCTCCTGCCGTCGTCGACGTTCGCCGATCTCCAGCGCGAGAACGCGGTGGCCAAGGCCTTCCGCGACGAGCTCGCAGGCATCGATCGCACCCGGCTCTCCGCCGTCGATCAGGTCAACTACGACATCTTCAAGCGCCAGCTCGACAATGGGGTCGCCGAATTCGAGCTCGGCGGCTACCAGATGCCGTTCAACGCCGACTCGGGGTTCCACTCCGGCTTCTCCCGCCTGCCCGAGGAGGTGCCGCTCGCCACGGTGAAGGACTACGAGAACTACATCAGCCGCCTGCGCGCCTGGCCCCGCTACGTCGGCGAGCAGATCGAGCTGATGCGGATGGGATTGAAGCAGGGCATGAGCGTTCCCCGCGCGACGCTCACCGGCTATGACAAGACGATCAGCGCCCACGTCGTGGACGACGTGACCCAGAGCGTCTTTTGGGTCCCCTTCACCAAATTTCCCTCGACCGTGCCGGCCGGCGAGCGCGAGCGTCTGAGCCGGGAGGGGCGGTCGGCGGTCCAGGAGGGCGCCATCGCCGGCTACCGGGAGTTCCTCGCCTTCTACCACAAGGAGTATGAGCCCCAGGCCCGCGCCACGCTGGCGGCCACGGACCTGCCGAACGGCCGCGCCTTCTATCAGCAGCAGATCCGGCAGTACACGACGCTCGACCTCTCCCCGGAGGAGATCCACCAGATCGGCCTCGGCGAGGTCGAGCGCATCTCCAGGGAGATGGACGAGGTGATGCGGCAGGCGGACTTCAAGGGGGATCGCGCCGCTTTCCTCAAGTTCCTGCGCACCGACCCGCGCTTCTACGCCAAGACGCCGCAGGAGCTGCTGGAGCGGGCGTCGTTCATCGCCAAGAAGATCGACGGCAAGCTCCCCTCCGAGTTCGGGAAGCTGCCGCGCCTGCCCTACACCGTCAAGCCGGTGCCGGACGACATCGCGCCCAAGTACACCTCCGGACGCTACGTCGAGGCGCCGGAAGGGAGCCTGCAGTCGGGGATTTTCTGGGTCAACACCTACCATCTGGAAGGGCGTCCGTTCTACAACCTGACCGCGCTGGCGCTGCACGAATCGGTCCCCGGCCACCATCTGCAGATCGCCCTCAGCCGAGAGCTCGGCGATCTCCCGGACTTCCGCCGCTACTCCTACATCTCGGCGTTCGGCGAGGGGTGGGGCCTCTACTCGGAGTGGCTGGGCCTGGAGATGGGGATCTACGACGATCCCTACAGCAACTTCGGCCGTCTCGGCTATGAGATGTGGCGGGCCTGCCGCCTGGTGGTGGACACCGGCATCCATGCCAAGGGGTGGACCCGTCAGCAGGCGATCGACTACATGGCGACCCGCACGTCGCTGCCGCTCCACGAGGTGGAGACCGAGATCGACCGCTACATCTCCTGGCCCGCACAGGCGCTCTCCTACAAGCTCGGCGAGCTGAAGATCAAGGAGCTGCGGAAGCGGGCCGAGAAGGAGCTCGGCACGGGCTTCGACGTCCGCGCCTTCCACGACGTCGTGCTGGGGAGCGGCTCGATCCCGCTCAACGTGCTGGAGGAGAACGTCGACCGCTGGATCGGCGAGCAGAAGCACGCGTCGGCAGCGGCCCGTTGACGCCGTGGCCGTCCTCCTGCGCGCCGAGGGCCTGGGCCGCGTCGCGAACGGCAAAGTCCTGATCGAGGACGCGAGCTTTGAAGCCCGCGCCGGCGAGGTGCTGGCCCTCGTCGGTCCGAGCGGCGCGGGCAAGAGCTCTCTGCTCCGCCTGCTGAACCGTCTGGACGAGCCGACCCATGGCACCGTATATCTCCAGGGCACCGACTACCGCGCGCTGGCGCCGCGCGAGCTTCGCCGCAAGGTCGGCATGGTGACCCAGCGGCCCTACCTCTTTCCCGGGTCGGTCGCCGACAACCTGCGCTTCGGTCCGGCGCAGCGCGGCGAGCGCTTGGCGGACTCCGTCGTCGACGATCTCCTCACCCGGGTGGCTCTCGAAGGCTATGCCGCCCGCGGCGTAGCGAACCTTTCCGGCGGCGAGATGCAGCGCGTCTCGGTGGCCCGCACCCTCGCCAACGGCCCGTTGGTCCTGCTGCTGGACGAGCCGACGTCGGCCCTCGACGACGCCGCCAAGCGGGAGGTCGAGGCGCTGGTCCGCGCCATCGTGCGCGATCAGGGGCTCGGCTGCGTGATGGTCACTCACGACCTGGACCAGGCCGCGCGCCTGGCGGACCGGGCGCTGGCGCTGGAACACGGCCGGGTGGCGCGCGCCGGATCGATCGCCGAGGTGCTGCATGCTTAAAGCGCTCTTCCACACCCCGCTCGCGCTTGGCCTCGCGCAGGCCCTCGTGGCAGCCCTGACCGCGGGAATCGTGGTGCTGCTGGCGCGCCGGCGCGGCATCCATCTCGAGAGCGAGGCCGCGATCGCGATGGTCCGCGGGCTGGTCCAGATCGTCGCCGTCGGCTCCATCCTGGTCGTGCTGCTGCGCGGTCCCTGGTGGACGAGCGGCTTTCTGCTGGCGGCGATGATCGTCGCGGCCGGCGCTACCTCGGCCAAGCGGGCCAAGGGGTTGCCGGGAGCCTTCGCGGTCTCCACCTGGGCGATCGCAGCGGGAGCCGGCTCGGTGATCGCGCTGATGACCTGCCTCGGCGTCATCGACACCGCCATCACCACCCTGGTGCCGGTGGGCAGCATGCTGATCGCCAACGCCATGAACACCAACGGGCTGGCGCTCAACCGCTTCCGGTCGGACGTGCTGGCGCACGTCGGCGAGGTGGAGACCGCGCTGGCCCTGGGAGCGGACGCGCGGAGCAGCGTCTCGCCCTACGTGCAGGCCTCCTTCGAAGCCAGTCTGATCCCTGCGATCGACTCCCTGCGCTCGTTGGGGATCGTCTGGATCCCCGGGCTGATGGCCGGGATGCTCCTCTCCGGCGCCAATCCGGTCTATGCGGCGATCTACCAGTTCGTGGTGCTGGCGATGATCTTCGCCGCGTCCGGATTGACCTCACTGGTCGGAACGCTGCTGATCCGTGGGCGGATCTTCTCTCCGGCGGATCAGCTGCTGTTGGCGCGGGAGGGGTGAGCTTCACGCTGGGCCCAACGGGGTGACTTCCGGCGCCGAGACCTGGCCTCGATATCCCATTCCCCAGACCCGCAACAGATCGCGGCAACCATCCGCGAAATCCTGCTGAAAATCCACCCACTGATAGTTTCGCAAGGTCCAGGAAAGCTTTTTATCATCGGCAAGCTGGTGCTCGATCACCACGATGTGCTCTTCGTACGATTTTTCCCGGAGCGCATAGAGGAGCTCGTGCTTGACCCATTGAGAACCGACCGCGGCCGGAGACAGGATCAGAAGAAACCAGTCGCATCGGGCCAGAGCTTTGCCGATCTCGTCATGCCACTGTTGAGCGCCGACGATGTTCCGCTTGCTATACCAATAAGGCAGGCCATGAGATTCGAGGACAGCTCCAATCCTCGTTGCGAACTCACGGTCTGTGGAAGAATGCGATAGGAAAACTTCAACGGGCGCCGACATGGACGTCCGGTCCTCCCGCCATTTGCAGAATACTCGCGATCTGATGGCCTGCCCGTGCCGCGTCTCCATCTGTCTTGATCCAATGGAGGCTACGGAGAACCCAGGGATAATCCTGCGTGGGCTTCACCTCGACAGGAATTAGGCGCCCCTGGAACCTTTCCGCGCCCAGGGCATATTGGATTTCCTGCTGTACATAGGAAGACTGGGCTGCCGCGGGAGAGATCAAGACCACCATGGCATCCGCGGCCTCCAGTGCGTTCCCGATCTTGATATGGACGTTGTCTCCCGGGAGCGAATCGAATGCCAGAAACACCCGCAAGCCATAATTTCCCAGATGTTTGGCCAGTTCCCTGGCCCAGGGAGTATCGCTCTGAGAGTGGCTGATGAAGACTTGCGGACCGTTGGTGGTATCCATTGGTGCCAATCTACACCGCGGCACTCCTGGATTCAAGGAGCCGCGCGCTCCCTCTCACTTCACCCACCCCACCACCGTCATCACAAAATATGCCAGCGACAGCAGGCTGACCACGATGGCGATCCCCCAGGCGGCGGCGTTGTAGAGCGGGCCGTTGACGTGCTCGCCCATCAACTCGGGGTCGTTGATCAGGCGCAGGATGGCGAACAGCTCGACGGGGAGGAGCAGGCCGTTGAGGACGTAGACGCCGACCAGCACCTGGATCAGCGGCAGGCCGGGGATCAGGGCGACGGCGGCGCCGAGGGCGATCAGGCCGGTGAGGATGCCCATGAAGATCGGCGCCTCGGACCACGAGCGCGAGACGCCGCGCTCGAACCCCAGCGCCTCGCTCATCATGTAGGTGGTGGCGAGCGGCAGCACCCCCGCCGCGAGCAGCGAGGCGCCGAGCAGGCCGAGCGCGAACAGCGCCTTGGCGTAGTGGCCGGCGATCGGCTCCAGGGCGCGGGCGGCGTCGGCGGCGTCGTTGATCGGAGTGCTGACGCCGTGCGCGTGGAGCGTCGCCGCCGTGGCGATCAGGATGAACACCGCCACCACCCCCGAGAAAACGGTGCCGGCGATGACGTCGAAGCGGGTGTAGCGGTAGTCCTCCACCGTCCCCCCCTTCTCGACCACCGACGACTGGGCGTAGAGCTGCATGTAGGGGGAGATGGTGGTGCCGATCAGCGCGATCAGCAGGTTGAGGTAGGTGGGATCGAACTGCAGGTGGGGGTGGAGGGTCCCTTCCAGCGCTCCCCCCCAGTCGGGCCGCGCCAGGAAGGCCGCGCCGATGTAGGAGAGGAACGCCAGGCTGAGCACGATGAAGATCCGCTCCACCCAGCCGTAAGAGCCGCGGGTCACCAGCAGCCAGACGAAGACGGCGGCGATCGGCACGGCGATGTAGCGGCTGACCCCGAACAGCTCGGCGGCGGCGGCGACGCCGATGAACTCGGAGACGATGATGCCGGTGTTGGCGATCAGCAGCGTCAACAGGACCAGCGCCGTCTGGCGCAGCGAGAAGCTCTCGCGGACGAGGTCCGAGAACCCCTTGCCGGTGACCGCGCCCAGCCGGGCGCTCATCTCCTGCACCACGCCGACGAAGATCGAGACCAGCACCAGCGCCCAGAGCATGCCGTAGCCATAGGAGGCGCCCGCCGAGGCGTAGGTGGCGATCCCGCCGGCGTCGTTGCCGGCGTTCGCCGCCAGCAGGCCCGGGCCGAGCGCGGCGAGGTAGGGCCAGAAGCGCTTGCGGATGGTCACTGGCCGACCTTCAAGAGTAGGACCGTCCCCGGCGCTGCCAGACCTCGGGGAGGAGCACGGCGAGGGCGTCGTCGACGGTGACGATGCCGAGCAGCCTGCGGTTGTCGTCGAGAACCGGCACGGCCAGCAGGTTGTACTCGGCGAGCACGCGCGCGGCGCTCTCGGCGCGGTCCTCGGGGGAGACGGTGGGCGCGTCCTCGTCCAGCACGTCGGCGAGCGGCGTCGCGGGATCTGACAGGATCAGCGTCCGCAGCCGCACCAGGCCGCGCAGCGAGTCGGGATCGTCCAGCGCCACCACATAGACGGCGAGCAGGGGATCGGGGACCTCCTCCAGCGCGCGGATCATGCGCAGGGCGTCGCCCACCGTGCCGTCCACGGGGACGCGCACGAGGTCGCGCGTCATGATGCGGCCGACGCTGTCCTCGTCGTACTCGAGGTGGACCTGGACGTCGGCGGCCTCCTCGGGCTCCATGCGGGCGAGGAGCTGCTCGGCAACCTCCTCGTCGAGATCCTCGAGGGCGTCGGCGGCGGCCGCGGGGGTCATCTCCTCGAGAATGTCGGCGGCGCGCTCCTGGTCCATCCCCTCGAGCAGATCGGCGACGCGCTCGTCGCTGACCTCCTCCAGCGTCTCGGCGGCGGTCTCCTCGTCGAGGGCGGCGACGATCTCGGCGCTCTCGCGGAACGAGAGGGCGTCGACGATTCGCGCCAGGTCCACCGGGTTGAGGTCGGCCAGCCGGTCATAGGAGACCTTGAGCTGCACGGGGGCGGCGCTGGCCAGGTACTGGACGTCGGACCAGTCGATGATCTGGCGGCCGATGATCCGCCCCTGCAACGACCGCGGTCCCAGGCGGCGGAGCAGCGCGCGGGCGCTGATGTCCACCCCGACGACGCGGTAGTCCCCCTCGACGCGGGTGAGCTGGACGTCGTTGACGCGGACGATCCGCCGGCCGGTGATGTCGATGAGCTGATGGTCGAGCACGTCGCGGCGGAGCAGGACCTCGCCGGCGCGGCGGGAGAACGGCTGCAGGTCGACGGTGGAGGAGGTGAGGCGGGCCGAGCCGTTGAGGTTCTGGAGCAGGCGGGCCGACACGAAGAAGCGGCGCGAGCCATCCTTGACGATCAGCCCGGAGAACGGCGGATAGCGATCGTCGCCCATGCGGACGATCACATCGTCCAGCCGCCCGATGACCTCACCGCTCTTGCCCTCCACGGGCCGGTCCATGATCGATGTCAGGAACAGCATCGCCCCCCCTCCTGTCCGCGGCGCCCATGATACCCGCTGAGGGGCGGAAAATGCCGGGCTTTCGAGCCCGGAAGAGCGTCGAGGAAAGGCGGGAGAGCCCCTACGGAATCATCCCGGGAAAGACGTACGCCTGTAGCAGGACGAGCACGCCGACCAGGCAGGCGAGCGCGATGCTGTGCCAGAAGACGTAGCGCAGGATCTCCCCCTCGTTCCCTTCCTGACCGGTGGCGACGCCAGCCACCACGATGCTTTGGGCGTCGATCATCTTCCCCATCACGCCGCCGCTGCTGTTGGCCGCGCAGGCCAGGATGGGGCTGATCCCCAGCCGCTCGGCGCTGACCCGCTGGAGTCCGCCGAAAAGGACGTTCGAGGAGGTGTCGCTGCCGGTGAGCGCCACTCCGAGCCAGCCCAGGAGCGGCGAGAAAAAGGGGAAGAGCGCGCCGGTCGACGCGAAGGCGAGCCCCATCGTCGCGTCCAGGCCGCCGTAGCGGGTGGTGAAGCCCAGGGCCATCATGGCGGCGATGGTCAGCAGCGACCACTTCACCCGCCAGAGCGTCCCGCCCAGGATCCT
>DATBAW010000299.1:0-35787 GCA_036271335.1 Thermoanaerobaculia bacterium
CCGCGGGTGGCGCCGACGGCGGAGCGCAGGGCGAGCTCGCGGCGGCGCTGGAGGGCGCGGGTGAGCTGCAGGTTCGCCAGATTGACCGCCGTGATCAGCAGCACGAGGCCGGCGGCGCCCAGGAGGGCCAGCAGCGCCGGCCGGATCTTGCCGACCTCGGAGTCCATCAGGGAGACGGCCTCGATCCTCCAGCCGCTCCCCGCCGGATAGGCGTCCGGATACTGCTCCTGGAAACGCGCCGCGACCCGGTTCATCTCCTCCTGGGCCTGAGCCGGCGAGATGCCCGGCCGCAGACGCGCGATCACGTCGAGGTAGCGCCCCTTGCGCCCCCAGCGCTTGTCCGAAAGATGCGCGCGGTCGATCGTCTCCGGGACCCAGAGCTCCGGATATCCCCAGGGCTCAAGCTTGCCGGGGAAGCGGAAGCCGGCCGCCATGACTCCGACCACCGTGTACCGCTCGCCGTCCAGGTTGATGGTGTGGCCAAGGATCTTGGGGTCGCTGCCGAAGCGATGCTGCCAGGAGTCGTGGCTGAGCACCGCCACCAAGTCCTTGCCCGGAGCCTCCTCGTCGGGCAGGAAAGCCCGTCCGATCGCGGGCTTCGCGCCGAGAAGGGGGAAGAGGGTCGGCGAGACGCCGGCGACCGGGACCTGCTCGGGGTTCTCCACGCCGGTGAGGTTGCGGGCGTCCAGGGCGTAGGCCGCCACGGACTCGAGGCCCTTGGCCTGGTCCCGGAGGTCGATCAGCTCGTTTTCCGAGAATTTGAAGCGGCGTTCAGGCTCCTTCTGCTCGAATTTCTCCCACAGCCTGACCAGACGCTCGGGCTGGTGGTATGGCAAGGGGCGCAGGAGAATCGTGTCCACCAGGCTGAAGATGGCAGTGTTGACGCTCAGCCCCAGGGCGAGCGTCAGCACCGCGACGATCGTCGCGCCGGAGTGCTTGCGCAGCGCCCGGGCGGCGTATCGGAGATCCTGCAGAAGATCGCTCATGAAATCCTTTCCGAAATCGTCGCCGGCTCGCTCTCGGCCGCCGCTTCCGCGCCGCGGAACGCGGGGAACAAAGGCATTTCCGCGAGCGGGCTCCATCGCTCCCCGAGAGGACCTTCCAGCCTGCGAACCACGTCGGCGAGGGCCGGATAGCCGTCGAGACGCCCGGCCAGCGATCGGAAGGACCGCAACCGGCCGAGCACGATCTGGCGCAGGCTGGAGAGCCCCCACTGTGCGTCCTGCTCGAGAGCGGTGGGCCTTCCTGGCTGGCTCCGCAGCGCCATCACGAGGGTGAGCACCAGCCAGAACGCGCAGCCGTCCAGCAGCGCCGCCGCGAACCTGTCGTCCTTCGCTGCCTCGGGAACGCCCACCACCAGCTCGCGGCGGTATACGGCTTCCATTTCCGTCACCAGCTCGTCCGGCAGCCGGTTGATCCGCCAGGAGGTCGGCAAGAGCATGCGGACGAAGGTGGCGTCGGTGAACGCATGGCGGAAGCCGCCATGCTCGAAATCAATCAGCATGGACCGGTCCTCCGAGAACCGGAGGTTGTCCGGTCCAGGGTCGCCGTGCGTGTACACCCGGAAAGGGCCGGGATTCGCGATCGCTTCCGCCAGCTTCTCCAACTCCTGGTCGAGCTCTCCGTCCGCCGGCAGCTCGAGGCCGGCCAGGATCTCCCGGAGCGCCGGTAGCGCGTCGGCGAACCACTCCCGGCTCCCCCAGACCTCCTTGAGAGCCTCGGTGCGCGGTCCCAGGCGATCGCGCAGGGCGTCGTATTCGTCCTCCCGGCCGTGGGTCCGCGCGTGAAGGCGGCCCAGGGCCGCCGCGTAGTCGAGGGCGGCCGCCCGCGCCGGGCGGGGATCGTCGGCCATCAGGAGCTCGTCGAAACCGTGGTCTCCGAAATCTTCCACCACCAGGAATCCGCGCTGGCGGTCGGCGGCGAGGAGGGCGGGCGTGGCGACGCCTGCCCGGGTGGCGAGCTCGATGCCGGCCCATTCGTTGAACAGCCGATAGGCCATCGACATCGGCTCGGCATCCGCCGGATCGTAGCGCTGGCGCCCCTTGGGGGCAGTGCGCTTGACGATCACTGTCTCCGGCCCCTGTGGATTGCCCCCCTGGACGGCGCAACGGAGAGTGGCCCGGAACCTCTGGCGCACCTGGAGCGTGACGGGCCGTCCCCAGGCGCGGGCGAGAGCCTCGGCGGCCTGGGCCGCGGTCGCCCGCGCCTGACGATGGCCCTGGACCTTCAGAACGATACGGGCGGCGCGGATGAGAGTCCGTCGGAGCATGGCCTTAGGCTTCGACCGTCGCCGGCTCTTGGGCAATCCCCGCGTGGAGAGTCTCCGCCAGCGCGTCCTCGATGATGTCGAGCCCCTCCAGGAGCTCGGCGTCGGTGATCACCAATGGCGGCAGCAGCTTCAGCACGTTGTCGTGCGGCCCCACCGCCTCGATCAGCAGGCCGCGGTGGAACGCCTCGAGGGCGACCTTGTCTCCCAAGCCCTTGACGCGAAGGTCCAACCCAAGAATGAGGCCGCGGCCCCGGACACGGGCCTCCAGTCGCTCGTGGCGGGCGGCGATCGCTTCGAGACGCCCGCGGGCCAGCTCGGACTTGCGGAGCACCTCCCGGGTCAGCTCGTCGTTCTCCCAATAGGACAAGGCCTCGGCGGCGGTGATGAAGGCCAGATTGAGGCCGCGGAAAGTACCGTTGTGCTCTCCGGGCTGCCACTGGTCGAGCTCCGGCCTGAGGAGCACCAGGGCCATGGGCAGGCCGAAACCGCTGATGGATTTCGACAGGCAGACGATGTCCGGCGTGATGCCCGCGGACTCGAAGCTGAAGAAGGTCCCGGTTCGGCCGCAGCCGACCTGGACGTCGTCGATGATGAGCAGGATGCCGTGGCGGCGCGCGAGCTCCGCGAGGCGCCGCAGCCACTCGGCGCTCGCGACGTTGACGCCGCCCTCGGCCTGGACGGTCTCGAGGACGATGGCGGCCGGGCGGTCGAGCCCGCTGGACGGATCGTCGAGAAAGGCTTCGAGGTACCGCAGAGAATCCTGGTCGCCGAGATAGCCGTCGTAGGGCACGGGGACCGCGTGCGCCAGCGGCACGCCGGCGCCGGCCCGCTTGGCGGCGTTCCCGGTCACCGCCAGAGAGGCGAGGGTCACGCCGTGATAGGCGTTGGAGAAGAACACCACGTTCGTCCGCCGGGTCACCTTGCGGGCCAGCTTGAGCGCGGCCTCGATGGCATTGGTGCCGGTGGGCCCCACGAACTGGACCTTATAGCGCAGGCCGCGCGGCCGCAGGATCGTCTTCTCGAACCGCTCCAGGAAGGCCCGTTTCGCCGCCGTCGCCATGTCGAGGCTGTGCGTGATGCCGTCCGCCTGCAGGTATTCGATCAGGCGCGCCTTGAGGCGAGGGTTGTTGTGACCGTAATTGAGCGTGCCCGCGCCACTGAAGAAGTCCAGATAACGCCGCCCCCCCTCGTCGAAGAGCTCGCTGCCGGTCGCCCGCGCGAAGACCGCGGGGAAGCAGCGGGAGTAGGTCCGGACCTCGGATTCCAAAGCAGAAAAAGTTTCCATGCCTGTCTCCAGATGATGAAACGAACTAGCGTTCCGCCTCGTCGAGGCAGTCGCGCAATGCGGTAGCGACGGCCCGCACGTGGGGCTCGGTCACCAGGGACTCGTGGTCGCCCGGGATCCAGCGGACCTCGACGGGCTCGCTGGTGAAGCGGTCCCAGCCGTAGGTGGGGCTCTGCGCCGCCGCCGCCAGGATCTCCCGCACTTCCGGCAGAGAGGCGTCGGTGTAGACGTCCTGGGACCGCAGCAGGGTGATGGGCCCGTTGAAGGTGAGGAGCTGATAGTCGCGGATCGCCGTCATTCTCGCGATCCGCACGGCCATGTAGCGCCGGACCATCTCCGGCCGGATCTCGCGGGAGAGGCGCTCGCGCAGCCGCAGCTTGTCCTGGACGATGGCGAACTGCTCTTCGAGGCTGAGCCCCACCAGGTCGTGCGGTGACAGCGGCAGGTCCTCCGCGCGCACCCCCGCGATCTCCTTGGCGTGCTCCACCAGTAGATAGGCCTTCATCAGATCCAGGTCCATCTCGAACAGCTTGGCGTCGACCTCGGGCGTGCGCGTGTCGATGAGGACGAGCCTCGCCACCTCCTCCCCCCGCTCGACCAGCTGCCGGGCCATCTCGAAGGCGACCAGTCCGCCGAAGGACCAGCCGGCCAGCAGGTAGGGTCCCCGCGGCTGAAGCTCGCGGAGCGCGGCGAGATAGCGGACGGCGATCTCCTCGACCGAGAGGTAGGGATCGCCGTCGTGCTGCTGGTCCGGCCACTGCAGGCCGAAGAAGGGGCGCCCGGTGCCCATGTGGCGGGCGAGGGCGACATAGCAGAGGATGCTGCCGTGTCCGGGAGCCACGCAGTACAGGGGACGTTTCTCCCCCAGGGGCTGCATGGCGACGATGAGGCTCGCGGCCGGCGCTCCCATCCCGCCGCGGAGGATCTCGGCCATGCGTTCGATCGTCCCTCCCTCAAGGATGGTGGCGAGCGGCACCTCCTGGTGGAACCGCTCGCGCAGGGTCGCCACCAGACGGACGGCGAGGAGCGAGGTGCCGCCGAGCTCGAAGAAGTCGTCGGTGACGCCGACTGTGGGGGCGCCCAGGATCTCCTCCCAGACGTGGACCAGTTGCATCTCGACAGGATCGCGCGGCGGCACACCTTCGCCGCGCTCGGCCGCGGAATCCGCGGCTGCGGGAAGGGCTTGCAGATCCAGCTTGCCGCTGGGGAGCAGGGGCAGAGCCTCGAGCCGGACGAACAGGGACGGCACCATGGGATCCGGCAGCCGTTTCGCCAGGAAGGCCCGGAGCTCCCTCGGACCCGCTACCGTTCCAGACGCGGGAACCCAGTAGGCCACCAGCCTGGGCGATTCGTCTCCCTGGACCACCACGGCGGCTCGGGAGAGGGCCGGGTGCTCGAGGAGCGCGCGTTCGATCTCGCCCAGCTCGATCCGGACGCCGCGGACCTTCACCTGATGGTCGGTGCGGCCCAGGAACTCGACCCGGCCGTCCAGTAGCCAACGCACGACGTCGCCGGTGCGGTAGAGCCGGGTGCCAGTCGCAAACGGATCGGGCACGAAGCGTTCGGCCGTCAGATCGGGACGGCCGAGATACCCACGCGCCACGCCTTCGCCACCGAGGTACAACTCACCCCGTGTTCCCGCCGGAGCCGGCCGCATCCAGCCGTCCAGCACGTAGGCCTGGACGTTTCCGATCGGCCGGCCGATGGTGGGCCGCTCCGCTCCGGGCAGGCAGCGCTCGCCCAGGCCTTCAATCGTGGCCTCGGTGGGACCGTAGAGGTCATAGAGCGCCACGCCGAGGCGCGCGAAGACGCGCTCGCGCAGCTCGATAGGCAGCAGCTCTCCACCGCAGATCAGGCAGCGCAGAGAGGCGCACTCGTTCACCCCGGGATCGTCCAGGAAAACCCGGAGGAACGAGGGCGGAATCTGCAGGCCGGTGACCCGCTGTCCGGCGATGATCTTCGTGAGATAGCCCGGATCTCCCTGGCGGCCCGGCCGGGCGATGACGATCACGGCCCCTGCCACCAGAGGGCCGAAAATCTCCCAGATCGAGACGTCGAAGCTGATCGTGGTCTTGAACAGGATGCGGTCGTCCTCCCGGATGATCCCGGCGGCCTGGCGCCAGAGGATCTGGTTGGCGAGGGACCGGTGGGTTACACCGACGCCCTTGGGCCAGCCGGTCGAGCCCGACGTGTAGATGACGTATGCCAGCTGATCCGCCGAGGTCTCGGGTCCGGCGGCTTCCCTGAGCCCCCCGCCGGCTTCCGGACCTTCCAGTAGGAGGACGGGCACGCCGGGCGGCGATGCAGAGACGAGACCGTCCTGGGTTAGCACCAGCCGTGGACGGGCATCGTCAACCAGGAAGGAGAGACGGTCGGCGGGGAGCCCGGGATCGAGAGGGAGATAGGCGCCGCCGGCGAGGAGGATGCCCAGCGCTCCCACGATCAATTCGGGAGAGCGCTCCGCCAGCAGGCCGACGACATCCTCCGGTCCGACCCCCGCCGCCAGGAGGCGAGCTGCCAAGTCTCGCGCCCGGCGGATCAGCTCGCCGTAGGACAGCGTCTCCTCCTCGCCGACGACCGCCGGACGGCCGGGGCCACGCGCGGCCTGTTCCTCGACGTACTGATGGAGAGGCTGGAAGGACAGCGGGACGCGGGTGTCGTTCCACTCCGCAAGCAGCGTCTGCCGCTCCGCGAGCGAGAGCGGCAGCAGGGTGTCCAGCCAGGCTCCGGGCTCGCGGGCCAGGCTGCGCAGGGCGGCGAGGTAGTAGTCGGCGATGTTCCGGAGCTGTTCGTCGGCGATCTCGGGCGTCCCGCAGTCGAGGCTCAGATGGACCCCCGCGTCCTCGCCAAACCCGTGCTGAAACGTGGTCGCGAGAGCGAAGTTGGTCTCTTCCACCATGGCGCCGGTGCCGAGGAGCTCCACGCCCCTCGAGCGGACGACGTCGCCCATGACATGGAAGTTCAGATAGATGAAGGCGGTCTCGAACAGCGCCTCCCGCCCGTGCCGCTCCTGGATGGCGGCCAGCGGATAGCGCCGGTGGGGCATCATCTCGAGATCCGCCCGGTGGACGCGTCCGACCAGATTCTCCCAGGTCTCGGCAGCGAGCCGCAGGCGCAGCGGGAGAGCGTTGAGGAAAAGCCCGCAGACCCCTTCGGCGTCCGCCGTCTCGGGCCGGCCGTTCGTGGAGAGGGCGGTCAGGACGTCGTCCTCTCCCGCGACGAAGCCCATCACGACCAGATGGGCGGAGAGGAACAGGGTCTTCAGGGGCACCGACCACGCCTCTGCGCCATGCCGCAGCCGCTCCAGGACGTCACGGGGGATCGGCACGTTTAGCCGACGGAAGCGCGGCGGCTCCGTGGCGCCCTCCGGGCGCGGCCAGCGGGGGAGCTTCAACACCGTGCAACCCGCCAGTTGGCGTTCCCAGAACTCGCGGGACGCGGGGGAGGCGAGAGCCTCCCGCTCCAGAGCGATGAAATCCCGGTAGGTCGTGCGCAGGGGCGGCCGCTCGGGCGGCGCCGCGCCATCGAGCGCCGCGAAGTAACCGCTGAGGATCTCGCTGTAAAGAGTGTGTAGGCTCCAGCCGTCCAGGATGGCATGGTTCTCGGTCAGCGTGAACTGGAACGACTCGTCCGTCCTGCGATGGATCCGCAGCCGGATCTGGGGAGCGCTTGCCAGGTCGAAAGGACGGTGCCGCTCGGCGTGCCAGTAGAGGGCGAGGGTCTCCTCCTGCACGGCGGCAGGGAGGTGCCGCAGATCCTCCACCCCGAGCGGGGAGGCCGCTTCGGCGTGGACGAGTTGCAGGGGCTCACTGAACCGGACGAGGTCGAACGAGGTGCGCAGAATCGGGTGCCGCCGGACGGCCCGCCTCACCGACCGTTGGAACGCTTCTTCGTTGAACCGCATCCGCAGGTGATAGCTGTTGACGTTGTGGAAGAGGGGAGCCTCGAGCGTCTCCTCCCGGTGATACAGCATGCCGGTCTGCAGGCTTGCCATGGGATAGGCATCCGCCAGCCCGGACGGCAGCCGCTCGCGGTCCTCCGGCGAGAGCAGGGAGAACGGCGCGGTGCCGGCGGCGTTGGGAAGGGGCGCCGCGGTCGCTTCCGAGAGGGCGGCGGCGAGCTCCGCCACGGTCGGGAACTGGAACAGCTGGTGGACCGGGAAACGGAGGCCACGCTCCCGCGCCGCGGCCACCACCTTGAGGCTGCGGATCGAGTCGCCGCCCAGCGCGAAGAAGCTGTCGTGCACGCCTACTTGGCCAATTCCCAGGGTTTCCGCCCAAACATCGGCCAGGGCTTCCTCCAGCTGGTTTCTCGGCGCCACGTAGCCGCGCTGCGTCGTCGCGTCGGAGGCCCGCGGCGCGGGCAGCGCCCGGCGGTCGATTTTGCCGTGCGGCGTCAAGGGGAGAGCTTCCAAGGCAACCCATGCCGTCGGGACCATGTAGTCGGGCAGCTCGCGACCGAGAGAGGCGCGCAGAGCCTCGTACGACAGCTCGCCGGCGGCCACGAAGTAGGCCACGAGCCGGCGGTCGCCGGGCGTATCCTCGCGCAGCATGACCAGCGCGTCCCGCACGTCCGGTTGCCGGCGCAGGGCGGCCGCGATCTCGCCGAGCTCGATCCGGAACCCCCGAACTTTCACTTGATCGTCGATCCGGCCCAGGTACTCCAGGTCTCCGGACGGACGCCAGCGCGCAAGGTCCCCCGACCGGTAGAGGCGGGCACCGGGGCGATCGCCGAACGGATCAGGCACGAAACGCTCCGCGGTCAGCGCCGGTCTCGCGAGATAGCCGCGCGCGAGGCCGGCCCCACCGACGAGGAGCTCGCCGGGCACCCCTGCCGGCACGAGGCCGCCGGTCGCGGGATCGAGGACGTAGAGATCGAGATCGGGAAGACTGCGGCCGATCATACTCCCGTGGCCGGCGGCGAGATCGGCCCGGCTCAAGGGGCGGTAGGTGACGTGCACCGTAGTCTCGGTGATTCCGTACATGTTCACCAGGATCGGGCTGCGGTCGCCGAACAGGCGCCACCAGGGCTCCAGGCTGCGCAGCTCCAGGGCTTCGCCGCCGAAGATCACCCATCTCAGGTCGCGGGGCCGCGGGGCCTCGCCAGCCTCGATCGCCAGCGTCAGCGCCCGGAAGGCGGAAGGCGTCTGATTGAGCACCGTCACGCGTTCGCGGTGCAGCAGCTCCGCGAACAGCTCGGGAGACCGGCTGGTCAGGTACGGGACGATCACCAGCCTGCCCCCATGCAGCAGGGCGCCCCAGAGCTCCCAGACGGAGAAATCGAACGCATGGGAATGAAAAAGCGTCCAGGTGTCGCGCTCGTCGAAATGGAACCAGTCCCGGGTGGCGTTGAAGAGCCGCGCCACGGCGGCATGGGGAACGACCACGCCCTTGGGACGGCCCGTGGAGCCGGACGTGTAGATCACGTAGGCGGCATTCGCGGGAACCGCTGGCGTGGTGGGGGGAGCAGCGGGAAGAGCGGCTTCCTCCTCGAAAGCATCGATCGGCAGGATACGCGCGGTGGCGCCCGCCAGCGCCGGAGCCAGCCGGCTCTGCGTGAGGACGAGAGTCGTGGAGGAGTCCTCCAGCATGTATATGAGCCGTTCCGGAGGATAGACAGTGTCCAGAGGGACGTAGGCCCCTCCCGCCTTGAGGACGCCGAGAATGGCGACCACCAGGTCGGGAGATCGCTCCATGTAGATCCCCGTCCGGGTTTCCGGGCCGGCGCCGAGATCCTGGAGCCGGCGCGCGAGCCGATCGGACCGGCGGTGAAGCTCACCATAGGTGACTGTCGCTCCGTCACCGACCACCGCGATCGCGTCGGGCGTCTTCATCGCCTGGGCGGCGAAGGCCTCGTGGAGACAGAAGAGAGGGCCCGGGTCGCCTGACGGCTGGCTCCAGCGCAAAATTTCCTGACGCTCGGAGGCGTCGAGCATCGGTAGCTCGCGCAACTCCCGGTCGGGGGCCTCCGCGATGGAGTCCAGCAGGGTCAGGAAATGGCCGGCCATCCGCTGGAGGCTCGCGGCTTCGAACAGGTCCGTCGAGTATTCGATAAAACCCGCGAGCCGCGAACCGGCTTCACGCATCGTGAGCTGCAGATCGAACTTCGCGGTGCGCGAGGGAAGCGACACGGGGGTCATGGCCAGCCCCTGGACCTCGGTGTCTCCGGCGGGAGTATTGTCGAGGGTGAAGGCGACCTGGAACAATGGATTTCTGCCGGGGTCGCGATCCAGGTCGAGTTCGGACACCAGACGCTCGAAGAGCAGGTCCTGGTGTTCCTGGGCTCCGAAGGCCGTCTCGCGAACCCGGTGCAGCAACTGCCGGAAGCTCGGAGCACCGGACATCTCCAGGCGGAAGACCAGGGTGTTGACGAACAGGCCGATGAGATCCTCCAACTCGGCACGGCTCCGGCTCGCCACGGGAGCTCCCACCAGCAGGTCCTCCTGGCCGGAAACCCGGTGCAGAAGCACGCCGAAGGCTGTGAGGAGGAGGACGAACGGCGTCACTCCTTCCTGCTCCTGGAGCGTCCGCAGCCGAACCGCCGTGGCCGGCGGCACCGTGAAGGCCTCCACCGCTCCCCGATGGCTGAATACCGCGGGCCGCGGACAATCGGTCGGGAGATCGAGGACGGCCGGAGCCCCGGCGAGCTGTTGCTTCCAGTAGGTCAGGAGGTCATCGAGGGCGTCCCCTTGGAGCCAGTCCCGCTGCCATTGGGCGAAATCGCCATACTGAATGGGAAGCTCGGGAAGCGGAGAAGGCTGGCTGTCGGCGAAAGCCGTGTACAGGAGGCCCAGCTCGCGGGCAAAAATCGCTTCGGACCAGCCGTCCGTGACGATGTGGTGCAGGCCGCAGAAGAGCACGTGCTCGCGGCCGCCACAGCGCAGAGCCAGGAGGCGCAGCAAGGGGCCGTGGAGGAGGTCGAACGGACGCTCCGCCTCGGTCTCCAAGAGCCGCCGAATCACGGTCTCCCGCCGCTCCGGAGCGAGACCGCTGAGGTCGACGACCGGCAAGGTGGTCCGACCCGCACCCGCGACGACCTGAACCGGCTCGCCGTCGCTCAGCGCGAAGGTGGTGCGCAGGATCTCGTGCCGACGGACGACCTCATCGAGGGCACGCCGTAGTACCGGGAGCCGCAGGTCGCCCGACAGCCTGTAGGCGCTGGACAGGTTGTAGGCGGGGCTCCCGGGATGCAGCCGGGAGAGGAACCACAACCGCTGTTGAGCGAAGGAGACCGGAAAAAGGAATACCTCCTGTCCGCTCTCGCCCGGCTCCGCGAGCTGCTGCGCCTTCGGATGAAGAATCGTTTCCATGACGCCTCTAGAGAGCGAGCTCCAGCTCTTCCTCGGTAAGACGGGAGACCCGTCGGGCTTGTCTCTCCACCCGCCGCAACTCCGGCATCCGGGAAGCGGAGGCGGACTGACGAGCCTCCTCCACGACCCGGGCGAAACCGGCGATCGTCGACTGCTCGAAGATCCGCCGCAGCGGGATCTCCACTTCGAACGCGGCCTGGACCCGGGAGAGCACGCGGCTCGCCAGCAGGGAGTGTCCTCCGAGCTCGAAGAAGTCGGCGTGCGCGTCCACCCGGTCTAAGCGGAAGACCTCGCCCCAGATCTCCGCCAGCCGCTGCTCGACCGCGGTGGCCGGCGGAGTATACGGCCGAAGAGCGGAGCGATCGTTCCGGTCCGGCGCCGGCAGGGCCCGGCGATCGATCTTGCCGCTCGGCGTATGGGGCAAGGCCGGCAGGACCACGAAGGCGGACGGCACCATGTGCGCGGGCAGTCGTGTCTGGAGGAGGTCGCGAAGCGCGCCGGCCTCGACCGACGCCGGCTCGGCCGCTACATAGGCCACCAAGGCCTTGCCGGCCCCATCGTCGCGGACGACGCTCACCGCCTCTCGTACGGCCGGGTGCTCCCGTAGCACCGCCTCAATCTCTCCGAGCTCGATGCGGAAGCCGCGCAGCTTGACCTGATGGTCGATCCGCCCCAGGAAATCGAGGGTTCCATCGGCCGTCCAGCGGGCCAGGTCGCCCGTGCGGTAGAGCGTTTCGCCGGCAGTAGTGGCGAAGGGGTTCGGCACGAAGGAGAGGGCGGTCTTTTCCGGCTTCCGCCAATACCCGCTGCCGACGCCGATCCCAGCGATGCAAAGCTCGCCGGGTACGCCGGTGGGAGTCAGCCGCAGGTCGCGGTCGACGACATAGCAGGAGAAGTTGGCCAGCGGGCTGCCGATGGAGAGCGAGTGGACCCCGGCCGGTGGCGCCGACCTCAGCAGGGCCTGGGTCACGTCGTCCGCCGCCTCGGTGGGACCGTAGGCGTTGACGACCGGGGTGTCCGGATAGAGCGCGAACCAGTCCCGGACAAGATCCGCGGGAACGGCTTCCCCGGTGGCCATAATCCAGCGCAAATCGGGCAACGCACGCTCCGCGGCCGTCAGTCCCGCCGCGTGGTCCAGGAGCTCCCGCAGGACCGCGGGGACGAACTCGGCGAGAGTGATCGCCTCCTCGCGCAGAAGTCGCAGAAGACGGCGGGGATCGCTCACCGTGTCGAGATCGGTGATCACTGTGCGGCCGCCGATCACCACCGGCGCGAGGAACTGCCAGACGGAGATGTCGGAGGACGATGGCGCACTCTGGAGGAAGCGGAGATCGGAGCCCAGCCCGAGTGCCTCCAGCTGTGCCCAGATGTGGTTCACCGCGCCGTCGTGGCGGATCACCGCCCCCTTCGGAAGCCCCGTGGAACCCGAGGTGTAGAGCATATAGGCGGGATCGCGAGCGTCCCCGACGGGAAAGGGCGTGTCCGCGTCCGCTTCGGAAGCTGCCGGATCGATCAGGCGCAGGCCCGGCGTACTCGCGACGATGGATCCCAGCGGCCCGCCGAGGTGGCCCGCACGGGTCACCAGAATGGAGATCCTGCTGTCCGAGATCATGTAGCGGAGCCGGTCCTCCGGATATCCCGGCTCGAAGGGCACATACGCTCCGCCAGCCTTGAACACGGCGAGCATCGCGACCAGGAAGTCGAGCCCCCGTTCCTCCAGGATGCCGACGAACTGCCCGGGCCGCGTGCCCAGGTCACGCAACGCGGCCGCGAGGCTTACGACCCGGCGATGGAGCTCCGCATACGTCAAACGTTCGGCGCCGCAGCAGGCGGCGACGCGCTCGGGCGTACCGGCGGCTTGCCGCTCGAAGAGGGACTGGAGGGTCTGGTCCAGAGGATAGTCCGGCCGGTGGGGACCCTGGACTTCATAGAGGAGGTGCCGCACCTCCGCTTCGTCCATCATCGGCAGATCGCGCACGCGGCGGCCGGGCTCGGCCACCGCCCCTCGCAGGAGCGTCTCGAAATGGCCGAGGAGACGCTCGACGGTCGCCGGCTCCAGCAGATCAAGACTGTACTCGGCGACGACCAGCAGCCCCTCGGCGCGTTCGTCGACCGTCAAGCTCAGGTCGAGCTTGGAGCTGCGGTTCGCCAGCGAGACCGGCGCTATCCGGAGCCCCGCCAGCTCGAGGCCGCCGGCCTTGTCGGCGGGGTCCATGTCGAAGACGACCTGGAAGAGGGGTGTCAGGCTCAGATCTCGCCGTGGCTGCAGCTCTTCCACCACCCGATCGAAAGGCAGCTCCTGGTGGGCGAAGGCGCCGAGCATGGTTTCGCGGACTCGGCCCGTCAATTCCAGGAAGGTCGGCTCCGCATCGAGCGCCGTGCGGAGCACCAGGGAGTTGACGAAAAATCCGATGAGCCCCTCGACCTCGATCTGGTCGCGGCTGGCGACGTTCGTGCCGACCACGATGTCGTCACCGGCCCCATGACGCTGCAGCAGCCCCTTGAAGCCTGCCAGCAGGGTGGTGAACAGGGTGGCCGAGGCTCCTCGGCTCAACCGCCGTAGCGACTCGGTCAGCTCAGCGGGCACCACCCGGCCCAGGGTAGCTCCGCGGTAGGTCTGAACGGGCGGGCGAGGCTTGTCCGTGGCGAGGCTCAGGACCTCGGGCGCGCCCGCCAGCCGCGCGCGCCAATAGGCGAGCTGCGCTTCCAGCACCTCTCCCTGGAGCCATTGTCGCTGCCAGACCGAGAAGTCGGCATACTGCACGGGAAGCGCCGGCAGGCTGGCGGTCTCTCCGCGCGCCGCGGCTCCGTAGAGCGTCGTCAGCTCGCGGACGAGCACGCCGACGGACCAGCCGTCGGAAACGACGTGATGAAGGTTGAAGAAGAGCACGTGCTCTTCTTCTCCGAGACGGGCCAGGAGAAGGCGGAGGAGCGGCCCGGATTCGAGATCGAACGAGCGTAGCGCTTCGGCGGACAGAACTTTGCGGAGATGGTCCTCCCTCGGCCCGGCGGGCATCCCGGAAAGGTCGAGGATCGGGATGCGGACCGGCGCGGCCGGGTGGACGATCTGGACGGGATCGCCCTGGATCGTACGGAAGGTCGTGCGCAACGCCTCGTGCCGGTGGACAATCTCCGAGGCGCTGCGTTCCAGGGCTCCGCCATCAAGTTTCCCCGAGAGGCGCAGAGCGCCGGGGAGGTTGTAGGCCGCGTTGCCCGGCTCGAGCTGCTGCAGGAACCAGAGCCTCTGCTGCGCGAAGGACAGCGGCAGGTCACGGTCCCGCGGCACTGGAACAAGCGGCGGACGCCGAGTCCCGTCGTCGGCGCGCATCGCCTGGTCCACCGCCTGCGCCAGGGCCGACACCGTGGGCGCCTCGAAGAGCCTGCGCACCGGCAGGTCGATCCGGAACGCTTCCCGCACCCGCGAAATCACACGGGTGGCGATCAGGGAATGGCCGCCAAGATCGAAGAAATTGTCGCGCGTCCCGACGCGGTCCAGGCCGAGGATCTCAGCCCAGATCCCCGCCAGCAACTCTTCGGCGGGGGTGCGGGGCGCCACGTAGAGAGGGGTGAGCCGCGCCGCGTCGGTGGCCGGCAGCGCCGCACGATCTACTTTGCCGTTGGGTAGCCGCGGCAGCTCGTCGAGGAGGACGAGGGCGGCCGGCACCAAGTGCGAGGGGAGATGGGAGGCCAGGAACCCCCGGATTTCCTCCAGGTCCCCATCAGTGTCCCGGGCCAGCACGACATAGCCGACGAGGCGCGGATCGCCCGGCGTGTCCTCGCGGACCAGAACGGCCGCCCCTTGCACTGCCGGATGCTGTTGCAGAACGGCCTCGATCTCGCCGGGCTCGATCCGGACACCACGGATCTTCACCTGCTGGTCGATCCTGCCGAGGAAGTGGACCTCGCCAGTGGGCGCCAGCCGCGCCCGATCGCCGGTCCGATAGAGGCGCTCCCCGGGCGTTACCGCGAACGGATCGGGAACGAAGCGCTCTCCGGTCAGAGCCGGCCTGTCGAGATAGCCCCTGGCCAATCCAGGACCGGCCACGAAAAGCTCTCCGGCGACTCCGGGCGGCACCCGGCGGCCAGCGGGGTCCAGGAGATGAAGCCTCGCGTTGCTAAGCGGACGGCCGATCGGCATCACGGATTCGCCACCACCAGGGAGCCCGGCATGAAAGGACGCGTCGATGGAGACCTCGGTCGGGCCGTAGAGATTGCAGATCTCCACATCCAGGAGATCCCGGCATCGGCGCGCCAGATCGGCCGGATAAGCCTCGCCGCCGCAGAACAACCGCCGCAGCGTGCGGCAGCCCCGCGGGGCTTCGGGCTCCTCGACAAAGACCGCCAGCAGCGAGGGGACGAGCTGCAGGACGGTGACTTCGTGTTGCTCGATGGCGGCGACGAGGTACGAGGAGTCCTGGTGGCCTCCAGGCTCCGCCATCACCAGGCACGCGCCCGTCAACAGCGGCAGGAAGATCTCCCAGACGGAGGCGTCGAAGCTGTAGGGAGTTTTCTGGAGCACCCGGTCGTCCGCTGCGAGCGGGAAGGCATGCTGCTGCCAGAGGAGTCGATTGGAGATGGCCCGGTGGGAGATCATCACCCCCTTTGGCTGGCCCGTGGATCCCGAGGTGTAGATGACGTATGCGAGGTTGTCCGGATTCGCCAGGGCGGGCAATCGTTCCGACGACAGGGCCTCGATGGACGGCCAGTCGCGGTCCAGGCAGAGAATCTCCCGCCCGGTGGGGAGCTGGTCGAGGAGGCTGGCTTCCGTCAGCACGACGGCGGCCTTCGCGTCCTCCAGCATGAAGCCGCGCCTTGCCTCGGGATAGGCGGGATCCACCGGCACGTAGGCGCCTCCCGCCTTCAGGATGGCCAGAATGCCGACCACCATCTCCGGTGAGCGCTCGACGCAAAGGGCGACCTTGCGGTCCGGCCCGACCCCCAGCTCTCGCAGTCGCCGGGCCAGCCGATTCGCCTTCCGATCGAGGTCTTCGTAGGTAACCGTCCGTTCGCGAAAGGCGATGGCGACGTGGTCTGGAGAACGGTCCGCCTGCCTCTCGAACTGCGCCGCCAGGGTCGCGGCGGGACCGAAGCCAAAGGCCGTGTCGTTGAGCAGGCGCCAGCGGTCGCGATCGGCCGGCGTCAGCATGGCGAGATCATCGACCGCCGCCTCGGGACGCTCGACGGCGTCGTGGAGGAGCTCGAGGAGCCAGCCCGCGACGCGAGCGGCGTCCTCGCGAGCGAGCGCCGAGCTCGCATGGAAAAGCTCGACGCGGAACCCTACCGGTGTCTCCTGGCAGGCGAGCTTCAGGTCGAAGCGATCGAACACGGCCTGGCAGCGTTCCACGGCGAGCAGCCCGGTTTCCCGCCATCCGGAAAATTCGAAGCAGAACGGGAAAAAGCTCCCTCCTTCCATCCCCTCGAGGCCGTTCCAATCGAAGAAGTCCTGCCATTCGGCCAACTCGGCCAGAGAGCCGGCTACGCTCCGGATTGCCTCGGCGAAAGATCCGCCAGCCGCGAAGGTGACCGGAAGGTGGCGGGAGAAGAGCCCCAGCGCGCCGCGCAATTCCTCATGCCGTCTGCCGTCAAAGGCGGTCCCCACCAGGAGCGATCGCAGACCGGTCAAGCGTTGCAGCAGCAGGCCCCAGACCGTCAGCAGGACGGCGGCCGGGGAAGCGTCGAGATCCCGGGCCAGCCCACCGAGGCGCTCCGCCAGCGGAGCGGGCAGATGGAGCTCGACTCGCCTCGGCGCGAAACCCTGCTCTCCAAGGGGCTTCGCGAGGGGCAGCGTCGCGGGGACGGCCAGTGCGCGGTTCTCCTGCCAGTACTTGCGTGAGACGGCATCACGGTTCTCTAGGAGCTCGTTCATCCAACTCGCAACATCGGCGTATTGGACAGGCTCTTCGTCGGGTGATCCGCCGTGCGTCAGTGCCTGATAGCAGCGCGCCAAGTCGGCGGTCAGATTCGCCAGACCGAAGAGGTCGGAGCAGAGAGCGGGCAATCCGAGGAGCAGGCGCTGGCCGTCCGGCAGCTCAGCCAGCACGGCCTCCAGCGTACCTTCCGGGCCGGCCAGCTCGTGGAGCAGAGTCTCGAGCTCCTCTCCCGAGGCCTGCCGCAGCGAAGGGGTCAGGGGATCGCCGATGACCTGGAGGGGCAGCTCCATGCCGGGGATCTGGCGGAATTCCGTGCGGAGGATCTCGTTCCTGCGCACCACTTCCGTGAGTGCGGCCCTCAGCACCTCCACGTCCAAAGGCACGGCGGGGCGAAGCACACAAATAGCGCGAAAATCGGCCTCCTGGCCGTCCCTTTGCAGCTTCCAGAGCCGCGCCTGCTGCGGAGAAAGCGTGAAACCTTCGATCACTGCGGTCATGACTCCAATCTCTTTCTCAGGAATTGTTCGATCCCGCCACGACCACACCCCGCCGGGACCGTGAGCGGAAGCTCTCCAGACTCGCCTGTCGCAACTCGTCCTGCGCGTTGCTCCACCGTTTCTTCTCCGCCTCCGCAAGCCGCGCTCCGATCTCGCTCAATCGCAGATCGGAGCTCGCCGCCACCAGCTCCAGAAGCTGCCGGAAACGTTCCAGCGTCCACTCGATGGTGGTCTCCGCGAAAAGATCCCGGCTGTACTGCAGGACTGCGATCAGGCCTTGTGCCGTGTCGGACAGGCTGAGGTTGAGGTCGAACTGGGTCGTTTCCACTTCGAAATCGAAGCGTTCTGCCGTCAGGTTCGCGGCCTTCACCGGCTCCTCGGTCGAGGTCTGAAAAGTGAATCCGACCTGGAAAATCGGGCTGTGGGCGAGGCTCCGCTCAGGGCGGAGCTCCTCCACCAGCCGGTGGAAAGGGAGGTGCTGGTGAGCGAACGCGTCGAGGACGCTCCGCCGGGTCCTGCCGAGCAACTCGCGGAAGGACGGATCGCCGGACAGATCTCCCCGGAAGACCAGAGTATTGACGAAGAAGCCGATCAGCCCCTCGATCTCCTGCCAGTTGCGGGAGCTGAGAGGGGAGCCCACCAGCACGTCCTCTTCTCCCGTGTCGAGGTGGAGAAGAACCTGGAAGGCGGCGAGCAGGGTCATGAACAGGGTGCAGTCCTCGCCGCGTGAAAGCACTTTCAGGCGAGCTGCCAGATCTGCCGGGAGGTCGGCCGTTCGGCGGCCACCCTGGAAGCTCTGGGCGGCAGGCCTTGGGTGGTCGGTGCGTAAGCGGATCAAGCTTGGCGCGCCGGCGAGCCGCTCCTTCCAGTAAGCGAGCTGACCCGATAGAACGTCTCCCTGCAGCCACTCCCGCTGCCAGGCGGCGAAATCGGCGTACTGCACGGGCGGATCGGGCAGTGGCGACGACTTCCCATCGACGAAGCTCTGGTAAAGCGCCACCAGCTCGCGAATGAATACGCCGACCGACCAGCCATCCCCGACAATATGGTGCAGAGCTAGGGTCATCACATGCTCGTTCTCGCCGAGCCGCAGCAAGCTACATCTCACCAGGGGGCCCCGGGTCAGATCGAAGGGCCGGTTCGCCTCCTGGGTGACCCTGCGGACAGCCTCCTGGCGCCGCTCGGACTCCGGGAGCTGCCGCAGATCCTCCGCTGGCAGGTCGAAAGCCTCGGCCTGTCGGAGAATCTGTACGGGCTCTCCGTCACGAGAGGCGAAGACGGTGCGTAGCGACTCGTGCCGCCGGACGATCTCGGCGCAAGCCTGCCGCAGGGCCGGGATGTCGAGTTCGCCGGTCAGCCGGACGGCGGCGAAGATGTTGTAGAACGGGCTGCCGGGTTGGAGCTGGTCCATGAACCAGAGGCGCTGTTGCGAAAACGACAGCGGAGCCTCGCCCAGCGTTCGCCTTCTGACCAGGGGTGGAATGCTCAGTCCCTGCTCTTTCTGGATCTCCTCTTCTACCGCCTGAGCCAAGCCCGAGATGGTGGGCGTGCGGAAGAGGGTCCGTAGAGGCAGGTCGACCTCCAGCGTCTGGCGAACTCGTGCCAGCACCTGGGTTGCCAGCAGGGAGTGGCCGCCAAGCTCGAAGAAACTGTCCCGGATCCCCACGCGATCGAGGCGCAACACCTCCGTCCAGATCTCGGCCAGCAGCTCCTCGATGGGCGTCCGCGGCGCTGCGAAGCCCTCCCGCAGGCGCGAGCCCGCCTCGGCGGGCGGCGGCAGAGCCCGGCGGTCCAGCTTGCCGCTGAGCGTGCGCGGGAGCTCGTCCAGGGCCACGAAGTAGGACGGGATCATGGCTTCGGAAAGGCTGGAGGCGAGGAGCTCTCGCAACTCACCTGGCTTCGCTGCCTCCGAAAGCACCAGGTAGGCACAGAGAAACTTGTTGCCGGCAGCGTCGTCGTGTGGCGCCACGGCGGCCTCGCGGACGGCCGGATGCCGACGCAAGGCGGCTTCGACCTCTCCGAGCTCGACACGAATACCCCGGATCTTCACTTGGTGATCCTTGCGGCCCAGGAACTCGAAGTTGCCGTCGGCGAGCACCCGCCCGAGATCGCCGGTCTTGTAGACGCGGTCGTTGGAGTCCCCGGTGAAAGGATTCGGCACGAAGGCCTCATCCGTCAGCTCGGGCCTTCCGAGATACCCGTGAGTGCGATAGGGAGTGCGGAGGACGATTTCCCCTACCTGTCCGGTTCCCCGAGCCTGGCCTTTTCCGTCCAGTACCAAGGCCGCGGCGCCCCTCATGGGTTTGCCGACCGGGATCGAGGCGCGTTCCCCATCTGTGGGCTGGACGCGGTAGAAGAGCTTGACCATCGTGGTTTCGGAAGGGCCGTAGAGGTTCACCAACTCGACACGGTCTCCGAAGATCTCGGCCCAGCGGCGGACGTCCGCGGGCAGCAGGGGCTCGCCCGCGAGCAGAATCCGCCTCAGGGAAGGGAATCGTTCCGGCGTCAAACTCTCGTTTAGCAGCGAACGCAGCAGTGAGGGAACGCAATGGATCAGCTCCACCCGAGCCGCATCGATCCAGGCCGCCAGGCGCCGGGAATCCAGGATCGCATCGCGGCTGGGCGGAACGCAGATCGTGCCGCCGACCGCGAGAGGAACGAAGACGTCGCGCAGGAACGCGTCGAAGGCAGGGCTTGCGAGCTGACTTACCCGTGCGCCTTCCGGAACGGCGAAGGTCTCGATCTCCCAGCGGATGAAGTGGTCGATCCCCTTGAGACGTCCGACGATCCCCTTGGGCGCCCCGGTCGAACCTGAGGTGAAGAAGACATAACACCGATCGTCCGGCTCGGGTCTGACGAGCACTCGCTCTGTTTTCAGGGACGCCGCAAGCGCCTCGATCGGAAGAGGAAAGGAAGGGATCTCCCCATCGTCCAGAAGCACTACGCGGGCCTGGAGTCCCGCGGCCAGCGGCCGCAGGCGCTCCAGGCCCGCGCCATCCACTACGAACCAGGCAGGACCGACCTCGGCGATCATGGCTTCCAGTCTTTTCACCGGCGTGCCGATCTCGAGCGGGACGAACAGGCAGCGCGCTTTCAGAACGCCCAGCACCGAGGAGACGATCGCCGCCACATCGCCCGCCAGAATGACGACCGGCGCGCCCGCTTCCACATCGTGGGAGAGCAGGAGATGCGCCAGACGATTCGATCCCGCTTCCAACTGTTCGTAGGTAGCCTCTCCTCCCGGACCTTCCACCACCGTCCGCGATCCGAAGCGATCGACGCTCCGGCAGAAAAGCTCCTGAATGCTCTCGAATTCCATGGCGACTCCGATCAATTGAAGCTCGGTAGAGCGAAGAGGTCGAGGAAAAGGCCGAACGTCAACACCACCATGAGGTAGTCCGTCTCGGTGTGCGCGTTCAGCTCGAAGTCTCTCTGTGAGTATCGCTGTTTGAGCCTCTCGACGACGTCTGGGTTGAAGTAGCCCTGCCGGCGAATGCGGTCGTAGGAAAGCATGTCTCGAACCCAATCGTGCCCCTGTTGCAGCAGGAGGGGGCTCGACGGGGCGCGGAAGCCGAATTTCTCGCGTTCGATGATGCGGCTAGGCAGCAGGTCGGCCGCCATCTTCTTGATCACGTATTTCTCCGTGAATCCGTTCAACTTGAGATCGGGCGGAATGCTCCGGGCAAAGTCCACCACTTGCCGATCGAGGAAGGGATATCGTCCCTCGATCGAGTTGGCCATCACCATGCGGTCGCCGTGCTCCGACAGCAGGTGCTCAGAGAGGCGCAGCTTGAAGTCCAGATAGGAACGCTGGTGAACTGGATGACGGCCGCGCAAGCTCTCCTTGTCCACGAGCGGCGCGTTCGTACAGTCGATCGCTTCGAAGATCTCCGGAGTGGCGTAGAGGGCGCCACGCTCTTCACGATAGGCATAGAGCTCCTTCTCGTAAAAGATCGACGGATCGCCCCAGAGCTGCTCCCGCAGCTCATCTTCCAGAAGACTGTCCAGATCGTAGGGCTCGTTGGCGCGCAATCCCAGGCTGTCGAATCTGTATCCCATGTAACCGGCAAAGATCTCGTCCGCTCCCTGACCCGCGAGCACCACCTTGACGCCGGTCCCGCGCACCGACTCGGAAAGCGCGAGGGCGCAAGTGTTGAAGGTCTCTTTCACCGGGCATTCACAGTGATAGACCATGCGGGCGAGGCGGTCGGCGATCGAGGAATCCTTGAAATCGATCTCGTGATGCCGCGACCCTACGTGCTGGGACATGAGCCGCTGGAAAGGCGCTTCGCAGATCTCGCCGTCCTCGAAGGTAACCGAGAAGGAGTGCCGGTCGACATCGGGGGAGACTTGCCGGATCAGGGCGGCGACCAGCGATGAGTCGATACCGCCGCTCAGGTAGAAGCCCACCGGAACGTCCGCTTGCAGGCGGGCTTCCACGGAGCGGGTGAACTTCTCCCGCAATTCTTCCACGTAATAGCTCTCCGGGCGGTCTTCGCCGGTCTCGCCGATTCGGGGGTAGTCCAGATCCCAGTACTTGACCCGCCGGATGTCGGTACCGTGGACCAGAAGGGAGTGCCCGTTTTCCAGGCTCTCGATCTCCTTGAACATGGTCCGTGGGCTGACCAGGCCGGGAAAGGTGAGGATCTGGTCCAGGCCGGTGAGATCAACCTGCCGAGGGACGGCCGGGTGCTCCAGGATCGCCTTGATCTCGGAGCCGAAAACCAGCAGGCCATCCACGACCGTGAAGTGTAAAGGGCTGACCCCGAAGTGGTCCCGGGCGAGTAACAGTCTCTCCTCCCGTCGGTCCCAGAGGGCGAAGGCGAACTGCCCGTTCAGTCGATGGACGAGGGCGGGGCCTTCTTCCTCATACAGGTGGACGAGGGTCTCGATGTCGGTGTGAGTGGAGAACCGGTGTCCTTTGGCCTCGAGTTCCTTTCGGAGCTCACGGTAGTTGAAGATCTCGCCGTTGCAGACGAGCACGATGGAGCCGTTTTCGTTGAAGATTGGCTGCTCGCCCGTCTCGAGATCTATGATGCTGAGCCGCCGTGCCCCCAGGGCGACGCGCTGGTCGACGTGGTAGCCGGAGGAGTCCGGTCCCCGATGGACGAGAGAATCGGTCATCCGGCGCAGCAATCCGGCGTCGATCCGGCCTGCCCCTCTGAGATCCATGAACCCCGTGATTCCACACATATCCCGGTCGCTCCTCGCCTCAGGCCTCGAGATCCACCAGGAATTGATCGACCTGCGCGGCGCTGACGCGCTCCAGGCTTTCGGCTGAGAAGACCTCACGGAGCTCCGCGAGCAAGGGTAGCGATTCTCGGATCGCTGCCGCGTCGTCGAGGAAGTCGACGAGGCAGGCGATCTCGTCGACTCCGATCTCATCCAGCCGCCAGAGCAGGCGCTGGCAAGAATCGGGAGTGCCCAGAAGTGAGGCCGTTCGGAAATAGCGCTCGAAGGTGAGGTCGAGCAGGTCCTCCAGATCCCGTTCCGGGATCTCGTGCGGCTGCACGCGATGGCCGCCGCTGATGGCGCCACCCGCCTGGAGAGCCAACTGCTCCAGGCTCAGAGCAGAGCGCAGGTACTCGCGGAAAGGACCCCGCACGGTCGCGCGCACCGCCTCCATCTCGTTACCGAGGAAGGTATGCAGCATCAGGGTCACCTTTCCCTCTCGAGGGGCGAAACCGTGGCTCTCCCGCGCCTCCCGGTAGCGCCGGATCTTGACGGCCAGCTCATCGACCTCCTGACCAATGAGATGGGTCAGTACGTTGGCTCCGATCTCGCCCGCGCTCACGAAGGTGCGCTCGTTGCCGGAAGACGTCACCCAGGTTGGCAGCGTCCGCTGCACCGGTTCCGGAAAGACGCGGACCTCGACCTCGCGACCGTTGCTGTCGCGGCGTTTCAGGCTGCCTCCTCGCCAGAGTGTCTTCACTTCCTCGATCTGCTCGTACATCACGGCTTGCCGGCGTGCGTATCGCTCGGGGAAGAAGACGAAATCCTCGATATTCCAACCCGATCCGAACGAGACCGCCACCCGCCCGCCGGACAGGTTGTCGACCACCGACCAGTCCTCGGCGATGCGCAGGCTGTCGTGCAGGGGCGAGACGAGACTGCCGGCCCGGATCTGCAGACGGCGGGTCGTCATGGCGACCGCCGCCCCGAGCACGGCCGGGTTGGGGAAGAGCCCTCCGAAGCGATGGAAGTGCCGTTCCGGCATCCAGATCGCGGTGAACCCCCACTCGTCGGCGAGGCGGGCCGCGTCGAGGAGCAACTCGTAGCGGGCCTCACCAGCGCATGGTTGCACGCTGGAGAAGAACATGATTCCGAAGTCCACGGCGGCCCTTTCCTAGATCTCTCCAGTGAAAGCACTGATCATTTCTCCGCCGCCTTCGCCGCTGATCACCGAAAGGTCGGACAACTCGCGGTCCGGATCTTCGACCACTCTGCTCAGCAAGAGCTGGAAGTTGTCCAGGAACCGCTGAATCATGTCGCCGTCGAACAGGTCCTGATCGTAGACGAAGGTTCCGACCAGGCCACGGTCCGATTCGACCATCATCATGTTCAGGTCGAAGTTGGCCCGCCTCGATTCGATCTGCATTCCCCGCATCGAGAGCTCAGCCAGATCCAGCGCCGGCATCGGGAAGTTCTCGAAGGTGAACATCACGCGGAACAGCGGCGAATATCCGGAGGAGCGATTGGGCCGCACCGCCTCGATCACTTTCTCGAAGGGAGCGGCTTGGTGGACGTAGGCGTTCAGCGCTGTTTCGCGCACACGATGGATCAATTGGCGGAACGTCGGGTTTCCGGACAAGTCGGCGCGGAGCGCCAGATTGTTGACGAAGAATCCGATCAGGTGCTCAAGCTCAGGCTCGTTGCGATTGGCAAAGTTGGTTCCGACGACGAAGTCCTCCTGTCCGGTATAGAGATGGAGGAGGGCGTTGAAGGCGGCCAACGTGACCACGAACAGGGTCGCGTCCTCTCGTTGACCGAGCTCCCGCAGGCCCTGTGTCACCGACAGGGGAACGAGGAGCCAGTGGATGCCGCCTTCGAAACGAGGCGACGCCGGCCGCGGCCGTTGTCCCGGCAAAGCGAGCTCTCCGGATGCTCCAGCGAGTTGCCGGCGCCAATAGGCGAGGTGCTCTTCGAGTACCTCGCCGGTCAGAGCCTCACGTTCCCAGGCGGAGTAGTCGGCGAACTGCACGGCGAGGGGAGGTAGCGGCGACGGCTCGCCTCTGAGGAACGCGGAGTAGATCTCGCTGATCTCCCGGATGAGAATACCGATCGACCAGCCGTCGCTGATGATGTGGTGGATGTTGAACAGCAGGACGTGCTCTTCGCGTTCGAGGCGCAACACATACACGCGCCAGAGGGGGCCACGGGCGAGATCGAAGGGGCGGTGCGACTCCGCGTCGGCTTGGCGGTCGAGCTCGGCGCCGCGCTGAGGCTCCGGCAAGGCCGACAGGTCGATGACCGGTACAGTGAGGCTCCGCGGAAGCGCGATCACCTGGAACGGTATGCCGCCGTCCTCGCGGAACGTCGTGCGCATCGCCTCATGCCGGGTATCGATCTCCTGGAGCGCACGGGAAAGCACGCCGTGTTCCAGCCGGCCGAGCATTTTCAGGCCTCGCGGGATGTTGAACGCGGGGCTGTCGGGCTCGAACCGCTGCAAAAACCAGATCCGCTCCTGATTGAAGGAGGTGGGCTGTTTCTCCGGTCGCCGGCCGGGCAGGATGCCGGCCGCCGCCGGTGTCCGCTGCTCTGAGTCGCGCAAACGGTAAAGGGTACGCGCCATCGCCTGGACCGTGGGCTCTTCGAAGAAATCCCGGAGCGGCAGCTCGACCTCGAATCGGCGGCGGATCCGGGTGACCACCTGCACCGCCGACAGCGAGTGTCCGCCTACCTCGAAGAAGTCGTGCAGGGTACCGATCCCCGGGATTCCCAGAACCTCCTCGAGGATCTCGACCAGGGCGGTCTCCACCTCGTCGACCGGTGCCACATATTCCGCTCCGGTGCTGAGGTTCTGGACATCCAGCTCCGGCAGCGCCTTGCGGTCGAGCTTTCCGTTGGCGGTCAGGGGCAAGGCTTCCAGGCGCACGAAAGTTGCCGGGATCATGTATTCCGGGAGGCTCGCGGCGAGGAAGCTCTTGAGCTCCGCGGCCTGCAGATCCACGGCCGATACGAAGTACGCGCACAGGTACTTCTCTCCCGAACGGTCCACCCTGGCCACGACCACCGCCTCGCGGATCGCGCGATGGAGGCCGAGCTGGCTCTCGACCTCGCCGAGCTCGACCCGGAAGCCACGGATCTTGACCTGATGGTCAGCCCGGCCGAGGAATTCGATGGTCTCGTCGGAACGCATGCGTCCCAGGTCGCCGGTGCGGTACATTCGCTGCCCGGGTACCGCGGAGAACCGGTTGGGCATGAACTGGTTGGCGGTCTTCTCAGCGTCGTTCGCGTAGCCGACGGCGACGCCAAGCCCCCCGATGTAGAGGTCTCCCGCGACTCCCGGGGGCACCACGTCGAGGTTACCGTCGAGAATGTAGAAAGTGTTGTTGTCCAGCGGCCGGCCGTAGGGGATGCTGGCCCAGCGCGGATCGACTTCCGCGACGGGGTAGTGGATCGACCAGATCGTGCCTTCCGTGGCGCCGCCGAGGCTGATCACCCGGGCGTTGGGGAAGAACCGGAGCACCCGCGATGGTAACGATACGGGGATCCAATCTCCGCTGAGGAAGACCGTCCGCAGCTCTTCCTGCCGATAGTCGGGGACCGAATCCTCCAGGTACTTGACGAGCAGGCCCAGGGTGGACGGGACGGAGTTCCAGAAGGTGATCCGCTCCTCCGAGACGAGGCCCAGCAGACGCGCCGGATCCTGCAGATCCCCGGGCCTGGCGATCACGACTGTGGCGCCGCCGCCGAGGCCGCCAAAAATGTCCCACACCGAAAGATCGAAAGAGACGGACGACAGCATCAGGACTCGAGTCCCCGGACCGACGGCAAACTCACGGTTCACCCATTGGATCAGGTTGACGGCTTGATGATGCTCGATCATCACGCCTTTGGGATTGCCGGTCGACCCCGAGGTATAGATGGTATAGGCCAGGTCGCCGGGGTCGAGGCCCACTTCCGGTCTGTCGGCCGCGTTTGCGGCCAGCTCGGCGGCATCGGGAACCACCTGCACCGGGGCGGCAGAGCCTTCCACCGGCAAGATCTCGTAGGGTCGGTCCGCCAAGATCCAGCCCACCCTGGATTTGGCGGCGATGTAGCCCTTGCGGGCCGCCGGATACTCGGGCTCCAGAGGCACGTAAGCCGCACCTGCCTTGAGCACTGCCATCAGGGCGACAACCATGTCGACCGAGCGCTCGAAGATCACTCCGACGTTGTCACCCCGGCCGGCGCCCAGGCTCCGGAGATGGTAGGCCAGCCGGTTTGCGCTTTCGTCAAGCTCCCCATAGTTGAGCTCCCGGCCGGCGCAGACCACGGCCACGGCCTCGGGCGTCTGCGCGGCCTGTTCCTCGAACAGACGGTGCATGGGAAGGTGGCGCGAGTAGTCAGCCACCGTGTCGTTGAAGACATGGACGAGCTGATCCTTCTCATGGGCGGTGAGGAGTGCTTCGGTGCCGAGGCGCTCCTCCAGCCCGTAAGCGAAGCGCTCCAGAATGCGCTCATAAAGGGCCATCGCCCGTTCGATCTCCTGGCCCTCGAAATACCGTGGAGAGAACTTGATCCGGATGAAGGGCTCCCCCTTGGTGATGGAGACCTCGACATCAAAAAGGGTGTTGGTCATCTCGTTGCCACGGAACTTGAGGCTTGCCTCCACTTCCTTCGATTCCAGAGGCTTGAAGAGAACGTTGTCCTCCACTCCCGCGATGACGTGGAAGTCCATGAAGTTGAAGATCGTGTCGAAAATAGGGTTGTCGCCCTCTCCCTGGACGCCGGCGATGGCGGCGATATCCACCAAGGGGATTTCGTGCTCCCTGACCGCGGTCAGATACCGGCTCACCGCGCGGACCCTCTCCAGGGCTGTGACGGAGCGGGCGGTGTCCACCCGGATGGGTATGGTGTTCAGGAAGCACCCCAGCATCCGGTCGCCATCCTTGATCCCGGGACGGTCGTGAGAGACCAGGCCCGTCACCACGTCGCGTTCTCCGGTGAGGACTCGCAACAGCTCGCTGTGGGCGGCGAGGCACAGGACCTGGAGAGAAACATGGTGCTGGAGGGCGCGGGAACGCAGCTCCTCGAAGAGATCTCGGCCCAACATCCGCATCCGGGAATCCATGCCGTAAGCCGCCGGATCCAGAGGCTTCACGCGGTTGAAGGGGAGCTTGTTCCTACCGAAGCCGGCCAGGGTCTGGCGCCAGAACTCCTTCGTGGCGGGAGACGAAACCCGGGCAAGGCTGATCGCCACGTAGTCCCGGTAGCTGCCGGCGAGGGGCGGCAGTTCCTCCATCTCGTCGAGATCCGGGCGCGCGTAGAGAGAGTTCATCTCGACCCAGAATGAGAGATTGCTCCAGCCGTCGAGGATGGCGTGGTGCCAGCTCCACACGGCGCAGTGCAGGTCGTCCTCGAGGTGGAAGATCTTGAACCGCCAAAGGACGTTGCCGTCGAGATCGAAGTTGCGGGCGAGGTCCTCAGCCCGGTACTCCTCGATGCGCCGGACCTGCTCGCTCCGAGACCAGCCGGAGAGATCCTCGATCTGCCGGGAAATGTCGAGCCGCGGCACCACGACCTTGAGGGGCTCATCGAAGCTGTAGAGGTAGAAAAGGCTGCGATAGATCGGGTGTTTGCGGGTCAGCAACTCGAAAGCGCGGAAGAAGCGCTCCGGTTCCTGGAGTGACATCCGGTAGACGAACTGATCATGATAGATCGGTTGCTCGGGCATGAGCAGGGAGTAGTAGAGCATCCCTTTCTCGATGCCGCTCATGGGAAGGATGTCGTCAAATTCCGCCGGCAGCTTGGCGCGATGCCTCTCGGTGGAGAGAATGCGCCGTCGCAACTCGTCGAGCCGCTGAAGACCGGCCGCGTGCTCTTCCCGCACCGAAGGCCGCGCCGTCACCTCGCCGATGGCCGGCGCCAGAGCCTCTACGGTCTGATGCTTGAAAATGTCCCGCATCTGGACATCGGCGCCGGCAATTTCATCGTTGATGCGGCTGATCAAGCGTACGGCCTTGATCGAATCCCCGCCGAGATCGAAGAAGTTGTCGGTGACCCCCAGCCCCGCGTGATGGAGCACCTCTTCCCAGAGAGCGACGAGCTTGCCTTCCATAGGACTGCGGGGCGGTACCTTGCTCATGCCCAGACCGCCGCCGGAGCCTTGAGCAGGCAACCTTTGCCGGTCCACCTTGCCGTGCTGGGTCAGTGGCAGCTCGGGAAGCTCGATAAAGTGGGCCGGGATCATGTAGGCGGGCAGGAGCGCGCTCAGATGTGTACGCAGGCCGGCGACCCGGGCCTCTCCCTGCGAGACGACGTAGGCCACCAGCTCCCGCGTGCCGCCGGCCTCTTCGCGGGCCACGACGACGGCTTCGGAAACTCCGCGATGGGAGAGCAGCGCGCTTTCGATCTCTCCCAGCTCGATGCGGAACCCCCGGATCTTCACCTGCTGGTCGTTGCGGCCCAGGAACTCCAGGTTGCCGTCAGCGAGATAGCGAACGAGATCACCGGTCCGATAGAGGCGCGCTCCAGGCTCGCAGCCGAACGGATCGGGGAGGAATCGCTCGGCCGTCATGTCCGGCCGGTCGAGATAGCCGCGGGTCACCCCCACTCCTCCTACGAAGAGCTCTCCCGTAGCTCCGAAGGGTACCGGCTGCAACGTGGGATTCAGCAGATAGAGCCGGGTGTTGGCGATCGGCCTGCCGATCGGCACCGGGCCCGAGGCAGCGGTCTCCGGCTGCACCTGATAGACGCAGCAGCCGACCACGGTCTCGGTGGGCCCGTATTCGTTGACCAGCCGCGTGGCGGGAGCGCGCTCCCGCCAGAAAGACAGGTGTTCCCAGAAGAGGGCCTCGCCGCCAAGGACGAGGACCCGAGTGAGCCCCGCGAGATCCTTTTTCCGCTGCAGCTCCTGGCGGAGGATCTCCAGGTGTGAAGGGGTGATCTTGACCAGGCTGAAGCCGCCGTCGTCCCGCAGCGTCATGCCGAGGGCTTCAATCCCCTGCTCCTCCGGTAGAAGCAAGACGCTGCCGCCGGCCAGCAACGGAGCGAACAGACTAGTGACCGTCAGGTCGAAGCCAATGGGAGAGTGGAGAGGGGCGCTGCCCCCGTCACCCGCGCCATATGCCTCGACGGCCCAGGAAAGATAGTTCACCAGGCCGCGATGCGGGACCATCACGCCCTTGGGTCTGCCGGTCGAGCCCGAGGTATAGAGCACGTAGGCGAGGGTGTCCGGATCGGCCATGGCTCCGAGGCCGGCCGCCGGAAATGTCGCGATCCGCGGCGCGTCCGCGTCCAGAAGAATCCGCCGAGCCGAATGGTCAGGAAGCAGGTCCGAAAGGCTGGTCTCGGTCAGCACGATGCGTGGCTGCGAGTCCGCGAGGATCATGGCCATGCGCTCCCGCGGATAGGAGGGGTCGATCGCGACGTAGGCTGCGCCCGCCTTCAGCGTGGCGAGCAGGGCGATGACCATCTCGGGCGACCGCTCCACGCAGAGGGCTACCCGGTCGTCCGCACCGACGCCGAGGGAGCGCAGGAACCGCGCGAGGCGGTTGGCGCTCGCGTCCAACTCGGCGTACGACAGCTGCCGCCCTGCGCCGCGTAAGGCTTCGCTTTCCGGCGTGCGCACCGCCTGAGCTTCGAAAAGCTCGTGAAGACAGCGATCCGCCGGGAACGGGGCGGTGGTCTCGTTCAGCCCGTCGAGCAGCCAGCGCCGTTCGCCGTCGCCGACCAGAGGAAGCTCGCGCAACGCTTGGCGGGGCTGCGCCAAGGCAGCCGCCAGCAGCGTTTCGAAACGCCGGGCCAGGCGCTCCGCTTCTTCGATGGGAATAGACCGTGGATCGTAAGCGAGGGATGTGAGCCAGCGTCCCTCCGTGGCGACACAGAAGAGCTGGAGCTTCGTCCGCTCGCTCTGATGCATCAGCGAGAGGGGAGTCCATCGCACTCCGCCACACTCGCCGGGCGATGGCCATTCCAATGCCTCGAAGCCGATCTCAGCGCCGGGCCCGGCCTCTTCGTTCGGAGCGAAAAGCTCCAGCCAGTCGGCGGCCTCGAGCAGAAGCTCGTGGTTTCGCCGGACCAGGTCGGAAAGGCTGTCCGAGGAAGCCATCGCCAGCGCCAAGGGAACCGATTTGGCCAGAGAGCCGAAGACCTCTTGAAGCTCCTCGTGACCACGGTTTTCCAGAGTGATCGCGACCGGCAGCTCCCAGCGGTCGGAGACACGGACGAGAAGTGCCTGCCAGATGGACAGGAGCACCGTGGAGGGGGACGCTCCAAACTCTCCCGATAAATTCTCCAGCATCCCAGCCGTGGCGCTCCCGATCTCGACAGGCACTCTGCGCGGATGGAAAGTCGGACCGTCTATCGGGGTCTCCAGAGGCAGACGCGACGGCCCCGGGAGATCAGTCAGCGCTTTGTCCCAATAGGCTCGCCCTTCCGAAGCACCCTCGCCTTCCTCCAACAGGTCGTTCTGCCACTCGGAGAACTGGAGGTATTGCACCACCTCGTCAGCGCCGTCGAGCAGCCCGCCGTCGCGTCGCGCCGCATAGGCGGTGGCGATTTCGGAGACCAGGTTCGCCAGGGTGCGGGCGTCGGCAACCAGAGAGGGAAGGGTCAGCACCAGACAGCTATCGTCCGAGGCCAGTGAGGCCAGAGCGGCTCGCAGCATCGGTCCGGTTTCGAGATCGAGACTTGCCTCCTCCTCCGCGCGCAACAGCTCTTGCAATTTCCCCTCACCGCCATCGCGCAAGTCGATGGAGCGCCACGCGGCGGAACCGTCCTCGGAGATCACCTGGAGAGGAAGCCGGATGCCACGTCTCCGCTGGAATGCGGTGCGCAGAGCCTCGTGACGATCCACTACATCCTGGACCGCCTGCCGCAGGATGCTCTCCTCCAGCGCTCCTTTCAGAAGGACAGCGCATTGCGAGTGGTAGACCGGGTGCTCGCTCCAGAGGGCCCAAAGCCTGCGCTGGTGCGGCGAGAGTCGAAAGCCTTCGATTTGCACGATTGTGCTGACCGCCATGTTTCCCTCTTGCGTCCTACGAAAGGTCTTTGGAGTTGATCATCTCACCCATCGAGACCAGCAGCTTACGCTTGCCGACGAACGGGTTGCGGGCGTGCGCCACCAACATGTTGTCGAGCATCACGACATCCCCCTTCTGCCAGGGGAAGACGACTTCCAGTTCCTCGTAAATATCGAGGATCTGTCTCATCTCTTCATCCTCGATGCGGGTACCGTCGCCGTAGTAACAGTTGCGCGGCAGGTCTTCTTCCTTGAAGAGAGCCAGAAGCGAGCTGCGGGTCTGCGAGTCCAGGCATGAGACGTGAAAATGCTGGGCCTGATTGAACCAGCTCATCTCGCCGGTGCTGGGATGACGGGCCGCGGCCGGCCGGCGCATGCGCGTGCGAGCCCGATCGCCATCTTTCCAATCGATCTCCATCTCGTTTTCCTGGCAATGTCTCTCGGCCTGCTGGCGGTCCGAGGTCTGAAAGACGGTCTGCCAGCTCAGGCCCAGGCCGTCGCCATAGTTCCGCATGTAGCTCACCTGCTTCTCGAGAAATTTCTCGCGGATTCCCGGGGGAATCCGATCGAATACCTTACGGCTATCGACGATGGGTGTCTCGCCACCCTGCTCGGCGGGATGGATGCTGCAGAACAGGATCTTGCCCGGCCACTGCAGGTTGAACGAATTTTCGTTGTGCCAGAGCAGCTTCTGATCCGGCGGATAGAAGACAGGCGTGTAGACGTTGCCGTTGACCGACTCCCGGGGGTGCTCGCCGTTCTCGTTGAACAGGCCGGAGCAGACGCTGCCGGCGAAGCTCTCGAAGTCTTCGGGAGACTCGATCTTGAAGCCTCGGAAGAGAATGGCACCGTATTTCAGTAGCTCGCGATCCAGATATTCCCGGTTGTCGGCGGCCCACTCCGCCAAGTCCAGATCCGGGACGGCGGGAGTGATCACCAGCGGCAGCTCCTGGCCAGGTTGCAGGAAGCCGGTCTCGATCAGCTTGCCGGCGGCGGCGCCCACGGTCTTGGGCTTGACCTGCTTGAACTTGCCGAAGCTCGATTCGCGGCGCTTCGTGGTTTCCATGTCTCGTCTTCTCCTTTGAGATTGGACCAGAACCTCTTCGATTTCAGCCAGTGTCGATTCGGGCCGGGCAGCCACTTGGCGGAGCACCTCGGCGAAGCGGTCCAGCATGGATTCAGCCGTGGCTGCGGCGAAGAGGTCGGTGTTGTAGTTAAAGAGGAGGCGGAGGCCGTCGGGTCTATCCGTCAAAGTGGCGACCAGATCGACCTTGGAAGTCCCCGCCTCGACTCCGATCGGGCGGATGGAGAGCCCCGGCAGGCTCGTAACCGCCTCAGGTGTATTGTTCATGATGAGCTTCACCTGAAAAACCGGTGAATAGATGAGGCTGCGGTCCACCTTCAGGGTATCCACGAGCGTCTCGAACGGCAGCTCCTGGTGTGCGTACCCTTCGAGGGCTTCGCGGCGGCTGCGTTCAAGGACCTCGAGGAAAGTCGGGTTCCCGCCAAGATCCAACCTCAGAGCGAGCTGATTGACGAAGAACCCGATCATCGCCTCGCTCTCGAAGCGGCTTCGGCCCGCCACGTCAGTGCCCACCACTATGTCATCCCGCCGGACGAGATGTCGCAGCAAGACGGCAAAGCCGGCCAGGGCGGTCATGAACAGGCTCGCACCTTGTGCCCTGGAGAGCGCCCGCAGCGCAGAGGACTCCGTTGAGGACAGCTCCCGTTCCAGGTTGGCGCCCCTGAAAGTCTGGGCCTCGGGACGCGGAAAATCCGCCGGCAGTTCCAGGATGCGCGGCGCGCCGGCCAGTCGCCGTTTCCAATAGCCCACTTGTCGCTCCAGCACTTCGCCCTGAAGCCAGGAGCGCTGCCATTCAGCGAAATCCGCATACTGCACGGGCAACTCCGGCCATGAAGGCTCCTCGCCCGCAATCCGGGCGGCGTAGAGGGCCGTCAGCTCCCGGAAGAAGTTCCCCGAAGACCAGCCATCCGAAATGATGTGGTGCGTCACCACCATCAAAGCGTGCTCGTCCTGGCCGAGCCGCAGCAGCGCCACCCGCAGTAGAGGACCACGCTCAAGGTCTAAAACCTGCCGCGCCAACTCCACCAGACTGCGTTTCAACTCGGCTTCACGGCGATCCGCGGGCAGTGCCGCAAGATCAACACAGGGCATCGAAATCCGTGCGTGCGTCCCGATCACCTGCACCGGCCGCCCCTCGCGGGTGGAAAAAGTGGTCCGCAGAGGCTCATGGCGCTCGACGATACGGTTCAGGGCCCAACCGAGAGTCGCGAGATCCAGATCCCCTTCCAGCCTGAACGCCAGGGGGATGTTGAAGGCAACATTTCCGGGGGATAGCCGGTCGAGAAGCCAGAGCCGCTGTTGCGCGAACGAGAGGGGCAGGGGGCCCTCCCTGGACGTCGCGGCGATCGGCGGCGGCGGAGAGCCCGCATGAGCCAGCAGGATCTCGTCGACGCGGCGGGCCAGGGCTCCGAGCGAGGAGCTCTCGAAGAGGGCCCGCACCGGAAGCTCGACGCCGAAGGCCCGCCACACCCTGGAGAGCATCTGGGTCGCCAGGAGTGAATGACCACCCAGTTCGAAGAAGTCAGCGCCCGGACCGGGAGGTTCGACGCCGAGCAGCTCGGTCCAAAGCCCGGCGACGATTTCCTCGGTCGGCGTCAGGAGTCTGTCGGTGGCACCTTGCCCGGCGGCAGCCAAGGTGGGAGCTGGTAGCGCTCTGCGGTCCACCTTGCCATTGGGGGATAGCGGCAGGTCGTTCATGACCATGAAGGCTGAGGGGACCATGAAGTCCGGCAGGCGGCGCCGCAGGAGCTCGCGCAGAGACCGGGTTTCCAACGCTGGCGCACCCGGACGGGGTGTCACGTAGGCTACGAGCCGGAGATCGGCTCCCTCCCCACGACGGGCCAGGACCACGGCTTCGCTCACTCCGGGGTGCTCGCGCAGAGCCGACTCGATCTCTCCCAGCTCGACCCGGAAGCCCCGGATCTTGACCTGATGGTCGATGCGGCCCAGGAACTGGAGCTGACCGTCAGGAAGCCAGCGAACGAGATCGCCGGTCCGGTAGAGGCGGGCACCAGAAAGCTTGGACAGGTGATCGGGCAGGAAGCGTTCCGCCGTCAGCTCGGGTCGCCCCAAGTAGCCTCGAGCCAAGCCGGCGCCGCCGAGCAGGAGCTCTCCAGGCACGCCAGTCGGCACAGGGAAGCCGTTGGTGTCAAGGACGTAAGTCCTGGTGCCGGGCAGTGGGCATCCGATGGTCGGCTCACGGTGACTGCCCGGTGAGACGAGAATCTCGGTGGAGTAGGTGGTGTCCTCGGAAGGTCCGTAGAGGTTCATTACCCGCCGCACCGTCTCCGTTTGATAAATGCGCTCCACCAGGGCACCGGCCAGCGGCTCGCCCGCCAGGTTGACCGTGATCACGGAGTCCGGGATGGCCCGCGTCTGGGTGAGATGGGCCATCGCCGAGGGGACGGTGTTGATCAGGGTGACGCGGTCGCGTTCCGGCAAACCGGGGAGAGCCAGAGCATTCTCGGCCAGGATGATGGCGCCGCCACGCGCCAGGGGGACGAAGAGCTCGAAGACGGAGAGATCGAAGCAGACCGACGTCGCGGCCAGAACGCCGGTTAGCTCTTCGTCGCTGTAAGCGTCTTCTGCCCAGCGCAGCAGGGCGGCGGCGCTGGCGTGCTCGATGGCAACGGCCTTGGGCCGGCCCGTGGAGCCGGACGTGTAGATGAGGTAGGCAAGATTGCCGGGCAGAACTCCCGGATCTCCCGGTACGCCATCCGTGGGCTGGAGGCCATCAGCTTCCAGCTCATCGATCACTACCAGGGGAACGCCCGCGGCCTCGACCGGAAGGCGTGACAGCAGAGTCCGATGAACGAGGATCGCGGCGACGCCCGCATCGGCCAGCATGAAAGCCACCCGTTCGGCCGGGTAAGCCGGATCGAGAGGCACATAGGCGCCGCCGGCGCTGAGGATGCCGAGAATTCCCGCGACCAGATCCGCAGAGCGCTCCAGGAAAACTCCGACCCGAGCCTCCGGCCCGACTCCCAGGCTCCGAAGGCGACGGGTGACCTGACCGGCTCGGCGAGCCAACTCGGCATAGCTCAGCCGCTGGGAACCGTCGTAGAGGGCGACTGCATCCGGCGTCCGTGCGGCCTGGGCAGAGAACGCTTCATGGAGACAGAAGTCGGCCGGCGCGACGATCGGTCGCGAGCTCCAATCGACGAGCAATTGGCTCCGCTCGGCCTCGCCGATCAGCGGCAGGGTGGTCACCGGCTGACCGGGATCGGCGGCGACGCTCAAGAGGAGATTCCGCAGGTGCGCGACCATGCGGGCGGCGGTGGACGGGTCGAAGAGATCGCGGTTGAA
>DATBAW010000300.1:0-13119 GCA_036271335.1 Thermoanaerobaculia bacterium
TCCGGCAGCGGCATCCCCCACCTCAAGGCGGTGCTGCACCGCCTCCGCGGCCTGAGCTGGCGGCGGGTGCTGCTGGTCAAGTTCGCCAGCGGTACCCTCGGCATCGGCAGCGGTCTCGCCCTGGGGCGCGAAGGCCCCACCGTGCAGATGGGGGGCGCCCTCGGCCAGATGGTGAGCGGCTGGCTCAAGAGCAACGCCCGCGAGCGCCACATCCTGATCGCCGCCGGCGCCGGCGCCGGTCTCGCCGCGGCCTTCAACGCGCCGCTCGCCGGCGTCATCTTCGTCCTCGAGGAACTCCGCCGCGACTTCGCGCCCGGGGCGCTGACGGGCGCCTTCGTCGCCTCGGTGACGGCCGACGTCGTGGTGCGCCTGCTGAGCGGGCAGTCTCCCGTGTTCCACGTCGTCAACCCGCCGGTGCCGCCGCTGGACACCCTCCCCCTGTTCCTGGTCCTCGGCGTGGTCGCCGGCCTGCTCGGCGTGGTCTTCAACCGCACGCTGCTCGCCAGCCTGCGCCTGTTCGAGCGCACGAAGGGCTGGCCGTTCGGTCTCCCCGCCGCGCTGGTCGGCGTCGCGGTGGGCCTCGTCGGCTGGTTCGCGCCTGAAACACTGGGCGGCGGCGGCAAGATGGTGCAGGCGATCCTGGGCGGGAAGGTCGGGATTTCCGCGCTCGCGGTCCTCCTGCTCCTCCGTTTCGGCATGACCATGACGAGCTACGGCACCGGCGCCGCGGGGGGCATCTTCGCTCCCCTGCTGGTGCTCGGCGCCCAGGCCGGTCTGATGGTGGGCCTGGTGGGCCAGAACGCGTTCCCCTCGGCGGCGGGCTTCGGCACCTCCTTCGCCATCGTCGGGATGGCCGCCCTGTTCACCGCCATCGTGAGGGCGCCGCTCACCGGCATCGTGCTGATTCTGGAGATGACTTCCAGCTACCCGCTCATGCTGCCGCTGCTGGCCGCCTGCTTCACCGCCTACGCCCTCGCCGACCTCTTCCACGACCGGCCGATCTACGAGGCCCTGCTGGAGCGCGATCTGCTGCGCGGTCAGCCGGCACCGGCCGCGGGCGCTCCGGCCCAGCTCGTCGAGCTCCTGGTGGAGGAGGGCTCTCCCTTCGACGGCCGCCGCGTGGCCGACCTCGGCCTGCCCCCCGGCTGCCTGCTGATCACCATCCAGCGCGACGACCGCGACGAGGTCCCCTCCCGCGACACCGTCCTCCGTGCCGGCGACCGCCTCACCGCGGTGGTGGCCCCGTCGGCGGCCGACGGCGTCGAGCTGCTGCGCCAGGGCGTCGACTACCGGGGCTCGACGCCAAGCTGATCCTCTTGAACCAAATCCACCCTCCGCCCGTATACTACTTACGCAGTTTCGGTTGTATAGATCTTTGAATTGACCTCTGGCAGTTGGGAGGGCACTAGGCGCAACACGATCTCCACCAAGGAGGGGACCCATGAGGAAGATCGCAATCGTCGGTGCTGGACAGGCAGGAATGGTACTTGCGTTTGATCTGATGAATGAGGGGTACGAGGTGACGGTGTTCGAGGGGAGACCGGCGGACGAGATCGAGAAGGGATCGATGCTGTCCACTGCGATGGTGTTCGACCGTCAGCTCGACGTCGAGCGTAGGCTGGGATTGCAGGAATGGGAGGGGAAGGCGCCGGTGTGCAACGGCATGCACGCCACGCTCCGTTTACCGAGCGGCGAGATCATCCTCCAGATCCAGGGCGGTCTCGATGAGACCTGCCAAGGAGTGGACGCGCGGCTCAAGACGTCGACCTGGCTCCGCCGGTTCGAGCGGGAGGGGGGCCACGTCGTCCATCGGGCGGTCACTCGCGCGCTGCTCGAGGAGATGGCGGACGCGTTCGACCTCGTGGTCGTCTCCTCCGGCAAGGGGGGCTTGAACGAGGTCTTCGAGCGCGATCCAGAGCGCAGCCTGTTCGATGCCCCGCCGCGGCGGCTGGGCGCGGTGATCCTCAGGAATGTCCACGAGTGGGCGGAGATCCCCTACACCACGCTCAAGTTCCAGTACTTCATCTCGATCGGCGAGCTCTTCGCCATCCCGTTCTACTCGCACGCCGGCCCTTGCCGCGCGGTGGTCTTCGAGGCCCCTCCCGGCAGCCCGATGGACGTCTGGGGCGAGGTCGACAGCGCGGACAAGGCGCTGGCGACGGCCCTGTACCTCCTTCGCGAGTTCTCACCACAGGACTGGCCGAACTACCGCGACGCCACGCTGGTCGACGGCCGTTCCTGGCTCAAGGGGGCGATCACGCCCACCGTGCGCAAGGCGGTCGGACACTTGCGCACCGGCAAGGCGGTGATGGCGATGGGCGACGTGGCGGTCCTCAACGACCCGATCAGCGGCACCGGCGCCAACGATGCCGTCCGCCAGGCCGACCGCCTGGGCCGGGCTATCCGGGAGCGTGGCGGCCGCCCCTTCTCGGCCGACTGGATGCAGGAGGTCTTCGACGGCTACTACCACGAGCGCGGCAAGCACACCATGGACTTCACCCGCCTGATGACCGGACCGATGACCGAGCCGTTCTGGAAGATCCTCCAGGGCGCGGCCCAGTCGCCGGGCGTGGCGCACACCTTCGCCAACATGTTCAACGACATCAAGGAGTCGATGGGCTGGATGACTGACATGGACACCGCGGACGCCGTCTGCGCCGCCCATGCCGGCGAGCTGCGGGAAGCCCGCTTCCTCACGCTGGCCCAGGCGATGGCCCGCTTCGGGCCCTGTCATCCGACCGAAGAGACCAACGCCCAGGCCGCCTGACGGCGGCCGGCGCAACGTTCCCCTCAGGGCGGCCCGGTTCACGCCGGGTCTGCCCTCCTTTTTTCGCACCTGTCAATCCTGCTTTGGCTCGTCTCCCTCTTCTCCCGGTTGGGGGGAGTGCGATGGGAAAAGCGGGTTGGGGTGATGAGGGGCCCGCGCTTGCCGCAAAGTCGCGGATCGGCTATAAGCAAGAGTCATGCAAAGTTTGGCCATTCCACAACATCCAGTTGAAACCACGGAGAAAGATTTCGACTCGCTGGGACTCAGTCCATCGATCCTCCGCTGCGTGCGGCTCGTCGGGTTCGAGCACCCGACTCCCATCCAGGCGGCCGTCATCCCGGCGGCGCTCACCGGGCGAGACCTGATCGGGCTCGCCGAGACCGGCTCCGGCAAGACCGCGGCCTTCACCCTGCCGATCACCGAACGGCTCGCCCACGACCCCAAGGCCCGCGCCCTGATCGTCTCGCCCACCCGCGAGATCGCGCTGCAGACCCAGGCCTTCCTCGACGCTTTCGGCGGCGACTACGGCCTCAAGACCGTCTGCCTGATCGGCGGCGTCAAGATGGGGCCGCAGCACACCGGCCTGCGCCGCAAGCCCCACGTCATCGTGGCGACCCCCGGCCGCCTCCTCGACCACGTCGAGCAGGGCACGGCGCGGCTCTCCGACTTCAACGTCCTGGTGCTGGACGAAGCGGACCACATGCTCGACATGGGCTTCATGCCCCAGGTCAACCGCATCCTCCAGGAGCTCCCAAAAAAGCGGCAGACGCTGATGTTCTCGGCCACCATGCCGCCGCCGATCGAGCGCATCTCACAGCAGTTCATGAACGATCCGCTGCGGATCGACATCACCCCCGAGGGCAAGGCGGCCCACGGGATCAGCCACCGGCTCTACATGGTCGAGACCGAGAACAAGAAGGCCTGCCTGCTCGCCCTCCTCCACCAGGAGCTCGGCAGCACGCTCGTCTTCATCCGCCGCAAGAGCGACGCCGAATGGCTCCAGGGCGTGCTGCTGCGCGAGGGGCATCCGGTGGAGCGCATCCACTCCAACCTTTCGCAGGGACAGCGGACGCAGGCCCTCCAGGGCTTCCGCGAGGGCGAGCACCGCATCCTGGTGGCGACTGACATCGCCTCCCGTGGCCTCGACATCCCCCGCGTCGGCCACATCATCAACTTCGAGATGCCGGAGACCGTCGAGGACTACATCCACCGCGCCGGCCGCACCGCCCGCGGCAACGCGACCGGGATCGTCTCGACGATCGCCACCTGGGTCGACAAGATGATGGTCAAGGAGATCGAGGCGACGCTCGGCGAGACCCTCCCCCGCTGCACCGTCCCCGGCGTCCCCCCCTACGTCGAGATGAAGCCGAAGGTCAGCCTCGGCGCCCGCAAGTCCACCCTCAAGGTCAAACGGCGGTAAATCCGCCTCCACAGGCAATCCATAGGGGCGCAGATCGCTGCGCCTCTAAGATCGGTCCCGGCATGACGTTGTCATGACAATGTATTGTGGATGGGAGACCGCTCCATCATTCCCTGGCAGCCGCGCTATATACTGACGCCGGCCATCCTTCGCCATCTCCTGGAGATCGAAGCGGCGCGCGCGGTCGTCGAGCAGGTCGCGCTTCCACCGGCCGTCGAGTCCGAGCTCCGCCGGCAAGCTCGCGTCCGGTCCACTCATTTCTCCACCCGCATCGAAGGGAACCGGCTGACTCTGGCGGAAGCCGGCCACGCTGTCGCCGGCCAGCGCCTCCGCCTGCCGGGCCGGGAACGCGACGTGGATGAGGTCCGGGCCTACTGGAAGGCTCTGCTGCGGGTCGAGGAATGGGCGGCTCGCAAAACGGACCTCACGGAAGATCTCCTCCGGCGCCTGCACGCCTTGGTGGAGCATGGCCGGACGCGACCGGACCCTTATCGGGACTGGCAGAATACGATTCGCGATTCCGAGAGCGGCGCCCTGGTCTATCTGCCTCCCGAGGCGCGGGACGTTCCCGCCTTGATGGCCGGCCTCGTCGACTGGGTCCGGCGGGCAGAAAAGGACGCCTTGCCGTCACCGCTGATCGCCGGGCTGGCTCACTACCAGATCGTCGCCATCCACCCCTACTACGACGGCAACGGCCGGACAGCCCGCCTGCTCGCCACCTTTCTCCTCCAGCGGAAGGGCTACGGTCTCAACGGCCTTTTCTCTCTCGAAGAGGAGCATGCTCGCGATCTGCCCGGCTACTACAAGGCGCTCGCGACCCACCCTCATCACAACTACTACGAGGGACGAGAGACGGCCGACCTGACCTCCTGGGTCGAGTACTTCCTGGCGACGCTCGGCGCCGTTTTCACGACCGCGAAGGCAGAAGTGCTCCGGATCACCCAGGAACGACCTGCCGCGGAGCCTGAATCCCTCCGCCGCCTGGACCCGCGAGCACGGGCCGTGCTGGCCCTCTTCACTCAGCAGGACCGGATCACCGCGCCCGAGGTCGCACGGCATCTCGGGCTCTCCGACCGTACCGCACGGCTGCTGCTGCGGAGATGGTCGGAGGAGGGCTGGCTGATCGTCGCAGACCCCTCCCGCAAGGGGCGGACCTACGAGTTATCGGCAATTTATCGGCAATTTATCGGCAAGTAAACGGCAACTCGCAGCCCGCTCGGGCCTCCAGCCGGTTTCTGTTAGACTGCGCTGCTCATTTTTTGCTGGCCCCCCCGGGCCGCTCTTCGAGGACTTCGACCATGATGACCAAGATTTCGCCCCGCCTGACCATGCTCTGCGTGGGGCTCGCCCTGCTCCTTTCCGCCGGCTGCAAGAAGGGGGGGCCCGACAAGTCGGTGATGGGCGGCGCAACGCCCGCGACGAGCCCGGCGGCGCCTTCGACCGCCACGTCTCAACCGGCGCAGACGCCGGCCACCCCGGCAGCCTCGGGAAGCACGGCGCCCGTCGCACCTTCGGCGGCGCCGGCGGCGATGCCGAGCCCGGCCGGGCCTCAGGGCGCCCCGGGAAATTCGGCCACCGAGCAGCCGATGAAGGTGGACAAGCTGCCGGCGATCGTCGCCCGGGTCAACGGCCAGGCGGTCAAGAAGCAGGAGCTCATCCAGGGCGCTCAGATCATGCAGGTCGAGCTCGCCCAGCGGGGCCAGCGGATCGTGCCGACTCCCGCCTTTTACCGGAAGGTGCTCGACCAGCTGGTCTCGTTCATCCTCATCCAGCAGGACGCCAAGGCGCAGGGCGTCACCGCCCCCCCGCAGGAAGTGCAGCAGCAGCTCGACGCCCGCAAGCACGCCTTCCCCAATGACGCCGCCTACAGGACGGCCCTGGCGAAGGCCGACATGACCGAGGCGACCCTGCGCCAGGAGACCGAGAACCAGATCGTGGTCCAGACGTTCCTGGAGACCCGGCTCGCCTCCCAGGTCAACATCAACGACCAGACGGCGCGCCAGTTCTACGATCAGAACAAGAGCTCGATGTCGGCTCCCGAGCGCGTCCACCTGCGCCACATCGTGATCGCGGTGGACCCGAAGACCTCGCCGGCCGACAAGGAGAAGGCGAAGCAGAAGGCGGAAGAGGTCTACAAGAAGGTGCAGGCGGGCGAGGACTTCGGCAAGCTCGCGGCGCAGTATTCCGATGATCCCAAGTCGAAGAGCGTCGGCGGCGACATCGGCTGGATCGTCAAGGGGCAGACCGTACCCAACTTCGAAGCCGCCGCCTTCGCGCTGACGAAGCCCAACGACATCGCTCCGGTCACCGAGACCCGTTCCGGCTATCACGTCATCCAGCTTCTCGACCGCCAGGCGGCGGGCGAGATCCCCTTCGAGCAGGTGAAGCCGCGGATCCTCGCCATGCTCAAGTCGCAGGCAGTCCAGAAGCTGCTCCAGACCCGCGCCGAGGAGCTGCGCCAGAAGGCGAAGATCGAAACCTTCATCTGATCCGGAGCCGGAAGCGAGCCGCTGGGCCGGCCGGACCGGGCGGCCGCTACAGCGGTGAGACGCCGTTGCCCAGGGCCTGAAGGAGCTCCGGCGCCATCAGGTCCATCTGCGGTTCGTCGCCGTCCGGGGACCGGGTCACCTTGTCGACCGTTTCGAGGGTCTCGATGTCGTCGCCGCCGGCGGCCCCCATCTCCTTGAAACGGCGGGCGGCGGGAAGGATGCGCAGCTCGAGGGAGCCGACAGCCTTGTTATAGGCGTCGACGCTCTGGCCGAGGTTCTTGCCCATCGCGGACAGATGCCCGGCGAAGGTGCGCAGCCGCTCGTAGAGCGACTTGCCGAGCTCGCTGATCTGCTTCGCGTTCTCCTCGACCTGCGCCTGACGCCAGCCGTAGGCGACCGCCCGCAGAAGGGCGATCAGCGTCGTGGGGGTGGCGAGGATGACCCGCTGCTCGACGCCGGCCTCGATCAGGGAAGGGTCCTGCTCCAGCGCGGCGCTGAAGAAGGTCTCGCCCGGCAGGAAGAGGACGACGAACTCCGGCGCCGGCTCGAACTGGGCCCAGTAGCTCTTCATCGACAGCCGGGTGAGATGGCTGCGGATCTGGCGGGCGTGATCCTTCAGCTTCGCCCGGCGGCTCTCCTCGTCCAGCGCCTCCATGGCGTCGAGATAGGCGTCGAGCGGTGCCTTGGCGTCGATGACGACGTTCTTCCGGTTCGGCAGGCGGACGACGAGGTCGGGACGCAGCCGTCCCTCCTCCCCCTCGACGCTGGCCTGGAGGGTAAAGTCGCAGTAGGCGACCATGCCGGCCATCTCCACCACCCGCTGGAGTTGAATCTCCCCCCAGCGCCCCCGCGTCGAGGAGGAGCGCAGGGCGCCGGCGAGCCGCGCGGTCTCGCGCTCGAGCCCCCCCTGCGCGGTGGCGAGGTTCCTGAGCTGCGCGCCGAGGTCGGAGTAGGCCACGGCCCGGGCGGTCTCCATCTCGCGGATCTTCTCGTCCACCTTCCCCAGCGATTCCCGGAGCGGCAGCACCAGCTCGCCGATCGCCTGCTGGCGGCGGTCGAGGTCTCCCCGGGCGGACTCGTGGAAGGTCTCCAGCGTCGCCTTGGCGAGATGGACGAAGCTGGCATTGTTGTTCCGGAGCGCCTCGGCGGAGAGACCCTTGAAGACGTCCGAGAGACGGGCCTGAGCTTCATCGAGAAGCCGCAGCTTCTCGGCGGCGGATTGGCGCTCCTTCTCGATCGTGGTCTGGAGTCGGGCGACGTGGGTCTGCAATCCCACCCGCTCCTCGCGCAGCAGCGCGCTCTCGGCGGTGGCCGCGGAGATCCGCGTCTCCAGCCGGGCCGCCTCCACCCCCGCCCCGCGCAGCCGCTCCTCCAGCAGGCTCCGCCGCTGGGAGGCATACAGCCAGACCAACAGTGCTCCCAGGAGGAACGCCAGGATGGGAATCAAGATCGACATCGGCTCACCTCTGGCAGAGCAGAGTATGGATATCTAGGGGCACAAGAGAAGCGTAGCACAAGATGATGGGGTGGATGGTGGGCCCAGAGCCACGGAAGCACCCTCGCGGGCGGCCCGCTGCATGCAGGACACGGTTCGCTGCACGCGTCAGGCCGGCGCGCTTCGTCTCATGCGACACTGGGAGGCATGACCTCGCGCAAGGCCGGCTGGCTCGCCGTGGCGGCATTCTGGACCCTCTTCGGGCTGCTCTCCGGCCTCCAGGTGTGGATCAGCATGATCACGCACGGCCACTCCGTGCCTCGCCTGCTCGGCTTCTACCTGCTGGTCTGGTTGCCCTGGTTGGGATTCACCGCGGCGATCGTCTGGCTGGCCCGGCGCCGGCCGCTCCTCCCGCCGGGCCGGCGCAACCTCCTCCTCCACCTCGGCGCCGCGCTCCTCCTCGGCCTCGCCCACGGCGCCTACTGCCTGGCGCTCACCTCTGCGCTGCGACCGTTCGACCGCATGACCGCCTCGCTCTCCCGCCTCGAGGCGGCCGGGTCGCTGGTCTCCCAGCTGCCAGCCGAGCTGCTCCTCTACGCGGGCGTGTTCGCCACGCTGTACACGGGCGACTACGTCCGCCGCCACCGCGAGCGCGAGGTCCAGCTGGCGCAGCTCGAAACGTTGCTCGCCCAGGCGCGGCTCCACGCGCTCGAGCTCCAGATCCAGCCGCACTTCCTGTTCAACACCCTGAACGTGATCAGCTCCATGGTGCGCGCGGGCGAATCCACGCAGGCGGTGAGCCTGATCGCGGGCCTGAGCGACCTGCTCCGCTATACGCTCGATCACGCCGGCAAGGCGAGCGTGACGCTGGAAGAGGAGGGGGCCATGCTCCGCCGCTACCTCGAGATCCAGCATTCCCGCTTCCCCGACCGGCTGAGCTTCGGCGTCGACATCGAGCCCGCCGTCCGCCGCGCCGCGGTGCCGACGCTCATCCTGCAACCGCTCGCCGAGAACGCCTTGCGCCACGGGATCGCCCGCAGCGCCGGCCCGGGCACCGTCAACCTGCGCGCGTTCCGCGCCGGCGGCCAGTTGTGCATCGAGATGTTCAACACCGGCCGGCTGCGCGGCGGGACCGAGGGGATCGGGCTGCGCAATACCCGCGAGCGCCTGCGCCAGCTCTACGGCGACGCTCATCGCTTCGAGCTGCGCGAGCAGGACGGCGGCGTGCTGGCCGCGATGGCGATCCCCTGGTCGGACGCTCCCCGAGGCGCTTGACGTGAAGCTGCGCGCCCTCCTGGTCGACGACGAGCCGCGGGCCCGCGAGGCCGTCCGCCTGCTGCTGGCGGCGGATCCGGAGATCGAGGTCTGCGGCGAGTGCAGCGGCGTCGACGCCGCCGCGCTGATCGCCCGCACCGCCCCGGACCTCCTGTTCCTCGACGTCCAGATGCCGGAGGTCGACGGTTTCGACGTCCTGGAGACGGCCGGCGCCGGCGCCGTCCCCGCGGTCGTCTTCGTCACCGCCTACGACGAGTATGCCGTCCGCGCCTTCGAGGTGCACGCCGTCGACTACCTCCTGAAGCCCTTCGACGACGCGCGTTTCGCCCGCGCCCTCGCCCGCGCCAAGGAGCAGCTCGCGGCGCGCCGCGGCCGGCCCGACCCACGCCTCGCGGCCCTCGTCCACGAGCGCTCGCCGTACGCGCGCCGCTTCCTCGTCCGCCAGCGCGAGAAGCTGCTGGTGGTGAACGCCGACGACGTCGACTGGATCGAGGCGGCCGACTACTACGCCTCGCTCCATGTCGGCGCCAGGACCCACCTGTTGCGCGAGACCCTCACCCACCTGGAGCAGCGGCTCGATCCCGAACGGTTCTTCCGCGTCCACCGCTCGGCGATCGTCAACGTCGATCGCGTGCGCGAGATGCACCCGCTGTTCCGGGGCGACTGCGCCCTGGTGCTCGGCGACGGCACGCAGGTACGGCTGAGCCGCACGCGGCGCCACGACTTCGAGCGCCTGTTCACCTCGAGCCGCTGATCCGGTTCGCTGCGTCGGGTGTCCGGTTGGCTGCATTCCACCTGCCCGGAGCGTCCGGCCGCCGCATCCTGTTCGCCAGGAGGACGAAACCGATGAACCGAAGAGAATTCCTGCACCGCTCCGCCGCGCTCGCCGCCGTCGCGGCCATCCCGACACTCCCCTCGGCGGCCGCCGCCAAGCCGGCCGCCGGCTCAGGCCCTGTCGCATCGCCCCTCCAACCGCCACCCCATGGCCCCATCCCGGTCGCCTTTCTCATCTCGGAGGGCGCGGTGGTGATCGATTTCTGCGGGCCCTGGGAGGTCTTCCAGGATGCCGTCGTCCCCGGCCGCGAGACTCCCTTCCAGCTCTATACGATCGCCGAGTCGACGAAGCCCATCCGGGCGAGCAGCGGGCTGAAAATCGTGCCGGACTACACCCTGGCCGACGCGCCGCCGCCGAAGCTGATCGTCATCCCGGCCCAGAGCCATCATGGCGCGGCGGCGCTGGAGTGGGTCCGGCAGGCGAGCCGTCATACCGACGTCACCATGTCGGTCTGCACCGGCGCGTTCCTCCTGGCCGAGACCGGTCTCCTCGCGGGCAAGGCCGCGACCACCTACCACGGTGCGTTCAAGCACTTCGAGAAGAGCTTTCCCGACGTTCAGCTGAAGCGGGGCGCCCGTTTCGTCGAAGCCGGCAACTTGGCCACCGCGGGCGGCCTCTCCTCCGGCATCGATCTCGCTCTGCGCGTCGTCGAGCGCTACTTCGGCCGCGAGGCCGCCACCAACACCGCCTATGGGATGGAATACCAGGGTCAAGGATGGATGAATCCCGACTCGAACTCCATCTACGCCAGCGAGCCTCAGGCGTCGGCCGGGCATGTGCTCTGCCCGGTGTGCGCCATGGAGGTCGATCCGGCGACGGCTCCGAAGTCGGTCTACCAGGCGAAGGCTTACTACTTCTGCTCCGTCGACCACAAGGAGCTCTTCGACGCCGCGCCGGCAAAATGGCTCTGACCTGACCCCTTCCGGCGGACCTGCCGTCAAGGTCCGCCGGGGGATCGGGGTCAGGCCGGCACGGTCGCCGTCTGCCCCCCGTCGGGCTGGCGCGGCTTGCGGCGCAGGACGGCGGCGGAGAACAGGGTCACGATCAGGCCGACCGGGAATACCTCCATGAAGGTGATCGCTGAGTTGTAGAGGGGGTTGCCGTAGTGCTTCGCCATCTCGGCCATCTTCGCGGTCGCCTCCTGGATGGCGGCCTGGCTCTCCCCCTTCGCGCGCATCTTCTGAAGGACGTGCGCGTTGTAGTGGTCGAGGAAGTCGGGGAAGAAGTTGAAGTAGGCGATCTCCCAGGCGACCACGTAGATCGCGCAGGTGATCAGGGTGATGAGGATGCCGACCTGGAAGGCCTTGCCGAAGCCGATGGCACCGGCGGCGACGCGGTCGCGGTACGACCGGATGCCGAAGAAGACCATCAGGAACGACAGGACCATGGCGGCGTAGCCGAAGATCTCGCCGTGGTCGAAGTCGATGGTTCCGCGCACGCAGAGGAGCGTCAAGACCCCCGTCAGGATCAGGATGGCCCCCGAGGCGAGACCGAAGCGAAGCACGATTCTTTTCATTTGCCGTTTCCTCCCTTGGTTGCCTCGCAGCCTAGGGTCCCGACCGGTCGCCGGTCGTCCTCCGTTCGGGTGATTTTAGCCTCGGAGCCCCGGAATCATCCTTTCGTTGACCCCGGTCGACGCGCCGATCAGGGGATCAGACCGAGCTCCCGCCCCTTGACCACGGCCTGGACCCGGCGGTTGACCCCCAGCTTCTCGAACAGCCGGGAGGAGTGGGTCTTCACCGTGTTCTCCGAGACGAAGAGGCGCTCGCCGATCTCCCGGTTGCTCAACCCCTCGGCGATCAGCCCGAGGATCTCGTGCTCGCGCGGGGTGATCCCGAGCTCCTTGAGCTTCGCGGCATCGAGCACGAACGGCCCGACCTCCGGGACCCGGACCTCCTTGATGACCACCACCTCGCGCGTCCGCGTCCACTGCAGCCCGAAGTAGATCCCCAGCGCGGAGAACAGCACCGCCAGCAGACCGCCGTAGACCTCGCCAGGGTAGGCGCGGACGAAGTACTGGTATTCGAGCACCTTGAGCAGCGCGAGGAGAACGCCGCAGGCCAAACCATAGAGGAGAATGCGTCCCATCAGGCGAGGAGCATAGCGCGGCGGCCCTTCCTGAAAGCCCCCCTCGCTCGTGCGACCGCTCTACACCGAGGCCGGCACCGCTCGCCGCACGGGCCAGCGTGCAAAAGCAAGCCTGAGAGACGGCCCCGCCACCGCCCCTCAGGCTCTGCATCGATTGTCAAAGAGCTCGGGCCCGTGGCCCATCCGCCGCTTCCAGGGCACTCCCTCGCAGGGGCCTCTGGACAAGCGCCGACGTTGCGCATAGAATAACGGTTGGTCATCTCGATGTCAAGCCTCTTCCCAAGGATCTGCGGATGGCGCTGTCGAGCGGGGGCGCGAACTCTGAGCCCCACTCGCAAGATGTCGGGTTCTTTGAAAACTGCATGCAGAGCAGGATGGACCACGCGATCCGCGGCGGCGCGGCTCGGGGAGCTTCCGGCGCGTTCCGGAAGCTTCCCGAGCGCGTCCGAGGCCAGGATCTTCGCTCCGGAGCTCGGATGGCGCCGAAAACTCCAGGATGGGCTGTCCGGAAGGAAAGATGTGGCTTGAAACTCCAGGATGACGGCTCGGGAAGCAGGATGGGCGTTCTGGACGCCGGAAAAAGGGAAATCCTGGAGAGATGGACGCCCGGGGCGCTGAAAAAACGGCCATCCAAGGGCCTGAGCCGTCCGGGATGTCAGCGGCGGTTTGGAAACGGCGTGATTCCGGCGGTCAGGAAGGCGTATTGACCAAGCGGCATCATCCTCGCGCCGCAGGCGCGGCATCGTTGGGGTTGAGGCGGGTGAGAATAGGGGGCGAAAGGAGCCCGGCCGCGGCGAGCCCCTAGTCCGG
>DATBAW010000301.1:0-1791 GCA_036271335.1 Thermoanaerobaculia bacterium
GTAGGCGCGGACCATCAGGTCCAGGAAGAGCTCGGGCTCGACCAGTCCCTCCCCACCGCCGCCATAAGCCGTGGACAGGCAGATCGCCCGCACCGCCGCGCGGTCGCGCGGCTCGTAGGGGCGGATCTCTGTCGCGTGATCCTGCATCTCAAGAGAGTAGCAAGCTCAGGTGGACAAAAGTGCCGCCAGATCCTCCGGCAGCCGCCAGCCGGCGCGGCCGATGCGCTCCCAGGCGAAAACCGGGACGAGATCGGCCGGCCGGCAGGGATCGGGACGGTCGAGCAGGCCCAGAGAGTGAGCGAGATAGCCGGTGATCGCCGCGGGTGCGATCCCCGCCTCGCGCAGAGAGCGGAGGGTGAGCCCGCCGTCGCGCTTCGAGAGCTTCTCGCCCCGCGAATTGACCATCAAGGGCACGTGGGCGTAAGCCGGCAGGACGCCGCCGAGGGCCTCGATGAGCTGGATCTGGCGCGCCGTCGAGGCCAGGAGGTCGGCGCCGCGCACCACCTCGTCGATCGCCATCGCGAGGTCGTCCACCACCACGGCGAGCTGGTAGGCCCAGAGCCCGTCTCGCCGCTTCAACACGAAATCGCCCACCGTGAGGTCCACCCGTTCCGTGATCGGTCCCTGGACGCGGTCGACGAACGAGACCGGCCGGTCGTTCACGCGGAAGCGGATCGCCGCGTCCGTCCTGCCGGCCAGCCGCTCGAACCAGTCCGCCTCGAGAACGGCCGGCCGCAAAGACCTGGGGTACGGCGCCTCCTCCGCGCCGTGTGGCGCCGAGGCCACAGCCTGGAGGTCCTTGCGCGAGAGGTGGCAGGGGAAGAGGAAGCCGGCCGCGGCGAGGCCGCGAAGCGCCTCCTCGTAGACGGCCGACCGTTCCGACTGCGTATAGGGAGCGAAGGAGCCGCCGATATCCGGCCCCTCGTCCCAGTCGAGCCCGAGCCAGGCCAGGTCTTCCATCTGCGCCGCCGCCATGCCGGGCACCACGCGCGGCGGATCGAGGTCCTCGACCCGCCAGACGAACCTGCCGCCGCGGCTGCGCGCCGAGAGCCACGCCGCGAGCGCCGTGCGCGCGTTGCCGACGTGGATCATGCCGGTAGGCGACGGGGCGTAGCGGCCGCGGCGAGATTCGTCTCCGTCCAAGGCGTTGCAATCTACCGCAACGTCAGCGCCTGGAACGTCGTCTGCGGCGGGTCGAAGTAATCCCGGAAGAAGCTTTCGACCTCGCCGGGGGCCCCCTTGAGGACCTTGATGCCGCCGTCCGCGATCGCGTTGTGGAGAGCGGTCTGGAACGGCTCCTTCTCGCCGCAGGCCACCGCCACGTTCTCCGCCTTCAGGAGGCTCACCCAGGCGTCGTAGGTCATCGAGATCCCGAGATCCTCCTGCCTGAAGGCGTCGAGCTTGTCCGCCGTGACCGGCGCCTGCAAGGCCAGGAACTCCGCGATGGCGCAGCGGATGTGGAGGGCGAACGCCTGATCGGGCTGCGCCACCTTGGGATCGCCGAGGAAGAGCACGCCGAGCGACCGGTGCACGCCCCCTTGCCCGTTCCCTGAAGCATTGCCCGGCTCACAGGTGGCCTGGGCGCCGGCGGGCGCGGTCTTCTCCGCCTTGAGCCGCGAGGTCCAGGAGCTCACCCAGGCCGAAGGGGGAAGGGCGGTGACGATGTCCGTCGCGGTCAGCCCCCCCACCACGGCCGGCATGCCCTGGAAGAGCCCGCAGAGCTCCTGCGCCGAGGAGATGTACCAGTTGCGCCAGTTCGGGTTGGTCACGATCTGCGACATGCCCACGAAC
>DATBAW010000302.1:0-16924 GCA_036271335.1 Thermoanaerobaculia bacterium
GAGGATGTCGTTCTCGAAACGCTCCTCCGAGATGGCGTTGCCGATGTCGCTCTCGGAGCCGTGCACCTGCTCGGACGCCGTCAGCAATTCGATGGCGAGGGCGTCCTTGGCGGCGGCCAGGCGCAGCCACCGTTGGGCGACATTGGGCAGGCCGTCCGCTCGCGCGCGGTCGGCGTAGGCGCGGTAGCGCGCGGCGCTCGCGGCCTCGGCGGTAAAGCCGGTCTTCAGATGCTCCTGGAAACGCGGGATCCTCGACACGGGGTTCTCTCCTCTTCTCCGGTTCGCGCTAAGATGCCCTGGCGCCAAGTCGGGTAAGCCTGCCGCCAGGCTAATACCGATGACGTACAGCGGGGCAATTCTATGAGAGTTGGAGTGGTTGTCCAACCTCGGGATCTTCCGGCGGCCTGGAGGCGCCGGAAAAACTTTGCCGCCGTCCTCCCGTAGTGCCTTTCGGGGACCTTGTTGGATACCCCTGGCCGACCCCACGTGAAAGAACGCCCTCGCCGCTTCCTGAGCTTCCTCGCCACCCTCGCGGTGCTGGCCGGCGTCGCCTTCGCGCGCATCCCCTACCTGAGCGCCCTGACCGGCTTCCTGCTCTGCGCGGTCGGCGTGACCCTGCTGATCTGGGGGATGATCCGGGCCTATCGCGCCTTCCTCTGGAAAGTCGGCCGCCGGCTCGCCTTCTCCTATTTCCTGCTCGGCGTGCTGCCGATCCCCCTTCTCCTCCTGCTGCTGGCGCTGCTCGGCTACCTGCTCTCCGGCTTCTTCCTCGGCCATCTCTACCGCGACGCCGTGGAGTCGATGCAGCGCGAGGTCACCGCGGCGGCCCAAGGGCGGCTCGCGGCCTTCGCCACCGCCGGGGCTCCCCGCCGGGCCGAAGGTGGAGACATCGTCTTCGGCTACTACCGCAACGGCCGAAAGCTCGCCGGCGATCCGCGGCTGCCCGCCGCCTGGCCGGCCTGGCTGGAATTGCCGGCTCCCCTCGTGAAGCAGGGGGATCGCGTCGAGGCCGTCCCGCGCTTCGTCGCCATCCCCGGCGGCCGGCCCACCCTGACGGCGGCGGCCTCGCGCGGCGGCAGCGGTGTGGTGGCCCTCTTCGCCGGCGACTTCGACGGCGTGGTCAGTCGCGACGCCGAGGTGTGGACCGAGCTCTTCCGCTCGGACGATCCCGACCTCGACACCAAGAGCTTCGAGGTCAGCGGACGCCGGGTCCCCCTCCGCTACGTCCGCAAGGATCAGCAGGAGGCCGAGGCGGCGCACTTCTTCAAGGGGCTCTCGCGCGGCCAGCGCTACTGGGACGCGCCACTGGTCTGGTGGGGAGAGATTTCCGGCCCCCTCCTCGATCTCGCCAACGGCCAGCAGGCGGCCGACTATGTGGCGGCCAACCTCAACGCCACGCCGAACATCGTGCTGCGCCACCTCTTCTCCAGCGCCGCCGAGATCGACGCCCTCGCCTGGCTCACCCTGCTGGTGGTGGGCTTCCTGCTCTTCGACGTCTACGCCGCCGCCGCACTGATGGCGGGGTTCATGATCTTCGGCCTGTCGCGGGCGGTCAACCGCCTCAGCCGCGGCACCGAGGCGGTGCGGAAGGGCGATTTCGGCGTGCGCATCCCGGTGCGCCGGCGCGACCAGGTAGGGGATCTCCAGCGCTCGTTCAACGAGATGGCCGGCAACCTGGAGACGCTGGTCGCCACCGCCGCCCAGAAGGAGTCGCTGGAGAAGGAGCTCGAGCTCGCCCGCAAGCTCCAGAACAGCCTGCTGCCGAGCGATCTGCCGGCCGGCGGGGGGATCGAGTTCGCCACCCTGTTCGAGCCCAGCGCGGCGATCGGCGGCGACTACTTCGACGTCCTCCGCCTGGCCGACGACGAGCTGGCGGTGATCATCGCCGACGTCTCCGGGCACGGCCTGTCGAGCGGCCTGCGGATGGCGATGCTCAAGGCGGCGCTGCTGATCCTGGTCGAGGAGACCCGCGAGCCGGAGGAGATCCTCGGGCGGCTGGACGCCGTGGTGCGCTCGAACCGCGAGCGGCGCTTCTTCGTCACCGCCACGCTCGGCCTGTTCAACCTGCGCACCGGCGTGCTGCGGCTGACCAACGCCGGCCATCCGCCCACCTACCGGGTGCGCGGCGCCGAGGTCGAGGAGGTCCTCCTCCCCAGCTCGCCGCTCGGCGGTCTCGGCCATCACTACGCCAAGGCGACCTTGCAGCTCGCGCCGGGCGACTCGGTGGTCTGGCTCTCCGACGGCCTGATCGAGGCCACCAACGCCGCCGACGAGCCCTTCGGCTACGACAGCGTCCGGCAGGTGCTGGCCGGGGCCGCGGGCGAGCGGGCGATGGTGATCCGCGACCGCCTGCTCGCCGCCGTCGACCGCCACACCGCCGGCCACCCCCTGGGGGACGACCGGACGCTGATGGTGATGCGGTGGGGGGCGCCCCTCAAGTGAGGGATTATCGGGCCTACAGGCCGGCGATCTTCGCCGTCAGCCCGAGCGTGCCGAAGATGCGGCGGACGTACTCGCGGGTCTCGCGGTAGGGGGGGATGCCGTTGTAGCGCCAGACGGCGTTCTCGCCGGCGTTGTAGGCGGCGAGGACCTTCGAGAGGTCGCCCGGGAACTGCTCGATCAGCCAGCTCAGATAGGTGATGCCGGCCTCGATGTTCTGCTTGGGGTCGAGCAGCCTCTCCTTGTGGACGCCGAAGCGCTCGGCCGTCGCCGGCATCAGCTGCATCAGGCCGCGGGCCCCCTTGTTGGAGACCGCCCGCGAGTTGCCGGCGGACTCGGCGCGGATCAGGGCGGCCACCACCTGCGGATTGATCGAGTGGCGCTTCGCCGCCTCGTAGATCATGGTGCCGTAGGGGCCGTCCGGAACCTTGGCCTGCTTCTCCTCGAAGCGGAGCGGGATCACCGCCGCCGCCACCGTCTCGGCCGTCGGACCCTGCGCGACCTGCGGCGGATCGGGCTCGGGGGTGTACTCGTCGTCGATCACCCGGTCGACGCGCTCGATGGCCATCGTCATCCGGCCGCCGGAGGGGAAGGTCAACTGGGCCTGATCCCCCGCGGCCTCGTAGGCCGCCACCTTCATCACGTTGCCGTCGACGAGGATCACCAGCTCGGCGCGGGCGGGAATCGCGGCGCCGAGCCCGAGCAGCAGGGCCGCGAAAGCGAACGGGCGCGAGAGCGCGGAAGGCCGGGAGCTGTGCTTCATCAGGGCGAGGATCTCCACTCCGGTCGTCAACAGGTCCACCTATTGTACGGAACAGCCGGCGAAAACGCCTAGTGCTCCCCCGCGGATTGCTCTCAAGAGACCCCCAACAGCGGCAGGTGGGGGGAGAATTCCGCGGCGTGGGGGCTCACGCATCGCGCTCCGAGCACTTGGCAATGTTTGAAAAGCTCTAATTATTTTAGATCTTGCAAATTATAAAATCATGAGTCATGATCTTCCCTGCCGTCATCGGCGTCTAACCGCGAGGTGAGACATGACCCAAGGCGCCAGCAGATCTCGCGTCGCATTGATCTACCCCCCCTTCGGGCCGCCCAATCTGCCACCGCTGGGACTCGCCATCCTTTCAGCCGGAGCCAAGCAGCGTGGCTACGATTGCCGGACCTTCTTCTGGCACTATCGCCTGGCCGACGCCCTCCCCTTGCCCGGCTACACCATGGAGCAGAAGCTCAGGGTCTACGAGCTTCTGACGCGGCGCGATTTTTTCCCTTGGAGCGAGTGGGCCTTCATGCGGTACACGCTTCCGGACCAGTTGGCGCCCCGGGACGCGGAAGTGCTGAGCCGCCTGGCCAAGCTGGACTCCGACGCGGCGGACATGATCAAGAGCGGCCATACCGGCAACCTCCTGCTGAGCCAGTTGATTCTCCACCTGTGCAACAACGCCGGCACCCTGCTGGAGTCGATGGCGGGCGAGGTCGCCGCTTTCGACGTCATCGGCATCGCCTCCACCTTTTTCCAGAGCGGACCCGCGCTGGCTCTCGCCAAATACATCAAAGACCGGTGGCCGGAGAAGCGGACCGTCCTCGGCGGCGCGAACTGCGACGGCGAGATGGGGCGGGCCATCATCGACAACTTCCCGTTCGTGGACTATGTCTTCAGCGGTGAGGTCGATCATTCGTTCCCGGAGTTCCTGCAGCGCCTGGACGAGGGTGCCAGCCTTCAGCAGATCCCGGGGATCCTGTACCGCGAGGAGAGCGGCGAAGTGGTCGAAGGGCCGCCGGCGCAGCCGGTCGTGGACATGAACTCCCTCCCCATCCCCGATTTCGACGACTACGTCGCCGAGCGCAAGCGGTTCGGCCTGTTCAAAAAGGACGAGCTCTGCCTGCCCCTGGAATCCTCGCGCGGCTGCTGGTGGGGAGCCAAGTCCCATTGCACCTTCTGCGGCCTCAACGCCAACGGGATGGCTTACCGGCAGAAAACCTACGAGCGCTTCCAGGAGGAGGTCAAGTCGATCGCCGAGCGCTACGGCACCCGCTACCTTTTCATGGCCGACAACATCCTGTCGATGAAATACTTCCATGATTTCGTCCAGTGGGCCAAGGAAAACGAGATCGGCGTGGATTTCTTCTATGAGATCAAGGCCAACCTCAGCCGCCGGCACGTGGCCGACCTGGCGGACGCGGGCATCACCATGGTCCAGCCCGGGATCGAAAGCTTCAGCACGAAGATCCTGGCCTTGATGAGGAAAGGGCTCAAGGGAATTCAGAACGTAGCTTTTCTGAAATATGCCAGCGACTATGGAATGATCACCGCCTACAACATCCTCGCCGGCTTTCCCGGCGAAGATCCGGACGAGTACGAGAGGATGGCGAAGGAGCTCCCCAAGCTCGTCCATCTCCGGCCACCCAATGGTGTCGCCGACATCGAATTCCATCGCTTCAGTCCGTACCACAACCATCCCGAGGCGTTCGGCATCCATTTACGGCCCAGCGAGAAGTATTCCCTGATCTATCCTTTCGCAGAGAGCACCGTCGCCAGGCTGGCGTATCTGTTCGATCTGCGGGGGCGGGTCCCTCATCACCTGTCGTACCTGCAGGAGATCACCAGGGTTGTCGTCGACTGGCGCACCCATTTCAATTCAGCCAGCGAATGCACCCTGACCTGGCAGGCCGAGGGTGAGGACATCGTCGTCCACGACCGTCGTCCCGGTTTCCCGCGGTGCGACTATCGTCTGCAGGACCACGCCGTAGCCGCCTTCCGGGCTCTCGATGATCCCCGCCCCCTGAACGCCGCGGTCCGCGAATCGCAGGCGTTCGCCACGACCCGGGACGACGGCGGGAAGGGTTCCGGGCTGCCGGCCGCAGGCCCCGCCCTGCCCCGGGAATCGGCGATGCTGGTCGGAGTCTCCCGGATGGGGGCATCTCCCGCGCAGCCGTACTTCCAGCCGTGGCCGGCTCCCATCGTGCCCCTCGCGAGCACCGGCGAGCAGACGATTTCCTTCAGCCGGAAGGAATTCGCCGAGGCTCCCCACCGCTGTGTCGGGCCGCTGGTGGAAAGCGGTCTGCTGCTGGAGGAGGATGGCTGGTTCGTAACCTTGCCGGTCCAGCAGGAGCACCGCAGCAGCGATCCCGGATGGGGACGGCTGGGAATCTGAGCCCGACCGTCACTCGAAGTACTTCGGGGTAGCGACCGAGGACAGCCAGATCATGTACTGCTCCTCCTGCGGAGTCAGCGGACGCTCCGCCAGGGCGTCCAGCAAGTCGCGGAGCTGTCCCGGCGTGGCCGGCGAACAGAGGATGCCGTCCAGGCTCGCTTGGCTCAGCACGAAGCGGTAGTAGTCCGTCACCTTCGGCAGCCAATGGCCGGCGGCGTCGAGCCCCAGGCTGGCGAAGGTCTCGGGGCTGACCCGGGACAGCACGCTCTTGAAGTTGAAGATGAGGGAGGTGCGGTCGGGGCGAAGGTACGGGAAGACGTCCTGCCGGGCTCCGGGGTGGGCCGTGTTGTAGCGCACGAAGCTGACGTCGAGACAGTTGCAGTTGAGGCTGAGCATCGCGGAGCGCCGGTGATGGAAGGAGGCGCCCACCGCCCGCGAGCCGGCGTGGCCGAGAGCCCGCGCCCCGACGATCGGATGGAAACGGCTGTTGAAATTGGTCTCGTTCCAGACCGCGCCGGCGATCAGGATGTCCACCCGGTCCAGCCCGGGGATGGCGGCGATCACCTCGTTGAACTGCAGCGCCTGGAACAGGGGTTGATCCAGGTACGAGACGACACCGACCACGACCTGATCCCGGAGCTCGGGACCGCGGGCGAACAGCTTCTCGAGACCGCGCCGGACCCCTTCATAGAGCGGCCAGTGGAGATCGGCGCTGACGAAGAAAAAGTTGATGCCGGCATCGAACGCCTCGAGGACCGTGTCGGGATCCTCGGTGATGCCGATGCAGATCGGGCTGACCGTCAGGCCGCTCAGGCCCAGGCGCAACCGGTCGGTGGGCCTGGGCAGGGTGGTTCGCAGAGACGATGGCGACATATCGTTCGACCTCGGGCGTTCCCGGTGGATCTCGAGCCGGGCCCGGCGTCAAGCGGTCCTGGCGCCCGCATAGCCGGGCAGCAAACGCGCGTCCCGCCGTACCCAGGCCAGCACGGCGCCGAGGAAGTTGGCGTCGCTCGGCAAAGGCTCCGTGTGGACGATCGCCTCCTCTGGAATGTCGAGCCACAGGCTGAAATCAGGGCTCAGGTAGAGCCGCGCGCACTCCGCCCGGGACGAGTCGCCGAGGTAGCCGCTCATCAGCCAGACCAGCGGCGGCGCGGCCGGATCCGGGACGACCTTGGAGATCAAGCCTTGCCGTGCCGGCCTCTCCGCTTCCGGCGACGGTGGTGGGGGAACGCTCTTTTTTTCGGCCATCGCAACCTCCTGTGGACGGATCGGTCAGCGACCGGGGTTGAGGGGGTGAACGTCGGGCTGGAGGACCAGCAGGGAAGGGACGGTTTCGGGCGCATGGAGACGGAGATAGAAATAGCCGACTCCCGCCAGCCCCAGCATGAGGTTCGGCGTCTCGCCCGTGCCGGAGACGCCGCACGGCCAGGGCATGTCGGCCTGCCCGTACTGCGCGATGCCGTACTGCCCGACCGCCTCGGCCGTCTGGCGCAACTGCGGCCGGCCGAGCAGGCCGGAGGCCTCGAGCAGCAGGTCCGCGTTGCCACCCGCCCCGTGGCACAGGCAGAAGCTGCCGAGATGGGGGATCATCGGCGCCGAGACACTGGCGGCGGTGGTCGCGAGGGCCGCTTCGCAGTCGGCGGCGACCTCCTCGTCGCCGTCCAGGAGCCGGCGGATGCGCAGGCGGGAGAAACCGATTCCCGGGGCGCCATGGCACCAGGCGACGGAATAGCGGCGGCCCCCCTCCGGCGGAGCCCCCGGCAGCCGTCGCAGGTCCGGCCAGTTGCCGTGCTCCGGATCGAAGTGGCTCCGTTCGTAGCGGAGCGCCTCGAGGGCCGCCTCGCGAAACCTGGATTCGCCGGTCACCCGATGAAGCTCCAGGAGAGCGCAGGCGATCCCGGCCGTGCCGTGCGCATAGCCCACCAGATGTTCCTCACCCTCCTGCGGGATGGTTTCCCACGACCAGCCCCGCTCCGAGCGGTCCGCGGTCGCGAGCAGCAGCTCGCCGTGGGCGAGGGCCGACGCCAGCAACTCCTCGCGGCCGGTGAGCGCGGCGAAGGCGAGGAGGGGGGGGATCGAGCCGGCGCTCCCGACCATCAGATCGAGCCTCGTCCCGTCCGGTTCGCCCAGGCCATCGCCGGTGAGGAGGTCGAGACCCCAGCGGATGAGGTCTTCGTCCTCCAGGATGTTGCCGACCTGGAAGGCCATCGAGGCGACCCCGGCCACGCCATAGTAAAACCCGAAGCGGTACTCCGGGTTCCGCTCGACCGCGGCCTGCCGGACCTGCCGCACCGCGCCCTCGAGCGTCGCCCGCTCGACGGGATCGCGCGTGAGCTGATAGAGCCGGGCGAGAAACAGGGCGATGCCGGCGGTGCCGTCGTACAGCGTGCTGGTCTGGGCGCGATAGGCCGGCACCCAGGCGCCGCCGTGCGGCACGAGCGACCAGCCGAGCCAGTTGCAGCGGCCACCCGCCCACAGGGCGTCCCGGCAGAGCCGCCGGCCGAGCCGGTCGGCGGCGGCGAGAAACGGTGCTCCGACCTCCTTCACATTCATGCCGCGGCCTCCTCCATGCCGGCGAGCTCGAACCGATCCACCGAGCCAGGATTCAGATAGGGGCGTTCGAGGTCGAACCCGTTCCTCGCGAAGCGGGCCGCAACGGCCTGCCAGCGGTCCTCCGGAGCCGTCCGTCCCTGGTTCCAGGCATCCACCATGCCTTCGGCGGTCAGCCGGCACCGGTGCATTCCGAAGCTCTCTCCGGTCCTGGGGTCCTCCGCCAAACCCACGCCGGCGCGGATCCGCTTGGTGAACAGCGGCACGGGTGCCTTCAGGGCCTCGGCCGCCGGCTGGGGGAGGTGCTGCAGAATCCGGGCGACGATATGGAAGTAGCGGTGGGCGCAATAGAGGACCATGGAATCGGTGCGGATATAGGTGGCGGCGTCGCTCAGCGCTTTCATCTGATAGGGGATCTGAAACCGGTTGAGGGCGATGGTGAGATAGCTCACCAGCTCCGTCACGACCTCGGGGCGGCAATGAAAATAAAATCGGATGAGCCGGTAGTCGTCCCAGACGTCTGACGGCGTCTCGCCGAACATGAAGAAGAATCCGGGCTGCAGCGTGGGGGCATCGCGGACGACGCGCAGGATGACCATCGTGCCCACCTGTGGCGCGACGCCGGGCGGCGACAGGGCGATGTACTCTCCCGCGACCGCCGCCCGCTGGCGCTCTCCCTTGAGGATGTGGATCTGGCCGTTCGCGCCCAACTGGTAGATCCGCCAGCCGGCATCCCACCGATCCTGGCTCCGGTTCGCCGCGGCGAGGCGGTTCATCATCTGGAGATCCTGAAACGGCGCCGGCGCCGTCTCACCCAGGCGCTGCATGTAGCAGCGGTTGTAGAGCACGACCTGCAGCGTCCGCACCAGTGGATCCGCCGGCAGCGGATGCGCCGGAAAGCCGGGAAGCGCGACGGGCGCGGCGATCACCGGCACCGGCGGCTCGCTGCCGAAACGGATGAGCCCCGGCGAGAGAATGCCCACGTTCTCCAGGACGGCGCCAAGATCGTGCTGAATTGCCATCGACGGGTCTCCTTTGCCGTCAGAGTCCCAGGAGCTCGGCCGCGGCACGGTCCGGCGCCACAAAAATGTTGTGACTCACCTGTAGCATGGCCAGCGCGTTGAGATTGACCTGCTGCGCGTTGTAAAGGTATTCGAACACCGCCAGGACCAGGCGGGCGGCGCAGAACCGCAGGCAGCGCTCGAGATATCTGCGCTCGTCTCCGGGTCGGAACCCGCGCACGTCGGAATAGGTGCGCCAGAACCGGCGCAGCGGCGCCTGCATGCCCGCGAGCCGCGGCGCCGCGTCGAGGAAGGCCTGCTCGGTCGGCTGCCCGGGGGCCAGCGGCACGGTCATGACCCAGAACGAAAGGTAGGTGGCGAAAACCGCGCCCACGTCCCAGGAGGCATCCCCGAGGTCCACCAGCTCCCAGTCCACGATCCGGAATGCCGGTTGGCCGTCGGCGTCCTCGAAGATCACCAGATTGTCCCACTTCACATCGCCATGGATGATGCTGTCCCACCGCCATTCATATTGCAAGGCGAGCAGCTGGCGGAAAAAGGCGGGCTGCTGCTGCAGCAGAGCCGCCATCTGCTGACCGACGTTGCCCAACTGGCCGAGGGGCGCCAGGGTGTAAGGATCGACGGTGAGGATCCAGGGCAGCCGCCGCGGAAAGATCGCCGCGTCGGCGGGCTCGGCCGCGATCCGCGCCGGTTGCGAATGGACGACCCCCAGGGCGTGGCCGATCAGCTCTCCCACGGATTCCGGAAAATCCCCTTGCTGAAAGTGATATTCCGTCAGGCTCTTCGCCTGCGGCAAAAGCTCGACGACCAGCGCGCAGGTCGGCGGGTCGAAGGCGACGAAGCGTGGCGCCAGGTCGGCGAGCGGAGCGAACGCCGGTCGCGACTGGAGCTGCTGGTAGAAAACCGCTTCCCTCTGGAGCGTCATGGCGGCCTCGGTCGCGGTGCTCTGGACCTGCTTGATGAACAGGCCCGGAGACTTCTGCCGGATCAGCTTGAAGTTGCGATTGCGGCGGCCGGCCTCGATGACGGTGAAGTCTCCGTCCACCACCGACTCGGCGGTGATCAGACCCTGCGCAAGGAGGTTATGCGCGAGATTGGATGCGGTGAGGTACACGGTCGTCGAGCCTCCGAAATCTTACGAACCGGGGCTCGACGATGGCCGGGCCCCGGTCGTAACCAGACGTTGAGTTGCAGCCTTGGCGGGCGGCGGTCACCGGGTCGAATCCGGCGCGCCGCCCGCTCCTCCTACCCTCCCAGCGTCACCGGCCCGATGGTGGGCGGTGACGGCAGAGTGATCGTCGGGAACGTGATCGTCGGGAACGTGGTTGCCGGCGAGACCGTCGGCCATGCGGCCTGTCCGTGCTGCCCTCCCGCCGCTGCTCCCATCGTCAGGGTTGGCAGCGAGGGCAGAGTCAGCGTCGGGATCGTGCACGGCGGGAACACCGTGGGGATCGTCGGCACGGTGAACGTCGGCAGGGTCGGAATCGCGGCCTGGGCCTGCTGAGCCGGCTGTTGCGCCGCCAGGCCGGCTCCGTGCGGAGCCGCGCCCAGCGTCGGCGTCACTGTCACCGTGATCGTCTGCGTCGGGAAGGTCGGCCAAGTGACCGTCGGCGTCACGGGTAGTGTGACGGTCTGAGTCGGTGGCAGGGTCTGAGTCGGAGCTGCGGCCTGGGCCTGGTGAGCCGGCTGAGCCACCGTGCAGGGCGGCATCAGCGTCGGGATCGTGCACGGCGGGAACACCGTGGGGATCGTCGGCACGGTGAACGTCGGCAGGGTCGGAACCGCGGCCTGAGCCTGATAGGCCGCCGCGCCCTGGCCGGCTCCCTGCGGAGCTGCGCCCAGCGTCGGCGTCACGGTCACCGTGACCGTCTGCGTCGGGAAGGTCGGCCAGGTGATCGTCGGAGTCACTGGTAGTGTGACGGTCTGAGTCGGTGGCAAGGTCTGAGTCGGAGCTGCGGCCTGGGCCTGGTGGGCCGGCTGAGCCACCGTGCACGGCGGCATCAGCGTCGGGATCGTGCACGGCGGGAACACCGTGGGGATCGTCGGCACGGTGAACGTCGGCAGGGTCGGAATCGCGGCCTGAGCCTGCGGCGGCGCCGCGCCCTGGCCGGCTCCGTACGGGGCCGCGCCCAGCGTCTGCGTCACGGTCTGCGTGATCGTCTGCGTCGGCCAGGTGACCGTCACCGTCGGCGGCGTCTGGGTCGGTAGCGTCAGCGTCGGTGGCGTCTGGGTCTGAGCCGGGATCGCGGCCTGACCCTGTTGCGCCGGCTGAGCCATCGTGCAAGGCGGCATCAGCGTTGGGATCGTGCACGGCGGGAACACCGTGGGGATCGTCGGCGGTGTGAACGTCGGCAGGGTCGGAACCGCGGCCTGAGCCTGATAGGCCGCCGCGCCCTGGCCGGCTCCCTGCGGAGCCGCGCCCAGCGTCTGCGTTACCGTCTGCGTCACGGTCGGCGGGAGCGTGGGCGGGAACGTCTGCGTCGGGAAGGTCAGCCAGGTGATCGTCGGTGGCGTCTGAGTCGCCGGCGTCAAAGTCGGGAACGTCAACGTCGGTAGCGTCAGGGTCGGTGGCGTCAGAGTCTGAGCCGGATTCGCGGCCTGGGCCTGCTGGGCCGGCTGTTGCGCCGCCAGGCTGATCGTCGGTCCGACGCTGCCGGAGACCGAGCCGGAGATCGTTACGGTCACGGTCGGCGTCGCCGACACCGGCGTGATCGTCGCCTGCGGCGCCGCCGCGCCCTGGCTGGCTCCGTACGGAGCCGGAGCCGCACCCAGCGTCTGCGTCACCGTCGGCGGGAGCGTCTGCGTCGGGAAGGTCAGCCAGGTGATCGTCGGCGGTGTCTGAGTCGCCGGCGTCTGAGTCGGTGGCGTCTGAGTCGGTGGCGTCAGGGTCACGGTTACCGGCTGCGTCGGAATCGCGCCCTGTGCGTGCTGCGCCTGCGGCTGCGGTGGAATCGTCGGCCAGGTCGGCAGCGTCAGAGTCGGGAACGTGCACGGCGGAAACAGGGTGGGAATCGTCGGCGTCGGCAGGGCGGCCTGGGCCTGCTGACCCTGTTGGGCCCCGGCGGCAGTGGCGGTGATGGTCACCGTCGGCCAAGTCGGCTGCGTCAGGGTCGGGAAACACGTGCCGGTGAGAGAGCAGGGTGGAAAGATGGTTACGGTTATCGTCTGATCCGGGACGGTTGGCTGGCCGGTGTTGGCCATTTCATCACCCTCCTTTCAAAAGGGGACTGCGTTCGAAACGTTTGTTACTGCGGGTCTCGTTCGACCGATTCTTCGAGGTGGAACCAGGAAGACAGATCGCCCCGGATTCTTTCCAGGGCCTCCGGCGTGGCGGTGAATCGAGCCCGCGTCGCCGTCGCTCCGCTCACCGCCACGCCATCGACGGCCGTCAGCCGCCGCTGCCAGTCCGGTGGCGGTACCGCGCCGGGCCTGGCGGCGATCACATAGGTGCTGGTCTTGGTCTGCGCCATGTCGCGGTCCGTTTTCGTGCCCTGATTTCCAGACGGTGGCTTCAGACCGGCCATGCCCGGGACACTCCGCCGCCGACGAAAATCGGGCTGATTCCGAGGGGCGTCAGCGTGGACGCGAGCACGGCCGAAGCCCTTTGCACGCGCCCGATCCCACGCGGCAGACCGCGATAGACGCGATCCTCGCTGAGCAGGGAGGCGAGCGCCGCGCAGGCGGCCGGAGTGGCCATGGACGTACCGCTGAGCACGGCGTAGGGCGCCGCGACCTCGCTGTGGGCGGGGACCGTCGAGATGATCCCCACGCCCGGAGCGGTACACGTCAAGGCGCCGAAGGCGGAGAAATTCGCGACATAGAGACCGCCCGCCGCGAAGAGCTCCGCCTGCGTGGGCGCGCAGTGCGCGGCCATGCTGTCCGGCGGGTCGGCGCCCAGGAGCCCGACCGCGGACACCGACACGGCCTGCGGATAGGCCGCGGGGTACATCAGCGGGCCGCCGTCATTGCCGCCGGCCGCGACGCACAGCGTACCGGCCTCGATCGCCGCCTGGATGGCATCCTGCTCGATCTGCGAGGGCTGCGGACCGCCCAGGCTCAGATTGATGAGATCGACCTGGTGCTCTCCCGACAGCAGGTCGATGGCTTCGGCGATGTCCCCCTGATTGGCGCCCCCGCCTCCCGGAGGGAAAACCCGCACGACCAGGACCTCGGCACCCGCGGCGATCCCTCCGTAGTCGCCAGAGCCCTGCGTCGGACGCGCGGCGAGGATGCCGCTGACGTGGGTGCCGTGCTCTTCGACGTCATGGCCGGCGCCGGGCGCGGCATCGTATTGCCCCTCCACCACGGCTCCCAGGCTCCGTACGTGCTTGAGATAGGGATGGGGACCGACGCCGGTGTCCACCACGCCGATGCGAATGCCCTCGCCCCGGGTCCTGGACGCCTGGGCGATCCCAACGGCCTGATGCCACCAGCCCAGAGGTCCATCCTTGGGCAGGGGCGGCAGATCCACGACCATTCCGTCGCGCGGGAAGGGTTGCCAGCCGTCCCAGAACGTATGCAGCGGTTCGATCAGCAGAAGGATCGGCAGCCAGAGCGACGGATTCAGGGCGAAGGCGGCCTTGCCATCGTCATCGGAGATGGCGGTGAGCCGCGAGCCCGGCCCGCGGCCGGTCACGTCGGCCACCAGCAGCGTAGCGGTGGCACCGATCACGGGTTTGCCGGCGCCCCGCAGGACGACCGTCAGGCTCTGGCCCAGACCTGCCGCCAGAGGGTTGTCGCCCTGCGCCTCGAACAGCCTCTCGATCGGGCCCGGAAGCGATCGCACCGGCCGCCGCTCCAGCTCGGGCTCGACGAGAAGGTCCTGCGGCCATTTTTCTCTCAGCCTCTCGAGCTCCAGCGCGTCTCCGTCCACATGGATGCGGCGGCGGACGCCCTGGGAACGAACCTGGTTGTCGAGCCGGATGTCGAAGGCGTGCAGCGAAGGTAGAATCTCTTCCATCGCCGCGACCGGCGAGGCCGAGTTGTCCTGACCCTGAAGACGATGAGAAATGATGAATCTCGCCATGCCGCACCTTTGAATGGAGTCCAGTGAATGGAGTCCAGCGCAACCGGAGAAGCCACCCTAACTCAGCCCTACATTAAATGCAAGCATAAAAATTCAGATTTAAAAATTTGCGTATTAAAAATCCTCGATGCATCAACCGACGGAACGATGGCCGGGCCCTGCGCTCTCCCCCCGGGAGGCGGGTAGAAACCTTGCGATCTAGGACCGGGGATGGAACCGGTCGTAGAGACTCTTCAGGCGTTGCTGGTGGATGTGGGTGTAGATCTGAGTCGTCGAGATGTCGGAGTGACCGAGCATGGTCTGCACGGCGCGCAGGTCGGCGCCGTGCTCGAGGAGGTGGGTGGCGAAGCTGTGGCGCAGCACGTGGGGCGAGATCTCGGTGCGCAGGCCCGCCTTCAGGCCGTACTTCTTGATGATCATCCAGAAGCCCACCCGGCTCAAGGGGTCGCCGCTCTTGTTGGCGAAGATGACCTGGTGGCGGCCCTGGGCCAGCCCCGGACGGACGTCGCGCAGGTAGCGCTGGACCCAATACTCGGCCTGCTCCCCCACCGGCACTACCCGTTCCTTGCTCCCCTTGCCGAAGGCGATCAGGAAGCCGACGTCGAGCCGGAGCTGCGGCAGGGTCAGCCCGACCAGCTCGCTGACCCGCAGGCCGGTGGCGTAGAGCAGCTCGAACATCGCGCGGTCGCGCATCCCCAGGGGGGTGGCGACGTCCGGCGCCGCCAGGAGCGCCTCGACCTCGGACTCCGAAAGCACCTTCGGCAGCGGCTTCCAGAGCTTGGGGGGGAGCAGGTTGACGGCCGGGTTGTCCTTCCGCTCGGCGGTGGTGACCAGATGCTCGTAGAAGCCGCGGATCGCCGACAGGGCGCGGGCGCTCGACCGCGGCGACAGGCCCTGCCGCTGGAGGTCCCGCATGTGAGCCGAGAGGTCGGCCGCCAGGGCGGCGAGCAGGTCCCGCCCACCCTTGTTCGCCAGCGCCTCCCCCAGGCGGACGAGGTCGCCGCGGTAGCCGTCGACGGTGTTGCGCGCCAGACCCCGTTCGACCGCGAGGCTCTCCAGATAGCGGTCGAGCACGCGCCGCCAGGGAGGGACGGGGGGAAGGACCCTCATCACCCCGGCCCTCTTCTCCCAGCCTCCCCCCCTACCGCCGGGAGAAGAGGGAGAGCATCGAGCCTTCTTGAGCCCCCTCTCTCCCGGCGGGCTGGGGGGGAGGCTGGGAGAGAGGGGGTTGGGGGAGTGAGGGCCCCCTTCACGGCAGAGCCCGCGGCCTCGGCGCCTGCGGCGCCACTCCACGCGCGGTGCAGATCTCCAGGATCTGGGTCTCCTCCAGGGTCGTCGCGGAGGACTTCGCCTTCTGGAAGATCTCCTGCACCAGCTCGGACTGGGCGTCGATCCCCCGCTCCTGCAACCAGTAGACGACGTTCGACTCGCCGCTCATCGGACCGATCTCGATCACCTGCCGGCAGCCGATCATCCCCGCCGGGATCGACGAATAGATGCGGTCGGCCAGCCAGTCCTCGCCGCGGGCGCGGGCCTTGATGATCGCCGAGGCGTGCACCCCGGTGCCGGTGCGGAAGGCGTCCTTGCCGACCACCGGATAGTTGTCCGGGAGCGGCACGCCGGTGGTGTCCGCCACGTACTGGCAGTACCGCTGCAGCGCGTGGAGATCACGGTCGATCCACCCCAGGAGCTGCATGTTGACCAGCAGCGTATCGATCGGGCAGTTGCCCACCCGCTCGCCGATCCCCACCGCCGTGCCGTGCAGCCGGTCGGCGCCCGCCTCGGCGGCGGCCAGGGCGTTGATCACCGCCAGGTCGCGGTCCTTGTGGCCGTGCCAGTCGATCATCACGTCCTCCCCCACCACCTCGCGGATGAAGCGGATGACGTTGCGCGCGCCGTTCGGCGTCGCGTGCCCCACCGTGTCGGCGACGCAGACGCGCTTGGCGCCGGCGTCGACCGCCTCGCGATAGAGGCGGCGCAGGTCGTCCGGCTTGGCGCGGGTGGTGTCCTCGGTGACGAACATCACCGGCAGCCCCTCCCCCACCGCGAACTCGACGGCCTCGCGGGTCAGCTTGAGCATGCGGTCGAGCGTCCACCCCTCGGCGTACTGGCGGATCGGCGACGAGCCAATGAAGCAGGAGGCCTCGATCGCCAAGCCGGTGCGCTGCGAGATCTCGACGATCGGCTTGATGTCCGCGATCACCGTGCGCGCCGCGCAGTTGGGCTCGATCTTGAGCTTCTGCTCGACGATCTCGCGCGCCAGCCGCTCGACGTCGCGCACCACGTGCGGCCCGGCGCCCGGCAGGCCGATGTCGGCCGACTCGATGCCGAGCTCCGCGATCATGTGCAGGATCTTGAGCTTCTCCTCGATCGACGGATTGCGCACCGAGGGCGACTGCAGACCGTCGCGCAGCGTCTCGTCGTCCAGCTCCACCCGCCCGCGGGCGGGGCGCAGCTCGGTGCCGGCGGCGCGGTTCCAGTCGTAGATCAGCTCGGACTCACTGGGGTGCATCGAACAATCCTCCAAGGAAGACAATGGATGTGATTATAAGTCCCCTGGGACCGCCGGCGTCCCGCCGGCTCTAACTAACACAAACTAGTTCCTGTCCTGGGGCCCGCAAGTCGTTGTAGGGAAGGAATTTAAACGCGCATTCGGGCTGGCTTTTTCTGAGCTCAGTCTCTAGAATCGGGGTCGCCAAACCTTTGATTCGAGAAAACTTAGCCAGAAAGAGAGA
>DATBAW010000303.1:0-14893 GCA_036271335.1 Thermoanaerobaculia bacterium
GCGGTTGCCGCGCTGCTCCTGTTTTTCGAAGCCGCGACCAGGGAAGAGGCCACTTCAGAGCAGGCCCGGCGACTGGCCGACTATCTCAAGAAGGCTCGTTGTACTCCTGGCCTGCGTTTCGAATCGCAGTCCTGATTGTCGTCGAAGACGGGCCACGCGGCTTCGCCGCCGGCCCCCGCTCGAAGCCAGGACAAGAACGACGTTCACCTGTTGCCTGGGAGCCTGCGCGCCAGAAAAGGAAGGGTAAATCTTCAAAAGGACATAAAGGGCATAAGGGACTGCAAGGACCACAAGGACAAGAAGAGCCAATCTCAGCTCTTTTCTGCGTCCTTCATGTCCTTGGCGTCCTGCAGTCCTTTAGGTCCCTGCTTCTGGTTTCCTGCCGCGCAGGCTCCTCGACACGGCCCATAACTCACAAAACACGGCGATCGCCCGGAAGAGCCCGGCGGGCTTCGCGAAATTGCCGGCAAGGTGCCGAATATGCGCGGCGGCCCAGGAAATATGCCCGGCGGACGTCTCGCCGGGCCCGGCGGATCGCCTCAAACTCCCGGCGGGTCGACTGAAAGGGCCGGCGAGGACTTCGCCGGGACCGGCGGGGCACCTGAAATTGCCGGCGAGCCTCTCGCCGGAGCCGGCGAACGCTTCGCCGGGGCCAGCGGATGACGTACCGGGCCCGGCGAGACTCCCGCCGGCATCTTCCCGCCTGTTTTCGTGCATAAAAGCTCATCCGCCGGCAATGACGGAGAGGAACCCCGCCCTTCAGGTGTCTGGCCGCCTCATCACCAACTTCTACCTCAAGGAACCAAGGAAAGCCCAACCTCTCAGGAAACCGCCGATCCTGGTCAGGACGAAGACATTCCTGGCCAGGATCAAGAAAATCCTGCCTTCCTAAGGCCATGTCCGGGCAGGACCGCCGCGATCCTGGCTCGACTTGCCACCGTCCTGGCTTCCCCAGTCATGATCCTGGCTTCCTTTTTTTGATCCTGGGTTCCTTTCCCCGATCCTGGCTTCCCCAGTCACGATCCTGACCCGACTTGCGGCCATCCTGGCTTCCCGGGACTCGGTCCTGGCTTCCCTCGTCAGTCGATGAGGATAAAGGGTGGAGACCTCTGCGTGGAGGTCCCCGCCGGTCGCGTTCCGCTCTCAGCTCCGCCTGGCGTCAGACTCCATCCCAGTCCCCGGCCAGCAAAAATTTCGCTATCGAAGTTTTTTTGTAGAGACGTTCCCAGCCCGTCCACGACAACCTGTGCAGTCCACGGGGACGGCGGGACGTCTCCGGCGAAGGGATGGCCGGCACCGAGGGCAAACGTTGTCTGGGCAGGCCGCAACTCGAACCCAGCGGTCGTCGCGGGTGGCCTTCTCACAGGGGGTGGAAGACGAAAAGGGTTCCTCTTCGAGGGAGACGTCCCGCCGTCCCCGTGGACTGCACAGGTTGTCGTGGACGGGCTGGGAAGTCTCTACAAAGAAGCGTTTCGATCAGCTGCGATTCCTGCGGCCACGGTCCCCAGGCTCCGGCCAAGACGCATCCGCTTCCCTGAGGCATGTCCGGCACACGCCCGCCGCCGTCCCTACCCTGCTTCGCCTACTTCGCCGGGCTCCCCGGCGCTTTCAGCATCAGCCGCCGGAGCCAGGTCTGCCCGGTCTCGGGATCGACCGCGAGAATCCCCCAGACCAGCGCGCCCGTTCCCGGCTCCAGCGCGGTTTCGAGCCCGCCGCGCTCGTCGGCCGTGGTCGCCGGCCGCAGGTCGAACCTGAGGATCTTCCCCTTGGCATCCCCCTGGGGAGGCGCCAGCAGCACGTTATAGAGATCGAGCTTGCGCGCCGCGACGCTCGCCGGCCAGTCCGCCTGGAAGTGCAGCAGCGACTGCCCCGACTCCTGGCGGCCGACGACCTTGCCGGCGAGCTCCTGCACGGTCAGCCCCACCGAGCCGTGGGCGCGCTGCGCCTCGGGACCGCCGGCGACGAGATCGATCACCAGCCGCCGCTTGTCGAGCGCGCTCAACGTCAGGTAGGACTCCCGCGTCGTGATCGCGGCCGGCGCCCACGCCCGCACCCCGGGCCGGTGGACGACGACCTCCACCGCGGCGCGGCTGGCCTGCAACAGGGACGCCGTGGGACGGAAGGACGCCTCGTAATAGGCCGTGGTCGAGCCGGCGATCCGCTTTTCGAGATCCTTCGGATCACGCCCCTCGAAATACAGGCCGCCGGTGGTCTTCGCCATGTGGCGCATGGCGCCGTCCGCGTCGGCCCCGCGGCCGCGATCGGTGTTGACCAGCACGGCCACCGTGCCCGAGGCGGCGAGGGCGGTGAGCGGATCCACGAAACGATCCACCAGCGGCGGCGAGCGGCGGGCCGCCATCACGTCGCTCTCCTCGCTGCCGCTCGCTTCGTCGCCACGGAAATAAAGCTTGTTGTCGATCCCTTGGGAAAAGAGCATCACCAGCTTGGGCCCGGAAATCTCGCGCAATTCCGCGGCGAAATCCGCGAAGGATTTCGCGAGGTCCCGCGCCACGCCGCTGTACTCGCCGCGCACCGAGCCCTGCATCGCGTCGTAGGCGGAATACATCACATATTCCGGGTGGTCCCCGGCGGGAGGACCGAAATCGGCGGTCGGACGGTCCTGCAGCTCGACGCGCCGGACCTCCGGCTTCAGGGCCTCGACGGCGGCGAGGAGCGTCTTCTTCCCCGCGGCGTCGGCGGCCACCGGACCCAGCAGCTTCTCCAGGCCTGCCCGCGTGTCATGGACGACCAGCACGAGCCGGTCGCCGGCGGGCCAGTTCCCGATCATCCGCGACGCCAGCCGCTGGTCCGTCTGGAAGCCGGTGGGCGAGGAGAACGCCAGATCGAAGAGCAGAAAGACCGTGCGCGAAGGGGGCGCCGCCGCCGGCGCCCCCTGCGTTGCGGAGCTGCCGGAAGCGATCGCGTAGCGGTCGAGGGACTCGGTCGGAACGGCGGCTCCTCCCACCCGCAGCTCGATCTCCTCCGGCTTGAGATCGTAGACGGGCTTTCCCTGGGCATCGACCGCGTAGAAGGGGACGATCTTGACCTCGACGTTGACCGTCTCGCCCGCGACCCTCGCGGGTGCCGGCGGGACGGTCTGGCCGGAAGCTCCGGCGGCCAGGGCCAGAGCGCAGGCGGCGACGAACGTGCCGGAAACGCCGGAACGAAGAGCGATCTGCATCGGCTTCCTCCTTGTCTGTCAGGTGATTCTATTCCTTTCCTCAGAAAAATTCATTCCCAGGACCGAACCGGGGAAAGGAAAGAGAATTCCATAACAGCTTGGAGGGCACCCTCTCCGCAAGCTGTTCGTCGTCCTCGCGCTGCTGACTGCCTGCCTGGCCTCGCTGAGCTCCTTCACCGCCAAGCCGGCCCACGCCCTGATCTGCTGCTCGGCCTGCGACATCAACCCGAGCTCGGCTCCCTGCCGCCACGGCTGCTCGCCCAGCTGCTAGAGGTCGGGAGTTCAGGCTCCTCTCAGGCGACCGGCGGCGACAAGCCGCCGGTCCTACGTCTCTAGACCCCGAACTGCCGCAGATGATGATCCAGATGCTTGTACATCAATTCCGCCCACTCTTCCGGCGTGAGCCGGCCAAAGAAGGCGTGCGAATGCCGGGTGCAGCCCGAGGGCCCGGCCGCGACGAACCGATCGATCAATCCGTGCAATCTATCGCGCTCGACCTCCAGGTCCCGCTCGTCCACCACCACGAGATCTTTCGACGTCGGCGAATTCCGGCGCATCGGTTCGTCGTTTCCCAGTGCCATCGGTTTCACGATCCGCCCGAGGATGCGTCCCACGAACATCCGTGGCGGAATCCGATCTCCGACGGCCACTTCCAACCCTCCCGAGCAGTGCGCCAACGCCTGCGCCACACTCATCGTGCCCCACAGACGCCCGCTCTCCGGCCGCAGCCGGGCCAGCCGCTCTTTCACCTCGTCCATCCGGCCCGCTTCGTAGAGATTCTTCATGCCGGAAAGTCTACCCCGCTCTCCCCGGACTCGTCGATCCTGGCCGCCCGCGCTTCGAGCCACTCCCTGGCGCCCATCCGGGGCTGACTTCCCAAACCCTCTACGAGCCTGCGCCGCAGGAGTCGCGGCCGATCGAAGCGCTTCTTTGTAGAGACGTTCCCAGCCCGTCCACGACACCTCCTGGCAGTCCACGGGGACGGCGGGACGTCTCTGCCGGAGAGGAACCCTTTCCTTCTTGCACCACCGGTGAGAAGGCCACCCCGATGACCGCTGGGTTCGAACTGCGGCCTGCCCAGAAAACGTTTGCCATCGGTGCTGGTCATCCCTCCGCCGGAGACGTCCCGCCGTCCCCGTGGACTGCATAGGTTGTCGTGGACGGGCTGGGAGCGTCTCTACAAAAAAACTGTGGATAGCGAATTTTCTGCCGCGCAGGCTCCTAACGCTCGTTCACGGCGAGCCAGCGCATGCCGCGGTAGGAGTCCGCCACCACCCAGGCGCCGGCCGCCAGCGCGAACGAAAGGATGGTCTCGCTCCATTGGTAGGCGTCTTTGGTGCCTGCCGCCACGATGGGCACCCAGACCAGCAGCGCGAACAGGCCGATCTGCAACGCCGAGAGGACGGCTGCCAGCCGCGCGCCCACACCGAGGAGCACCGCCACACCCGCCGCGATGAAGGCACCGCCGGTGAAAGCGGCCAAGGCCAGATGCCACGGCAGCCATCCAGGCACCAGCGCGGCGGTCTCCTTGAGATAGATGAAATGGGCCGCGCCGAAGGGGAGCAAGGCCAGACCGTAGAGCACCCGCGCGATGCGCAGACCCTTGTCGCCGGTGGCGAAACCGAGACGCCGCCGGTCCCATTCAGCGGCGAACCCGGCATACAGCACCCACGCGGCCGCCACCATCACCGCCGTCTCGCCGCAGCCTGACCAGGAACCTTCCACCGCGGGCGCGAGGAAGAGGTAGGGCACTCTCAACAGCAGGAACCAGAGCAGGAGAGCGGCGAGCAGCACGCGGGCCGCGACGGTGGCCGTGCGCTGCCAGAGCAGGCCCAGGCCGGAGGCCAGGGAGACGAAGGCGCACAGATAGATCAGCACCTCGCGCGCCGGCACCCAGTTGGGAACCGGCTCCCACACCGGGGTGAAATCGCCTTTGACCAGGCCGAGAATTCCGAGACCGATCAGGGTCGCAGCAAAGACCGCCTGACTCCCTCTTGCGATGCGCAATGCTCGTTCCTCCGGTGGTGTCCAGTTCATCGGGCCCTGGCGTCACTCGTCTGCACAGTGCCGGTATTGTACCGGGCTACAAGCGGTCCTGTCCGTGCACCCCTGGCGGATCACCACCTCTTTTCGCCTTTTCGCCATCCTGGCCCGACCGCGTCCTTCTCTGAGGCTACGTAGCGCAAAACTCAAGCCGGCGCACCTCCCTTACGGAAGGCTTCACAACCGGAAGCCTTCATGCCGGTCAACCGCCCTCTCGGGCCCTCAAGGAGGAAGCACATGCGTAGAACCGCCATGATCCTCGCCGCTCTGACCCTGGTCACCGCCGCCCTTCTGGCATCTCCCCGCGGCTACGCTTTGCCGTCTTCACCCAACATCTGCTCGACGGCCGCTTACTTGTGGAGCGTAGATTGGGTGCAGACGGGCTATGCAGGACAGACTTGCGATCAGGTCCTGGTCCAAGCCGAGGTCTCTTCCGGCGATCATGCCAACAACACCTGCGACAGCGAGGGCGAGTCGCTCTGCTACCTTACCGACGACACCGCGGCCTCGACCTGCACTTGCTATCCTGAAGGACAGTGCTCGGTCCACATGCATTTCACCTTCCAGTGCACGGTGGCCAACCCGAACTACACCCCCCCCGCGAACTAGGGGCCGCTGAGGCTTCCAAGGCTCGCGAGCCCAAGATCGCCCTCCCGGAAGCAGGATAACGCCTCAAACGTCAGGATGGCGTTCCGAGAAGCGTCCCGCGCGCTCGCGAGCCCAGGATCTCGGCTCCGGAAGAAAGATACGGCCTCAAACTCCAGGATGACGTCTCCGGAAGAAAGATGGACGCTCAAGAGATCAGGATAACGCTCCGGGAAGAAAGATGACGGCCCGGGACGCCAGGATGCCGGCCATCCAACGAAGATAAGCATCCGGGAAGCTCCAAAAACCGGCATCCAGGAAAGATGGGCGCCCGGGACGCCAAAAAATCCGCCATCCTGGAAGGATAGGCGCTCGGGAAACAAAAAAACGGCGCGGGGAAGGTTCTGCGGCGGGCGGGAGGGAAAAAGTACGGGCCGGCGCTTGCGCTCGCCGGCCCGTGATGAACAAGGCCAGATCCGTTAAGGAGGCTTTAGTTCTGCTCGGGCGTCGGAGAGCCGTGGAGAGGGCCACCGTGACCGTGCGGGTGCGAGGCCTCCAGCTGCGTGAGCTTGGTCTGCTGGTCAGGCGTCAGCAGCGCCTTGAACTTGGTCTTGAACTCGTCGTGCAGGGCCTTCAGCTGCAGCTCGGTGTTGTGCGAGGCCAGGGTCTTCTGACCGATCTCGTCGGAGCTCGGGTTGACGCCGTTCATCAGGGCCTTGAGCTCGGTCCGCTGCTGGCGGTGCTGGAGCATCAGCGGCTGGGACTTGGCCATCAGGTCGGTGTGGAGCTGCTTGACGGCGGCCTGCTGGTCGGCGGTCAGGCCGAGGGCCTTGGTCATGTAGGCCATGTGAGCGGCCATGTCCTTGCCATGCGGACCATGCTGGGCCTGGACAGCGAAGGTGGCGCCGAGCATCAGGGCGGCGCTGAGGGCGAAGGTCATGAGCTTCTTCATTGTCGGTCTCCTTTCAAGGCGCCGCTCCCTCGCGGTGCCGTCGTATCTCGAGGATCAGAATAGGGCCGGCGGGCCCCGCAGTCCTCAGGAGGACGCAAGTTCTTTGTAAGCGTTGTAAAGCCGTGGATTCGGGAATCAGCCGGCGAAGCGGTAGCCGCGCCGGTGCATGGTGAGGATCAGCTCGGGGCGCGACGGGTTGCGCTCGAGCTTCTGGCGCAGCGAGGCGACGTGGACGTCCACCGTGCGGGTGGTGGGCATGGCGTCGTACCCCCAGACCTTGTCGAGCAGCTCGTCGCGGGTGAGCAGCGCGCCCCGGTTCTGGATGAAGTAGGTGAGGAGCTTGAACTCCAGCGCCGAGAGCGCCAGGGGCTCGCCGCCGCGGAAGACCTCGGCGCGCCGGAAATCGACCCGGACGTCGCCGAAGGTGTAGGTGCCCGCGGCGGCCGCGGAGGGCGTCCGCGCGCGGCGGAACAGCGCCTCCATGCGGGCGAGCAGCTCGATCATCTCGAACGGTTTGGCCACGTAGTCGTCGGCGCCCAGCTTCAGCCCCACCACCCGGTCGACCACCTGGCCGCGGGCGGTGAGCATGACGATCGGCACCTGGATCCCTCGCGACCGCAGCTCGCGGCAGACCTCGAAGCCGTCCCGGCGCGGCAGCATGACGTCGAGCAGGATGAGGTCGAAGGAGCCTTCCAGCGCCCGCGACAGCCCCTCCTCGCCGTCGCCGGCGGTCTCGACGTCGAACCCCTCGCTGATCAGGCGGTCGGTGAGGGTGAGGACGAGGCTCGGCTCGTCCTCCACCAGCAGGAGGCGGCGGGCCGAGGAGGGCGCGTCGGCGGTCACGCCGGCGCCTCCATGCCCTGCATCTCCTCGGCGGCGCTGGTGGCGGCCGGCAGCCGCAGGGTGAAGGTGGTTCCCTTCCCCACCTCGGTCGTCACGGTCACCTTGCCGCCGTGGGACTCGGCGATGTGGCGCACCAGGCTGAGGCCCAGGCCGCTGCCGGGGACGCCGGCGGTGGCCGCGTCGGGGCCGCGGAAGAAGGGCTCGAAGAGGTGCGGCAGGTCCTCGCGGCGAATGCCGGGCCCGCGGTCGGCGACGCTGATCTCCACCGGCCCATTGTCTCCTGAATCCTGGCCCGAACGCTGCGCCCGCACGCCGATCCAGGCCGCCTTGGCGCCGTATTTGACGGCGTTTTCGATCAGGTTGGCGACCGCCCGGCGGAGCGCGGCGCTGTCGACGAGCACCGGCGGCAGCCCGGGCTCGACCTCGCGGTCGACCTGGATGCGTTTCTCGCGCAGCAGCCAGCGGCAGTCCTGGAGGGCGCCGTCGACGACCTCGGCGATCTCCACGGGACGCGGATGGTAGACGCGCCGTCCCGACTGGATGCCGGCGAAGTCGAGCGCCTGCCCCACCATGTCGGAGAGCCGTCGACCCTCACTCTCGATCAGCGCGCCGTAGCGCCGCACCTGGCCAGGATCGGCGACGACGCCGTCCGCCAGGTTCTGTCCGGCCGAGCGGATGGCGGTCAACGGCGTGTTCAGCTCGTGGGTGACGCCGGCCACGAACTCGATCTGCTGCTGCGCCAGCCGCTGCGCGCGCTGGGTGGTGACGAACATCATGCCGGCCGTGGCTCCCAGCAGCGCCAGGATGCCGAGGCTGATCCCCAGGTTCCGCCGGCGGATGGCGGCCACCGCCTCCTCCAGGGAGCCGTCGCGATGCTTGATCATCAGCTGCCAAGGGCCCGACTCCCGATGGTGCCCCTGGCTCGGCGGCGGTGGCGCATGGAGGCCGAACATGTCGTGAAAGCTGATCCCGCGCGGCCCCGCGCTCCCGCGCGCCGGCGGCTCGGGAGCCTGCCGGCGGTGGGTGAGCCCGGACTCGGTCGAGAGCGAGCGCAGCTCCTCGAAGGGGCGCAGATTGAACATGCCGACCTGGAGATCGCCGTCGCCGAAGGAAGCCGGGGTCATCTGGGGATCGGAGAGGTAGAGCACGCGCCGGGGATCGTTGGTGACCCGCACGCCCACGGAGTAGTCGGCGTTCTGCGGGCTGGAGAAATAGTGTTTGGTGAGGTCGGGAAGGATCTCGCTTTCGATCGTCTTCAGGTCGAACCGCACCACCAGATCGGTGCCGGAAGCGGAACGCGGCGCGCCGGGCTCCCGGTGATCGAGAAAATCGAGCGGAATCACCAGGCCGGGAACCTCGGCCGCCACGGTGGGACCCATGCCGAAACCGGCGTGTCCGGGATGGTTCGGCGGCGGCGCTTCGAGGTGGCTGCGGAGGTCGGCCAGCTCGGGCGGCCAGGAACAGGGGACGAAGCGGTGCTCGGCCGGCCAGAGGACCTCGAGGCCGGAGCCGCCGTCGGCGTCCCGGCGGATCAGGAAGACGTCGCGCACCAGCCGCGGCCAGGGCGCCTCGGCCAGCCAGCGGTCGTACTGGTGCACCACGCGGTTGAGCCGCGCGTCGCCCGCCTCGCCCGAGACCGGATGAAAGAGGAGGAAGGCGCGGGCGACCTCGCGGTCGAAATCCTCGCTGAAGCGGGCACCGGCGGCGCGCTGAGTTCCCCGCATCCGGAGCCGTTCCATCTCGCTCACCTCGCCGCTCCACAGATACTGGAGGCTGGCCAGGATGGCGAGCAGGATCACCAAAATGACCGGAATGGCGAGCGGAAGTTTTTGCGCGAGGCGCGGGGATCTCATGGTTGAAGTTTAACAGCCGTCCTTTCAGCAGGATTCCGCGGGCCTGGAAAACTTTACATCACTTACAAATTCCTTGCCTGCGCCTGAAGACTCGCGCGCTCCCCGGCCATAGTCTGAGCGTCGACGAGGAGGTGTCTGACCATGCGCGGACCACGAAGGATCCTGGAAATGACTCTCAGGCTGCTGGCCGTCTTTTCGGTGACCATGGCGACGGCGGCGGTCCTGCCCGCCGCCAGTTCCGCGGCTGCCGCGAATGCCGCGAATGCCGCGAATGTCGCAAATGCCGCCGACGCTCCAGCGGCCGCCCCCGCGCAGCCGCCGAGCCTGCAAGGGACCTGGACGCTGAACGAGGACCTCACCGCGCGGATGCGCGAGTCCGACCAGCAGAACGGCGCCAAGGGGGGCGGCGGCTTCGGCGGCCGCCATGGCGGCGGCGGACGGCACGGCGGGGGTGGCGGTGGACGCGGCGGCGGCGGCAATGGCGGCAATAGCGGCGATCCCGGCAGCTCGACCGCGACGACGGACGCCCCGGCCGACGCGCACCCGGAAAATCAGCACCCCTCGTTCGCGGCCTTGCAGGAGCTGACGATCGCCCAGCAGGGCCATCAGGTGACGATCACCGACAAGGACGGCCACAGCCGCGTCCTCACCGCCGACGGCAGCAAGGTGAAAGACCCCAACGCGCTCGGCGGCCCGGCCGAGATCCAGGCGAGCTGGGACAAGGATGGCTCGCTGGTCGTGCATACGAAGCCCGATAAAGGACCGAAGCGGACCGAGTCCTATGTCGTCTCCGACGACGGCAAGCACCTCTACATCGTCCTCGACGTCGAAGGGGACGGCAAGCGACCCGAATTCAAGATCCGCCGCGCCTACGATCCCGCCGCTCCCGCCGACAAGCCGGCGGCTCCGGCCGAATCGCCGAGCGAGGGGGAAACCGCGCTGGCGTGATCGATCGCATTCAAGGACTGCCCTCTGCCCACCCTACCCTTCCAGCCTACGAACCCTTCCACCTGTTTCCCCCTCTTCACGATATTCGTGAAGAGGGGGTGCCCCGCCTTTTGAAAAAGCCCCCACCCCGAATCCTCTGGTATCGTTCGCGGCAGGGGGATTCCATGAGCGCAAAAGCCTTTTTGCTGGGTTTCGCCGCGGCCGCCGTCGCCGCCTCGATGCTGCGGGCGCAGGCCCCGCCGCCCGCGACCCCCGCGGCGCCTGCCGGCGACTGGCCTACCTGGGGGCACGATCCCGGCGGCCAGCGCTATTCGCCGCTCGCCGCGATCGACCGCGGCAACGTCCAGACGCTCAAGGTCGCCTGGACCTTCCGCACCGGCGACGCCTACCAGCCGAAGAAGTCCAAGCCGACCGCCTTCGAGGCGACCCCGATCTACGTCGACGGCACGCTCTACCTGTCGACGCCGCTCGGCCGCATCCTCGCGCTCGATCCCGTCACCGGCCAGCAGCGCTGGGCCTATGACGCGCGGATCGACAAGGACGCCGGCTATGGCGACTACGCCAGCCGCGGCGTCTCCACCTGGAAAGCGCCGTCCGGGCAGCGCCGGATCTATCTCGCCACCATCGACGCCCGCCTGATCGCGGTCGACGCCGCCAGCGGCAAGCCGTGCGACGATTTCGGCGACCACGGCGCCGTCGACCTCCGCCGTGGCCTGCGCATTCCGGTGCCGGCCGACCATTACGCCGACTACGAGGAGACCTCGCCGCCGGCCGTCGTCGGCAACACGATCGTGGTCGGCTCCGGGATCGCCGACAACAATCGGGTCAGCGCGCCGAGCGGCGAGGTGCGCGGCTTCGACGCCCTCACCGGCAAGCTGAAGTGGTCGTGGGACCCGATCCCGCAGAACCCGAAAGATCCCGCCGCGGCCACCTGGAAGAACGGCGGCGCGCAGCGCACCGGCGCCGCCAACGCCTGGTCGGTGATCGCCGCGGACCCCGAGCGCGGCCTCCTCTTCGTGCCCACCGGCAGCGCCAGCCCCGACTATTTCGGCGGCGAGCGGCCGGGCGACGACCGCTACGCGAATTCGGTCGTGGCGCTGCGCGCGGAGACCGGCGAGCTCGTCTGGTCGTTCCAGACGGTCCATCACGATCTCTGGGATTACGACGTCGCCGCGACGCCGGTGCTGTTCGACGTTCACCGCGGGGACCGGACGATCCCGGCGGTCGGCGTCGGCTCCAAGGATGGAAACCTTTTCATCCTGAACCGCGAGACCGGCGAGCCCCTCTTCGGCGTCGAGGAGAAGCCGGTGCCGAAGAGCGACGTGGCGGGCGAGGTCTCGTCGCCGACGCAGCCCTTCCCCTTCCTTCCCCATTCGCTGGCGGCGCAGACGATGAACGTCGCCGAGATCCTGGGCTCCGAAGCGGATCGCGCCTGGTGCCGTTCGGAGATCCGCAAGCTCCGCTACGAAGGGATCTTCACGCCGCCGAGCGTGGGCGGCTCGCTGATCCTGCCGGGAAACATCGGCGGCCTCTCCTGGGGGGGCGCCGCCTACGATCCCGATCACCGTCTGCTGCTGGTCCCGATCAACAATCTCGCGGCGGAAGTGCGCCTGATCCCGCAGGCCGATTTCGCTCGCCAGGAGGAGGCCAACGGCCGCGACCTGAGCGGCGGCTGGGAATTCGCCCGCCAGAGCGGCACGCCCTTCGGCGTGGCGCGCCGCTTCCTCCGCGCGCCGGGAGGGTGGCCCTGCACGCCGCCCCCCTGGGGCACGCTGAACGCGGTCGACGCGGACACCGGCGCGCTGCGATGGACGGTGCCGCTCGGCCGCCTGCCGAGGATGGGCCCGGCGGAGCCACCTCCCGCCGACTATGGCTCGATCGCGCTCGGCGGCCCCATCGTCACCGCCGGCGGCCTCGTCTTCATGGCCGGCACGATCGATTCCGCCCTCCGCGCCTTCGACGTCACCACCGGCAAGGAGGTCTGGAAGGCCGACCTCCCCACCAGCGCCCGCTCGGTGCCGATGACCTACCGCGGCCCGGACGGCAGGCAGTACGTGGTGATCGCCGCCGGCGGCCACGGCCTGCCGATCGCGCCGCTGGGGGATTATGTGATCGCGTTTTCCCTTGGGACGCTTTCCCCCGGAAAATAACGCTTGGAAAAAAGTGTAAACGGCAATCCGATCCGGTTCTTCTGAGACGAATCGGCGCCCTCGCTCAGTGCGCGAGGCCCCCCATCAAAACGATTAGAACCGCGCCGATCGCCAGGCAATAGAACGATGCCAGGGCCGTGCTCCCCAGGGCGACGAGGAGGGCACGGCCACGGCCGGCCCCGAGCTGACGCCGGAACCAGGCGGTTTCGACCCAGAGGTACCAGACGATGCCGAGAACGGCCAGGGCCTCCCCGGCGGGTTTCGCCCCCTCGCGCGCCAACCTTCCGACCTGCGATGCCAGCGAGATGGCAAGGGCGAACGGTGCCGTCAGGTAGCACTGACTGAAGAAGGGACGGCGGAGGCTCAACCGGTCGAGAGGAAGCCGCCGGCGCTTGAGCGAGGTGACGGCCGCCACGAGCGGAAACACGCTGAACAGGACCGAGCGCAGGATCAATGTGTTCTGAGCCGAGCCCCAGATCGCCGCACCGATAGGGCTCTCCATGGCGGGCATTTTGAGGCCGAGACCGAGCTCGAAACCATGCGCGATGAGGAGCGTAAGCATCAGAAGCAGCAAGGGGCTCAGTCTGTCGGTATACGCTTCGGCGGCCTCGTCGAGCTCCTTGTCTTCCGAATAGAGCGTCATGGCCGCCGGGTGGACGACGACGCGCCACATCGTGCGCGGATAGAACACCAGCCAGGTCATCACCTCGTAGAGCAGCTCTTCGATGGACCGGATGAGACGTAGGAAATCCATAATCGGCGCAACCCGAGACCGACCATAGCACGAGCCACAGACCGCGCTTCGATACTAAGGGATGACGTTGGGAGATAGCATTCCCTACTTGAGCGCCACCGCGCGCGTCGCCAGGGAGGCCCGGCCGCCGGCGACCGCCACGGAACGCAGGCTGCCGCTGATCCGCGTCAGCTGGCTCTGCAGCGTGTCGATCGCGCTGGCTTCGCGCTGGAAGCTGCCGGCATCGCGAAGGATGTCGTCCTCGAGCTTGCCGATCTCCACGAAGAGCCGCGCCCGCAGGCGGTCCGCCGGCATGCCGAACGGCGGCGAATTGACCAGTTGCGACACGATGTCGACCACGGCCGGCACGGGTTCCGGCAGTGGCGGCTCCTTGTCGGTCTCGCGCTTCGCCTCCTCGGCCTTCTGGCGCGCGCGGCCCAGCGACTGCCCCATGGCGATCGGCGACACGGAATCCGCCGCGTCCGTCAGCGCGCCGAGGACGTCGATCTTCCGCCCGAGCTGCTTCGAGCTGGCGGTCGCGTCCTCCAGCAGCGCGCCGATGCCGTTGGTCGTCTCGGCGATCACGCGGCGGGTGTCGAGAGGCTCCTGCGCGAGGAGCGGTCGAGAGCAGAGGGCCAGAAGAACGGCCAGAACGATTCGCACGAACCTGGGCATGACGTTTCTCCGCGACCGCGACCTCCGGTCCAAGGGGGATGTTGCTTCCTGCTTGCTTACGGAAGAACCGCGCAAAGCGTCTATGGGGGTATTGAGAAGGAGATCAGGGCAGGTAGCCGTCCACCTCCACCGCCGCCTGCACCGTGCCGTTCCCCCGCTTCCCCGTCCCGCCGGAATTCTCTAACTTTGATCGAAAGGATTGATGATTTCCACTCCACATTCGACGAAATCGCGGATGTTACGGGTAGCGACCGCGCTTCCCGTAGCTCTGGCGATCGCCGCGATCTGGCCATCCAACGCGCTCAATGGCCGGCCGATCTGCTTGCGCTTTCCCATCAGCGCACCATAGATACGGGCAGCCTCTTCGTCAAAAGCCAGGATACGGCCCGCGAAAGCTTCGCCGAGGATCCTCGCAAAACCCTGTTCAAGTTGCAGCCGCCGTTTGCCCTGAGGCAGGATCTCCAGCCCGTAGCCGATCTCGCCGATCGTGATCGTCGTCAAGAACAGAGCCGAGGCCTCCTGATCATTCAGCCACGAGACGACGGCCTGCGCCGGCGACGCCTTCATCAACTCCGCTACCACGTTGGTGTCGACGATGATCACTCCGAGACCCTTTCGTCGCGCCTAGCCGAGGTCGACGGGTTCATGGGTCTCGCGCGGCGGCAGGTCCAGATCCACTCCGTTGGCGGGTCCAAACACTTTCACGAACAGATCGCCCAGCCGCTCCGATGGCGAGACGGCTCGCTTCAAGATCTGCCGGGCTTCTTCTTCCATCGACACTCCGTGGCGAGCGGCACGACCTCGGAGCCGGTCGTAGACCTCGTCGTCCAGTTTACGGATGCTCAAGCTGGCCAAGCAACACCTCCATCAGGGCTGATTCCGATCTCATGCTAGCACATGCTGGCAAAAGCCGGTCGACTGCCCCTTGAC